>JAYPMZ010000195.1:0-3778 GCA_038130205.1 Erythrobacteraceae bacterium | reverse complement strand
GACGCCCGTTTTGGTAGGAATTACCTTTCCCGGCGTTGCCCGCCGGGTCTTACCGCCGGGCGCCTGATAGAGATGAAAGGTCGGTTGTAAATATAGCGACCCGACCGGCCGCTCCTTGGCTGGGCCGATCGCCAAGAACGACTTTATCAAGTGGCCGTCGCTCGACTTTCGCTCGCGAAACAGGGTGAAGTGCGCGTGACCGTCGCCGCCATCTTTCTCCTTCAGTTGATATCGAGAGAAGATTTCGCCCCAATCCCTAATGCGGCCTTCGTCCAACGTGAAGCCGAACGGGACCGTGCGATAATCGTCGCCAGCCCACAGCGGCTTGAGGTCGAAAGGTCGTTCGGCGGACGACTTATCTGCTTCGTCGTCGAGCTGACGCCCCAAGAACAGGCGAATATCGCGCTCGAGATTGACCTCGCACTCCGGGATCTGCGGATACTTCGTCGCATCGAATTTCGAATTCTGTTCGTACTTGGCAATGTACAGCCCTAATACGGCCAGAAGCAGGTTCTTGGTCGGGGCAGCGGTCTTGTGGAACGCGAAGTTGCGCAGCGTGGATGCGCCGCTGTCCTTTTCCTTGGCAGCAAGGATTTTCAGCGCCTTCAGTTCGTGAGCGAACTCCACGTATTTCTGATGCCACTCCTCGATGTCCGCCGCTGCGGTCTGAGTGGAATTTTTGCCCACTTGGTCGTCTAGCATCGCGTAGAGATAGATTCGGCGCGCCATCGCGGCAGGAGGAATTTCGCCTGCTCTTGGCCGTCTTCGACCCGTGCGCGCGATGTTTCTTTGGATGCTTCCGAGGAGAAGCATCCTGCGCTCGTCTGGAAGCGCGCCAAGCACCGCCAGGATATCGTCGATTTCTGGGATTTCCACTCTCGACCCGCCCCCGAATCACTTTAGGGCAAGCAATGTAGCAAGCGGTTTCAGGTTGTTAAGAAAACTTTGCAGGGATTTGTTGACGCTTTGAAATTGGCGAGCGAAATTGAAACTCACAGCTTCGCAGGCAATCGCGTACCAATCCGATGGATCGCCCCAGCCGAAGCTAGTCGGCGAAGAAAACCAAAGCCTTAAGTGGCCCGAGTGGCAAGCAACGCACCGTTGCAGGTGCGATTTCGCAACTGGAATTGAAATTGATCTGTCGTGGGCCATTATGCCCAAGAGTAGGAGGGCCAGCCGCACGGGGCGACTGGCCAACCCGCGTAGCGGAAGACCGCCACGTTCCAAGCGTCGCCCTTGCAGACCGCAGGGCGAATGTCAAACGGTTCGGACGCTTCGCATGCTCATGCAGAGAAGACGGGCACCCCGTGCGCTGCCCTCGGAGAAGGAAGCGTATGATGAAACAGCAAGAGAGTGCCTTCGGGCGCTCGGGGCCGGATGGCCCCGACCCCGAGAAACCGACCAAACGTGCAAAACACTCGCGCGATCGCATAATCAGCAAGTTGCGCACGCGCGCGGTGCCTAGTGAGTACGAAGCACAATATCGCAACGTGCGCACCGACGACCTGAAACAGCGCAAGCCGATTATCCCGATCGTGCAAGGTCTGGGCGTGCACATCCTCACCGGTGCATGCTTGGCCGCGGCGTCGTCGTTGATGACGTCGGACAGCGTGTGGGCAATTCCCGCAATTGTAGTTTCGGCCCTTGTGCTCGCGCCTGGATGGAGGGGTCTGGAAAACCTGATCCACGGAGCGGCGCATTGCGATATAGGCGGCAAGCCGGGCTATGGCGGGGTATCGCGCAAGGCGAACGATGCTATCGGCAATGCCCTGTTCGCCGCGCCGTTGATGCAGGACGTGAAGGCGTTTCGCGACAACCACAATAGCCCGCACCATGGTGGTTTCGACGGTGATCGCGATCCTTGCCGTACGCGCATGGAGGCTCACCCCGAAACACGCGAGGACAAGCTGCCGAGTGCCGGTGTCACCGTCACTCGCTTGCCACATGAGTTGTCCGGCTTCTATCGCACCGTCGGCAGCGAAAGCGGATTCACGTTGCGCGCGCTGGCATGGCACTTGGCAGTCTACATCCTGCCGTTCGCGGCGATATTCGGGCTGACGACCGCATTCGTCGCATGGATCGGGCTTTTTTCCATCCTGTTCAGCCTGACGTTGCCGCTGGTGCGGGCCGTGGCCGAAAGCGGCGAGCACGACTACCGCCAGTCGGCTCGTGGCCTCTCGGTGGCAGAACGCACGTTTAGCCATCACGGCGTCGGCAACGAACTATGTCACCTGTTCGGCGATGCACATCATGTCGAGCACCACCTCTTCAGCGACGTGCCGCAATATAATCTGCGAAAGCTGCGCGAGCGTCTGATCCAGGCCGGCCTCGATCCGATCCTTCGCCGACGCCGCTCGCTCCTCGGCGAGGTAGAGCCCTACTTGTGACGACACATGCACCACTGGCGGGCGGGGTCACCGATCCTGCCCGCCATCTTGTTTGTTAGAGCCGGAGACAGGTACCATGACCAAGCATGACATTAAGCTGACGATCCTGCCACACACCCGCGAGCTATTCCCCGACTTCGCGGCCTTCGGCATGCGGGCCTCGTGGCCTGCAGACGCGGTGTTCGACCTGACCGATATCGTCGACCGACCTGTGGAGCCGCCCTTCGAACTCGAGTCCCTGGCCGAGCATCCGCGCATCGCAGTGTGGCGTAGCGCGTACCGTGCGATGGGCCTCAAGCCTTCCGCCATCCGCTCCAGTGTCGAACAGCTGGTCCGCCGCGACCTGTCCAAGGGTCTTCCTGAAACCGGGATCGCGGCGGTCGACCTCTACAACCGCGTTTCGCGGGCCTTTGCCGTTCCGCTCGGTGGTTACGATCTGGCCAAGCTGGAGGATGCGCCGATCGAAATCCGCGCACTCGACCAGAAGCTGAGCTTCCAGCCGTGGGGGGGCGGCATCGACAGGATGCCGATGAAGGACACTGTGATCGGCTATTGCCAAAGGAATCGTTGCCTCTGCTACGCGTTGAACCATCGCGACGATTTGCGGACCGCGATTTGCGCAGCGACGACCGCGGCATCTTTTGTCTCTGAAGCACTGGACGCCGAAGGGGCGGTGGCGTCGCAAGCAGCCCTGCGAACTCTGTCGGAAGCTATACGGAAGGTTGGTGGCAAAGCTTCGAGCGTAGTCAAGGCAACCGACGGAACGGCTGTCGCGCAGCGATAAGCTCTACTGAAACATAACTTCAGCCATACGCATGCTGTGAGAGAGGACGATACAAGTAGTCAGCGAGTTGACTTGTTTGCAGTAACCGGTGGCGTGCAAACTCAGCATTCTGATTTCCGCTTTCGGGTGGTCGACGCTTATTCCGTAATGACGGAATTTGGGGCGCAAAACTGACATTCTGCGACAATTGGAAGAGTGCAGAGAAGTTCGCTGACGGCTGCTTCCTATATGCTTCCAGTTCAAACGAGAAAAGGCCCCGCTGGAAACAGCGAGGCCTTTTTATTCAGTATTTTCAATGGGGTGCTGGTTGCGGGAGTTGGATTTGAACCAACGACCTTCAGGTTATGAGCCTGACGAGCTACCGGACTGCTCCATCCCGCGGCACCTAGCATGGCGTATCAGGGACTGATCCCTAGAGACGCCAAAAGGGCTGGGCCTTTCGGCCAGCCCTTTGACTGTGAATGGGTTTTTCCCGCTTGCCACTAAAGGCTCCACCACAAGCTGTAATGCCTGGCGGCGACCTACTCTCCCGTGCCTTAAGACAAAGTACCATCGGCGCAGACTGGTTTCACGGCCGAGTTCGAGATGGGATCGGGTGGGTCACAGA
>JAYPMZ010000194.1:0-3784 GCA_038130205.1 Erythrobacteraceae bacterium | reverse complement strand
GAGCAGCGGAATCATAATCCGCGTGTCGGGGGTTCGAGTCCCTCCTCCGCTACCAGTTTTCAGCGGCGCCAAACTTCCCGCTCGCTGTTGATCTCGACGAAGTCACCAGCGCCAGCAGCCAGATTGAACTTGCAATAGCTTGTTGAATTCGCATTCTGGACTGATGGGGGCAAGGGGCAAACCATTCGCTTATGTGGCGCTCTTTGCACTGGCGGCTTTTGCGCTGAACGCGGTTTCAGCCAGCGAAGCCCGCGCGCAGGCCTATGACGAGGCACAGATTGCGGAAATCGTTCGGTCGGTTTCGCCCGTTCCGCCCGATGTGAAAATGCCAACCAGCTCCGAGCTCTATGCGATGGGTATGGAGCTTCGCGGAATTTCCGATCCAAAGGGATCCTTTTTCAGGCTGAACGCGCTCGCCGATCTGATTGCGCTTTCCGAAGCGACTTTCGGGCCCGACCATCCTTTCACCGGAAGGTTGCTGATCGCCCAGGCAAACGAACTGATCAGCGCGCAGGCGCTGGGCGAGGCCGGGGCCGCGCTTGACCGCGCTGAAGCCATAATATCCCGGCGGCTGGACAGCGATGATGGCGCGTTCGCCGGCTTGCGCTACGCCCGGATTGATATCCTCAGCTTGAGGGGGCAGCATCTTGAGCAAAGGGCAGCGGTCGACGAGCTGGAACAATGGGTCAACCAGCACCAACCTGATGATGAAAAGTCCGCCTTGGCGGTCGCCAATGCACGTTCGACTGCATTGTATTTTCTGGGCAGCTACGCGGATGCCGCGAACTTGGGCGAGCGCGTCCTTGCCGACACGGCGCGTCTCTATGGCGATGAGAGTGCGCAACTGGCTTCGGCGCTCGCCGGTCAAGTGCAAAACCTCGTTTCCGCAGGGCGGCTGGCAGAGGCGGAAGCGCTTCTGGCGTCCCGCTCTCCTCTGGCGGCGCTAGACCCTGCGGAGGATCGTCGCGCAATCGCCTTGCTCCATCGGGCCGAAGCGCGAATCCTTGAATCGAAGCTCGATTACGCCGGCGCCAAAAATGCCTACAGCTTGGCATATGACGGGCTTTCCGCAGCCGACTACAGGCTCGCCGGAGCGCGCATAAATCCCGACTATGAGACGTTCGGCGCGGTCAGGACGGCTCTTGATATGCGGCGGCTTTACTATGACCAGCATCACGTTCTGGGCCTGTCGGCACCGGGGTGGTCGGATCAGGTCTGGTTGAAGATCAAGATCGAGGGGATCGAGTATCTGAGCTGGCGCATTGACCTTGATGAGCCGTTTACGATCACCAACCGCATCGAAGCCATGGTCGCCCGCAACAACGCCATGCACAATGAGCGATCCTCGCGCGACCTCGACCTTGCGGAAAAGTTCTGGCGCGAATTGCTCAGATTTACGCGGGAGGGAACCGGAGCGCAGAGCGTTGCGAGCGCGGAAATCCGGATCAGTCTTGCCGACAACATGCTCAAGAATTTCCGCCCCTTCGCTGCGCAGGAAGAGGCCGAGGCTGCCCGTGCCGTGATCGTTCAGGAGTTGGGCGCGAACCATCCGCTGGCTTTGCGTGCGCGGTCTATCGAAGCCATTGCTTTGGCGCGGCAGGGCCGGCGCGATCTCGCGGGCTCTGCAATCGACTCCGTGCTGGAGGACAGCTGGAATGCTGGTGAGCCGTCGAAAGACGTCTTTTCCCGCACTCTGGTGGAACGCGACAGTCTCCTGCGACTCGACCGGGATGACCGGGCGCGGCACAAGTTCTGGGAGGTCTGGGGACCGCGGGCCCAAGGCCTCCAACTTTACACCGCATTCGAACAATATGAGCAGGTGGCAGAGGCCCTGCTTTACCGGGCGCAAGTCAGCACCGACCTGGGCATGTGCCCATCCGCAGCCGAGAAAGCCGAGATAATGGCTGCCGCCCAGGGCTTTCGGATCACGCCACCCGGCGGCGGCGAGCCCTACATCCCCTCGCTGCTGCTTCGAACCGCTCAGATCAGCGACCAGATCGTAGCAGAGACGATTGCATGCGGCGGAGCCGAGCCGGGGCAACTCTATGCGTTTCTCAAAGACCAGCTCAACAATCGCGCCGACTTCGCCTCGAACGAGAGCGGTCAGTCGATGGTCTCGCGCTATGATCGCTGGACGCGCTTGCTGGTCCGCGATCCGGCATTCGGGGCGGACAAGGACCACACCGATCTAGCGTATATTTTCCTCTCGCGCGCTGAATCGCTGGCGGAGCGGCAGATCAAGAACGCGCGCGATGGAGCCGGCGGCAACACTGCAGACGCGCTCCAGCGTCGGGTTCTGGCGAGCGAAGGAGTCGGGCTCGATTTTCGCTATGCACTCGAAACGCGTATGCTGGCCAATTGGCGATTTGCTCGAGCCCAGCAAGGCAAGAGCGGGGACGATCCGGACTATCTCTTCAATCTGAACGTTCTCGGCCGCGACGGGTTCGATGAAGCGTTTGAAGCCGCGCAGCTCCTGCGTATTGACGGCAATTCACAGGCGCTCGCGCTGGCCTCAGCGCGTGCTGCGGCACCGAACCCCGAACTTCGGATTCTCGTCAGCGAGTATCAGTCGCTGAGCGCCGAACTCTTCCGGTTGCTGGGGGCGGGCAACAGGGAGGGCAGCAATCTCAACGCGGTCCAGCAGCGCCACGCGCAGCTGGCGCAGCAGATCGAGGACGAATTTCCCGCCTATTACGATTTCGCAGCCCCGGCTCCGCTCACGCATAACGAAGTCGAAGCGGCCCTGGACGAAGGCGAGGGTTTGCTGACGATCCTGACCGTGGGCGAAGATATCTACGTTTTTGCCGCGCAGCATGATCCCATTGGTGAGCGTGCCTGGCATCGGATCGAGGGCGGGGCTGAAGACGTCGAAATACTGGTTGAGTTTCTGCGCTGCGACCTTGATCCGGTCGAGTGCGGCTTGAACGCGGCGGTGCAAACGCGCGGGGCTTCCAGCGACGAGGCTTTTGAAGGTTGGGAGGGCTATGCTTTCAACCGCAACGCGGCTTTCGAACTCTACGATATGCTCATCGCGCCGGTCGCGCATGTCTTTGAGCCGGGGCGGTTCAATGGCCGGGTGGAGAAGCTCTATGTGGTGACCAGCGGGGCGATCTCAGCCTTGCCGCTTTCGGTTCTCCTGACGCAGCAGCCAGAGGATGACGGCCTCGACACCAGCGGCAGTGTGTTCCGCGATGCGCCGTGGCTGTCGAACCGGTTCGATCTGGCCTATCTCCCGTCGGTCCCGGACCTTGCCGGAACGGTGCGCCGTGATTTTCAGGCCAACGGCTTCGTTGGCTATGGCGACCCTGTGCTCGCCCCGCCTTCAGACAATGCCGAGCCGGGCCAGCGCGGCGCGAGCCTGTTCGTTGAAACGCGCGGCGGCGCAACAATGGCTGATCGCGATGCCCTGATGAGCATGAAGAGCCTTGAAGGAGCGGAGGCCGAGCTTGCAGCGGTAGGAGCCCTGTTTACCGAGAGCGGGCGGCTTGTGACGAAGGACAAGGCAACCGAAGCCAACGTCAAACGCGACCCCGATCTTGCCGGTGCGCAGGTCATTCTGTTTTCTACCCACGGCGTCCTGCCCGATCCCCGTGTGGGATTTGCCGAGGCTGGTCTGGTATTCACGCCGCCCGATGAATCGACATCGGACGATGACGGGCTCTTGTCGGCATCCGAAGCGGCAGCGCTGGATCTTACGTCGGAACTTGTCATCCTGTCGGCGTGCAACACAGCCACAGAGGGCTCCTTTTCCGGCGCTGATAGCCTTTCAGGGCTGGCCCGTTCC
>JAYPMZ010000193.1:3235-3866 GCA_038130205.1 Erythrobacteraceae bacterium | reverse complement strand
CAAATCGCCTCGCACAGCTTGCACGCGATGCAGCGCTCTTCGCCATTGGGATAGCGGCGCAGCGCATGCTCGCCGCGGAAGCGCGGGCTGAGAGGCGACTTCTCGAACGGATAGTTGATCGTCACCTTGGGCTTGAAGAAATACTTCAAGGTCAGCGCGTGTGCCTTCACGAACTCGTAAAGAGTGAACGATTTGAGGAGCTGGGTTGCGGTGGTCATGCGAAGTGTCCCGTGGCCATCAGGTAGCCGCTGATTGCCATCACGAAGAATAGGCTCATCGGCAGGAATACCTTCCAAACGATTTGAGGAGCTGGGTTGCGGTGGTCATGATTGGGCCAACAGTCCGGATTTGATGCACTCGCCAACCCAAACGGGAGGGTCGCGTTCAATGGATTCCGAAATCACTTCGAGCTTGACGGTGATCGGATCATCTTGATTGATTTGGTAGGAGTTCTCACCGGTTCTTTTAGTGACCCGGTAACCGGTAACGGTTTGCAGCTCGTATTCCACCCCATTGGCAACAAAGCCTGTCGGAATATCATCGTCTGCTTGACGTTCGCGTAGATTGCCAAACCTGCCCGACTTGTCATTCATTTCCTCGGTCGTGATGCGAGGCTGAACAAGTTGGAAAG
>JAYPMZ010000193.1:1610-3225 GCA_038130205.1 Erythrobacteraceae bacterium | reverse complement strand
TTGGTGATATTGAACGGCACTGACACAATGATGGTCGCGCGTTCTGTTGCAAATTCCGAGCCTTCGAGTGCGCTCACAGTCTTGCAGTCGAACTGGTTGAAAGGAATGCGCTCAGGCCTATCGCTCTGCGCAAAAGCAGGTACGGCAAGGGCAAGCACAATGGGTGGGAGAAATACTGAGCGCATCATCCGAAATGCCCCATCGCCATGAGATACCCGCTGATTGCCATCACGAAGAATAGGCTCATCGGCAGGAATACCTTCCAACCGAGGCGCATCAGCTGGTCATAGCGATACCGCGGCACGGTCGCCCAGATCCAGCTGAAGCAGAAGAAGAAGAAGAACGTCTTCACAAGGAACCACACGATCCCCGGCACGTAGTAGAGCGGTGCCCAGTCCACTGGCGGCAGCCAGCCACCCATGAACAGCAGCGTGCACAGCGAGCACATCAGAAGGATGTTCGCATATTCACCCAGCCAGAACAGCGCGAAGGCCATCGAGGAATATTCGGTCTGGTAGCCAGCGACGAGTTCGGACTCTGCCTCGGTCAGATCGAAAGGTGCGCGTGCGGTTTCAGCCAGAGCGCTGATGAAGAACACGATGAACATCGTGAACAGCAGCGGGTTGAATGCAAAGGCATTGATGAAGCCGAAAATATGCCCCTTCTGCGCCTCGACGATACCGCTCATGTTGAACGTTCCTGCGAACAGCACCACGCACACCAGCACGAAGCCGATCGAAACCTCGTAAGAGATCATCTGCGCCGCCGCACGCATTGCGGAGAAGAACGGGTATTTCGAGTTCGACGCCCAACCGCTCATCACGACACCGTAAACTCCGAGCGAGCTGATCGCGAGGATGTAGAGCAGGCCGACGTTGATGTCGGCAACCACGCCCCCGTCCCAGAACGGAATAACCGCCCACGCCGCGAGAGCGACGGTAAAAGTGATGATCGGCGCGAGCAGGAAGATGCCCTTGTTCGCAGCGGACGGAATGATGGTTTCCTGCAGGAAGACCTTAAGCCCGTCCGCAAAGGATTGAAGCAAGCCAAACGGCCCGACCACGTTCGGCCCGCGACGCAGCATGATCGCGCCGAGCACCTTACGGTCGACATAGATCACCATCGCGACCGAGAGCATTACGAGCAGCGAGATCACGATGATCGCGGTCAGAGTCGCGACGGTCCAGGCCCATTCGTAGGACATGCCGAGGGATTGGAAGAACTCGGTCACGAGGCCGAACCTTTCATCTTGTCAAAGATTGCGATCAAAACCTGAAGCATCGCTGCGCTGGCACAAAGATATACGAAGTCAGACACGCCCCAGTAGATCGCTGCCGAACGCCCGCCAGAATGGGCCATGTTGAAGGACTCATCCCCGAAGCCGGTGACGGCACCATAGGTGCTTTCGATCACAATCCACTCGTTCAGAAAACGCCAGCTACCAAGCAGCAATGCCGCAGCATAGAACAAGTAGGGCGATTTCCGGAGATAAGTTGGAAGCTCGGTCATTCCGCAGCCTCCTTCAGCTCTTCACCGTGCAGCAGTTCTGCCGAACATTGCTGCATCACCGCGCTGGCACGCGCGATCGGGTTCGTGAGGTAGAAATCCTTGACCG
>JAYPMZ010000193.1:0-1600 GCA_038130205.1 Erythrobacteraceae bacterium | reverse complement strand
GCCTTCGGCAGCGCGCCGTAGTCCTCAAGGCCTTCTTCGCCCAGCGCGGGCACTTGCGCGATCATCGCAGCCTGCAATTCGCCAAAGCTGTCGAAACCGACCGACACGCCCAGCGCATCGGCCAGCGCGCGCAGGATCGTCCAGTCTTCGCGAGCATCGCCCGGAGCGAACACGGCCTTCTCTGCAAACTGCACGCGGCCTTCGGTGTTGACGTAGGTCCCGTCCTTCTCGGCATAGGATGCCGCCGGCAGGATCACATCCGCCGCATGTGCGCCCTTGTCGCCGTGGTGACCGATATAGACCTTGAGGCTGTCGGCGAACGGCTCGTGGTTCATCTCGTCCGCGCCGAGGCTGAGGACGACTTTCGGACGCTCCACGGCGAGTTCAGCCATGCCACCGGGCACGGTGAAGCCGAGCATGAGCGAACCCATGCGCGCCGCGCTCATGTGCAGCACGTTGAAACCGTTCCAATCGTCACGCACCAGCTTGAACTTGTCGACCAGCTTGAGCGTCGCGCCCAGCGCGTCCTTCGCCAGCCCGGCCCCGCCGAGGATCACCGCAGGACGCTCGGCAGCCTTCATGGCATCGCCCAGCGCCTTTGGCGCACGATTCAGAATCTTCAGGTCTTCGCCAAGGAATTCAGCCGGATAGGTCGTTTCCCACTCGGGTCCGACCACAAACACCTTCGCACCTGCCTTCACAGCCTTGCGGATGCGGGCATTGACCAGTGCAGCTTCCCAACGAACGTGCGAGCCGATGATCAGGATGCAATCGGCGGTTTCGATACCTGACAGCGTGGAGTTGAAATTGACCGCTGCGAGGTTCGACACGTCATAGGTCATGCCGGTTTGGCGCGCTTCGACCAGCGACGAACCGCAGGCCTTGAGCAGCGCCTTGGCCGCAAACATCGTCTCGCAATCGACCATGTCGCCTGCGACCGCCGCGATGCTCGACTTGTCTTTGCCAATATGGCCGGAAATCGCGTCGAAGGCTTCGGTCCAGCTGCTCTCGGTCAGTTTACCGCCCTTGCGAACGAACACCTTGTCGAGACGGCGCTTACCAAGACCATCGACCTGATAGCGGCCTTTGTCCGATAGCCATTCCTCGTTCACGTCGTCATTCACACGCGGAAGCGCGCGCATGACTTCGCGGCCCTTGGAATGCAGCGAAATGTTCGCGCCGACAGCATCCGACACATCGATGCTCAGCGTGCGCTTGAGTTCCCACGGACGCGCTTCGAAGGCATAGGGCCGCGAGGTGAGCGCGCCGACCGGGCACAGATCGATCACATTGGCCGAAAGCTCGTGCTGTGCGGCCTGTTCGAGGTAGGTCGTGATCTGCATGTCCTCGCCGCGATACAGCGCGCCGATTTCGTCCACGCCGGCGATCTCTTCGGAGAAGCGCACGCAGCGGGTGCAGTGGATGCAGCGGGTCATCACCGTCTTGATCAGCGGACCCATGTATTTCTCGGTCACCGCGCGCTTGTTCTCGCGCTCGTAACGCGAGCCGCCGCGACCATAGGTCATCGACTGATCCTGAAGGTCGCATTCGCCGCCCTGATCGCAAATCGGGCAATCGAGCGGATGGTTGATGAGGAGAA
>JAYPMZ010000192.1:2214-3992 GCA_038130205.1 Erythrobacteraceae bacterium | reverse complement strand
GGGTCGATCTGGTCGAACAGATGATCCGCGTGGCTTCCGGTGAAGAGCTTGCGATGAAGCAGGACGATATCGGCATCGACGGCTGGGCGATCGAAAACCGTGTCTATGCCGAAGACCCTTATCGCGGCTTCCTGCCTTCGACGGGCCGCCTAGTGCACTATTCGCCGCCGGTTCCAGGCTGGACCGATGACGGGGACGTGCAGGGCAAGCCTCGCCGCGGTGTCGCGCATGGTGCAGGCAGCGTACGCGTCGACGATGGCGTCTTTGAAGGCGGCGAAGTGTCGATGTTCTACGACCCGATGATCGCCAAGCTGATAACTTGGGCCCCGACCCGCGACGAGGCCGCCGACCTCCAGATCGAGGCGCTCGACAGCTTCCGCATCAAGGGGCTGGGGCACAATGTCGATTTCCTCAGCGCAATCATGCAGCACGAGCGCTTCCGTTCGGGCGAATTGACCACCGGCTTCATCGCAGAGGAATATCCCGAAGGCTTCACCGGCGCACCGGTCTCGCCCGAATTCCAGCGCATGCTGGCAGCGATCTGCGCAGGCAATGAATTCACATGGCAGAGCCGTGCGCGGCAGATTTCGGGCCAGCTCGACGGGACCCAGCAAGTCACTTCCGAATGGATGGTCAAAATCGGCGACACCCGTCACGAAGTTGTGCTGGGCGATGGTCACGCGATGGTCGATGGTGAAAAGGTCGAAGGCAATTGCGACTGGATGCCCGGCATGGCCGAGGCAACCGCGACCGGGCCCGATGGCGAGAAATACGGCCTGATCGTCGAGCGCGACGGCCCGAACTGGGTAATCACCACCCGCGGCGCGGCCACTTGTGCGTTGGTCTTGCCGCTGCGCCTTGCGAGCCACGAGAGCCGCATGATCGAAAAGATCCCGCCCGATCTGTCGAAGATGCTCATCTGCCCGATGCCAGGCATGCTGGTGAAATTGCATGTGGCTGAAGGCGAAGAGGTTCAGCCCGGACAGCCGCTTGCGACCGTCGAGGCGATGAAGATGGAGAACATCCTGCGCGCCGAGAAAGAAGGCACAATCGCCAAGATCAATGCCAGCGAAGGCGAGAGCCTCGCGGTTGATGCGGTGATTCTGGAGCTGGAATAGCGGAGCGTTTGCCCGTTAGTCTTCGATCAGCGCGACCGCTCTGATCCACCCAGCGCTCGCGCGTTCGATCTTCACCGGGAAACAGCTGAAGGTGAAGCCGTGCGCGGGTAGGGCGGCAAGGTTCGTCAGCTTTTCGATCTGGTAATAGGGGCGGATACGCCCCGCCTTGTGGCCTTCCCAGATCATCGCCGGATCGCGGTTTTCGGCCCAGCGCCGCGCGGTGTGGCTGAAGGGCGCGTCCCAGCTCCATGCGTCGGTGCCAACCACTTCGACGCCGCGCTCGGTGAGCCACAGCGTCGCCTCTGCCCCCAGACCCACGCCCTGATCTGTGAAGTTGTCGGTGCCATAAACCGCGCCCGACTGGACCAGCACGATGTCGAGCGGTTGGAGTTCGTATTCGATCGCCTCGAAAGCCGCTTCGACGTCGGCAGCGCCCACCACATGGCCATGCGGGAGGTGCGAGAAATCGAGCTTCACGCCGGGACGAAAGAACCGGTCAAGCGGGGCCTCGTCAATGCTCGGCGCGGGCGATGCACCGGAATCGGTGGTTGAATGATAGTGCCACGGCGCGTCCATATGCGTGCCATTGTGCGTGCTCAGTTCGAGCATCTCGACCGCCCAGCCTTCGCCATCGAGCAAGTCGTCTTTCTCCAGCCCCGG
>JAYPMZ010000192.1:0-2204 GCA_038130205.1 Erythrobacteraceae bacterium | reverse complement strand
ATCTGCTGCCACGTGTCCTTATGGGTCATGTAAGTGACCTTTGGCCGCATCACCTCGGGATCGGAGATCACATCGTTGGTGATCGGGATCGAGAGGTCGATGAAGCGTGTCATGCAAGTTCCTCGTCGAGAAACGCAGCGACATCGGCGAGATCGACATCGCGCGCCATATAAGCCTCTCCCAGACCGCGCAGCAGGAGGAATGGAAGCGTGCCTGAGCTTTCCATCTTCTTGTCGTGGAGCATGTGACCGACCAGCTGCTGGCCGTTGCAGTCCATCCCCAGGTCCGAAATTTCGGACGGCAGACCGGAGGCCGCAATTGCCTTGGCAGCCCGTTCGGCGTCGGCCTCGGACAATTGCCCGCGCCGCGCCGAATAACGACCTGCGAGCACCATGCCGAGCGCAACGGCTTCGCCGTGCAGCAGCCGGTCGGAAAAGCCCGTCTCGGCCTCCAGCGCATGGCCGAAAGTATGCCCAAGATTGAGCAGCGCGCGCGCACCCGATGTTTCGCGCTCGTCCTCTGCGACGATGCGGGCCTTGGCGCGGATAGAGGTCGCCACCGCTTCGTTGAGTGCTTCGCGTTCGCGCGCCAGCACCCGCGTGCCGTTTTCTTCGAGCCATCCGAAGAAACCCGCATCGCCAAGCAGGCCATATTTGAGCACTTCGGCATAGCCTGCGCGCATTTCGCGGTCAGGGAGGGTGTCGAGCGTCTGCGTGTCGGCGAGCACCAGCGAGGGCTGGTGGAAGGCGCCGATCAGATTCTTGCCCGCGCGCGTGTTGATCGCGGTCTTCCCGCCGACCGAGCTATCGACCTGCGACAGCAGAGTAGTGGGCAATTGCACGAAGCCGCAGCCGCGCTTGAGCACCGAGCAGGCAAAGCCGACGAGATCGCCCACCACCCCGCCACCGAGCGCAAAGACATGGTCGGAGCGCGTGATACCAAGACCTAGCAGCCAGTCGGTCAGTCGTTCGAGACTGTCCCAGCTCTTCGAGCCTTCGCCCGGCGCGACATCGTACCACGCAATCTCGTAGCCATCGCTCGCCAGAGAAGCGGCGAAGCGATCACCGTGGTACTTGCGCGCATTCACGTCGGCCACCACCGGCACCTTGCGCCCTGCATAAGGCTCGATGAAATCGCGTGCCTGTACTATCGCATCATCCAGCAAGCCCTGGCCGATTTGCACGTCGTAGGATCGCCCGCCCAATTCGACGCGGACAGGGGGCGGGTTCGTCACAGCCATTGGTCAATCGCCTCGATAATTGCACGCGCGGTGTCGTTGTGGGGGCTGTCCTCGCTCATCACATGCACCTGCGCCTGTGAATAGAAAGGCGCGCGTTTTTCATACAGATCGGTGAGGATGGTCTTGGGATCGCCATTCTTCAGCAGCGGACGGTTGTTCCGGCGCGACGTGCGCTCCACCAGCGTATCAATGTCGCAGTCGATCCAGACAGCTGTCGCCTCTTCGAGAATCAGCGCGCGCGTTTCGGGATCGACGAAAGCGCCTCCCCCGGTGGCGATGACGCCGTGGCGTTCTTCGATCAGGCGAGCGATCACGCGGCGCTCTCCGTCACGAAAATGTGCTTCGCCGAAATCCTCGAAGATTTCCGGGATCGAGCGCTGGGCCGCCTTCTCGATTTCTTCGTCCGCATCGACGAAATCGCGGGACAGCATCGCCGACAGCCGTCGCCCGACAGTGGACTTGCCGACACCCATCAGACCGACCAGCACGATCGGGCGGTCAATGCGGGGGGCGATCCGGTCGATTTCGGATTGCGAGAGGTTGCTATCAGCGGACATTGCGACACCGCCTATACTTGGGGTAGAGCGCGCGCAACATGTCTGAAAAATCGCGCAAGTCGTTTGCATCCCTCGAATCAGCTTCCACTGCGCGTCCGGCGCTTCAGCGGCGGCTTGCCATGTACGCAGGTGCAGGGGTGCTCGTTGTCTTGGCGATTGCATGGTTCGACGGCGGCGAGGAATCAATTCGTCCTATCGTGCAGCCGGTGATGCTGGCACCTGTCGGGGAGTTCGGGGAATGAAGTTTGGGTCCGCTCTGGTTGCCGCACTGGCCTTGACCGGCATCGCCGGCGGCGCGCTCGCGGTTTCGCTGGCGAGCGCGCAGCAAGCGCCCGAATCGCTGCTGCCGCCCGGCTTTGACGATCCGGCTCCCGCGCCGACGCCCGCTCCGCGCCCCACGGCACAGC
>JAYPMZ010000191.1:0-4022 GCA_038130205.1 Erythrobacteraceae bacterium | reverse complement strand
TTATTCTGGTATTCACGGCCGGGGTATAACTAAGCACCCCCCCCACGAATCGGTTTGACTGGATTCGACCTGTGTCGTGAGATTTGCGTCAGCCTCCGGGCGACGCGTGAAACGGAGAGAAAGCGACTGGATGTCTTACGCAGACCAGCAAGGAATGACGACTACGAAGCTCGTCTCCCTCATCATCGCGATCGCCATCGTGGCCGGCATTGGTATTGCCATGGTCTTTGGCCTGACGATCTCGAAGATTAAGGAAGAGATCGAGCGAGTTACGACCGTCGACATCGAAGAGCCCGAGCCCCCTGAGGAACCGGACGAACCGCCGCCAGAGCAGCCGCAGGAAACCGCGCCTCCTCCGCCGGTAGCACCCCCGCCACCGATCAATATCGCGCCGGCACCGCCGCCGATCCAGACGCAGCCGACGATTCCGCCGCCTGCGCCTCCGGCACTGGTGATCCCGCCGCCCGCACCGGTTGCGCCCCCCGCGCCTCCGCCTGCGCCGGACCGTTCGCGTAGTGTGCAGACCCGCAACGAACGTCGCTGGGCCGGGCAGATCCAGGACAACTATCCGTCGCGCGCTCTGCGTGAGGAAACCGAAGGTACCGTGGGCGTTCGCGTCACCGTCAACACCGACGGACGGGCCACTGGATGCCAAGTCACTTCATCGAGCGGATCGAGCATTCTCGACGATGCAGCCTGCCGCGGGATGGAGCGTTACGCACGCTTCGAACCGGCACTGGATCGCGCCGGGAACCCGACCACGGCTTCCTACTCGACCCGCATTACCTACCGTTTGAACTGATCAATCGGGTCCCCGGCTCACTGGAAGAACCGGGTCCCACGATACTTTTTTCGAAGAGGACTACTCGAAATGAACCTTTATACTCTCGCAGCGGCTGCCGCAGACACCGAAGCACCGGTCAACGAATTCGGCTTCGTCAAGGCTCTCGAAGAAGGCGGCCCCGTCGCCTGGTCGATCCTTGCCGTCATGGTCATCATGTCGGTCGGCTCGTTCTACATCCTGATCACCAAGTACCTCGAGCAGAGCAAGATCATGCGTCAGTACAAGAGCGCGATCGGCAACTTCTGGCGTGCAAACACGCTCAAGGAAGGTTCGACCAAGCTCGAAAAGAACAGCGCATGGCGCCAGCTCGCCGATGACGCGGTTCTCGCTCAGGAACACCACGGCAAGATGGAAGGTGCCGGCAACGAGATTCACTTCGTCGAAGAAGAACTCGCCCACTCGCAGGACACCATCAACCAGAGCCTCAACGGCGGCCTGTCGTTCCTCGCATCGGTCGGCGCAACCGCACCGTTCATCGGTCTGCTCGGTACCGTGATCGGTATCTACCGCGCGCTGATCAACATCGGCATCGAAGGTTCGGCCTCGATCGACAAGGTTGCAGGTCCGGTCGGTGAAGCACTGATCATGACCGCTATCGGTCTTCTCGTTGCTGTGCCTGCTGTGCTTGCCTTTAACTGGCTGCAGTCGCGCAACCGTCGCATCAATGCTCTCATGACCGACTTCGCGAACAACATCGTCGCCTACATCGGTTCGAACGGCACCATCAAGCCGACCGTCACGGCTGCGGCTGCAAAGCCTGCTGCCAAGCCGGCTGCAAAGCCTGCCGCTGCCGCTCCGGCTGCCAAGAAGTAAGCTGTCAGAGGGCCTCGCCGCCTGTGCCCATGGCACGGGAACGGCGGGGCCTCCGGCAACTTGAGTTCGAGACAGCGCGGCACGCCCGCACTGGTTTTTGAAGTAGCGCTCCAGGGCGCAAATTAGGGAATTCACAATGGCGATTTCGACGGGAGGCGGGGGCGAGACCCCAATGTCCGACATCAACACCACGCCGCTGGTGGACGTGATGCTGGTGCTCCTGATCATCTTCCTCATCGCGGTTCCGGTGGCGATTCAGACGATCGAGCAGCTTGAAATTCCGATCTTCGAATCGGTTGAATCGAAGAACAAGGTCGAAAACCTGCAGCTCACCGTCAGCACCACCGACCAAGACGGACGGACCGCAGGCACGATCCGGTCGGGCTTTCAGGGCGCGACCCGCAGCGGCGAATGCCGGGTGTATTTCAACAATATCACCCCCGTCACCTCCGAAGAGCTGTACGATCAGGCGTTCAAGCGCCTCGAAGCGATCGTGAACAACTATCCGGGCGGTGTCGAAGCAATCGTAAACGACCCGGAAGCGATCCCGCAGGGGCACATCCGTGCCGACGTGAACACGCCGTGGCGCTGCGTCGCAGGAACGATCTACAACATCCAGGCTGCCGGTTATCCGACGGTTGGCTTCATCTCCAACCCGGTCGATCCGAACGGCTAACGCACCTTTTCCAAAGGCGCGAAATTTTGAGGAGTAACTGACATGGGTATGTCCGGAGGCCAACTCGACGGCGAACCGATGCTCGACATGAACATGACGCCGCTGATCGACGTTCTGCTCGTTCTGCTGATCATGTTCATCATCACCATCCCGGTGGCCACCCACTCGGTCGATATCGACCTGCCGCAGGGCGATCCGCCCCCGTCAGAAGTCGAAATCGATCCGGTCAAGAACAAGCTCGTGCTGAGCGCGGCCGACCAGATTCTCTGGAACGGCGAAGTCGTTACCGACGGTCAGCTGCGTACGCTGCTTAACGAGACCACTCGCATGACACCCGAGCCCGAATTGCAGTTCGAGCCCGAAGCTCAAGCCAGCTATGATCTTTCGGCCAAGGTGCTGCAGATCATCAAAGGCTCGGGCGTGACCAAGTTCGGCTTTGTCGGCAATGAAAAGTATCGCGTGTTCGGCAAGGAAGCGGGCTAACCGCCAACCACCGGATCATACGATCGCAAGAGGGCGCTGCGGGAAACCGCGGCGCCTTTTTTGTTTGTGTTGTTGGTGTTGCGCTCGCGCATCCGGGCGAGCCTCCTCGCTAGGCGTGCAACAAGCTGCACCCGCTGCAGGCGCGCAGTCGCGCTTGCGACGCCTGGGCGTCGTCCTGGCGCTTGCTCGCCAACCTTGATCTTTCTCATAATGTTATATAGTCTCATTCTTATTGCATGAGAGGAGAGGTTCCATGGCTTTAGCACTGCCCGCCCGCCGTCCCCGTTTCTCGAAGACATACGATCCGCGCGGGCGCCACAAGCGGCGTGGGGCGATGGGGGAGATGAACGTCACCCCGTTTATCGACGTGCTGTTGGTACTGCTCATCATGCTGATTATGGCTGTGCCGATCAAAGTCCATGAAACCACGATCGATCTGCCCAGCGACGATGCATGCCCGGACTGCGTGATGAACGAGGCCGAAAACACCGTCGCCATCACCGCGCAAGACCAGCTCTTGTGGAACGGCGCCGCAGTCACCCGCGAGCAACTCAAGTCACAGGTCGCCGCCGCCAGCGCGCTCGAAGCCCAACCGCTGCTGCGCTTCGAACCAGACGCGAACGCGGGCTATGATGCCTCTGCGCGCACGATCACCGCGATCAAGGAAGCCGGCGCCACCCGCTTCGCCTTCATCGGCAACCAGAACTACCGCGAGTTTGATCGCTAACGGCCGCGGCAGCCATGCGGATCAGTCCCCTTCAAGCGGTGGATCGATCCGCATCGCTTCGCCTGCTAGGCTTTCCGCCTCCAGCAGCAATTCATCATCGACCGCCCCCTGCGGCACTGCTTCGCGACCGATCATCGTCATCACCGGCACCGCCAGCGGCGAGACGCGCTCCAGTTCGACATGCACCAGTTCGCGCTGCGAGCGCTCAAGCAAATCCGCCAACCGGCCCACAACCGTCATCCGCGCGCGCGCATCGGCCCATGCGGCTTCGAGCAGCACATGGTCGGGCTCGTATTTCTTGAGCACGTCAAAGATGAGGTCGGTTGAAAAAGTGACCTGCTTGCCGGTCTTGCGTTTGCCCGGATGCTGCCGTTCGACGAGGCCGCTGATCACCGCCACCTCGCGGAAAGCGCGGCGCAGCAGGTGGCTCTCGGTCACCCCCTCGGCGAAGCGACGGTCCCGGGGATAGCGCCGTCGAA
>JAYPMZ010000190.1:0-4094 GCA_038130205.1 Erythrobacteraceae bacterium | reverse complement strand
AGGGAGAGGGGCGTCCTGCAATGATGTGGAACACGCGCGACTGTCACAAATTGCTCGGCCTCGCGCTCGAAGTCATGGGCCCGCAGGTCCAGACGCAGCTCAAGCTCGCTCTGTTCACAGCGCACTTCAATCACCGCAAGGACTTGTCCGACCGCGAAGTGCTGCTCGACATCGCCGCCTCGGTCGGCCTCCACCGCGAAGCCGCCAAGGCCGCGCTCGACGATGCCGATCTCGAAGCGCGGGTGGTGGCCGAAGAGCGGCAGGCGTGGGACCTGAATATTTCCGGCGTGCCTGCCATGATCGTCGAAGGGAAGTTCATGATCCCCGGCGCGCAGGCACCTGAAGTCTATGTCAACGCGCTGCGCCGCGTCGTTGAAAAGAACCGTGCAAAGGCGGCCGAAGCTTAAGGGGATAGGGCATGAAATCAGTGCAGAGTTTGATCGTGGTGGTCGTAGTGACGGTCATCGCGCTCGCATTTTCGGGTTTCGCCAGCGCCAATAGCGTCGAGCTGTACGGCTATCCGGCGATGTATCTATGCGGCTGGCTGGCACTGGTGATCAACTGGCTGGCCTTCATCCCCTCTGCACTCGCAAAGTCCGACAAATTCTACGACACCACCGGCGCGATCACCTATCTGACTGTGACCGGCGTGGCGGTGTTCGCCGCCTACCAGAGCTTCGGTTCACTCGATCCGCGCGGTATCGCCGTGGCGGCGATGGTAGCGATCTGGTGCATCCGGCTTGGCACATTCCTGTTTATCCGCATTCATGCGGCAGGCGGCAGCGACAGCCGGTTCGAGAAGATCAAGACCAACCCAGCGCGGTTCCTGACAGCGTGGACCTTGCAGGCGCTCTGGGTCATCCTGACCGCCTCTGCGGCGTTGGCGATCATAACCTCTACGAACCGCGTGCCGCTCGATGCGTTCTTCTGGATTGGCGCTGTGATCTGGGCCTTCGGCCTCACTTTCGAAGCGGTCGCCGACGCGCAGAAGAGCAAGTTCAAGGCCGATCCCGCCAATGACGGCGACTTCATCAATGTCGGGCTCTGGAAGTGGTCGCGTCATCCCAATTATTTCGGCGAAATCACGCTGTGGACCGGCATCTTCATCATCGCCATTCCCGTGCTCACGGGCCTTGCGTGGCTGGTCGTGATCTCGCCGATCTTCGTCTACCTGCTGCTGACCCGCATTTCGGGCATCAACCTGCAGGAAGAACAGGCAAAGAAACGCTGGGGCGACGATCCGGCCTATCAAAAATACCGCCGCGACACTCCGGTACTTTTCCCTCGCCCGCCAAAAGGTTAGGGTGCATCCCGCTTCCCCCTCTCTATAGGAGCTTCATGATGAACCGCATTCCCCTTCGCCCCCTGATGATTGCCGCCCCTCTTGCCGCGCTGCTTGCAGCATGTGGCGGTGGAAGCGATGCCCCCGAGGGTGAAGAGCCGGCTGAACTGGAGCTGCGTCACGAAAATTTCGAAGCGATCAGCGACAGCTTCAAGACGATCCGCGCCCAGTACGAAGAGGGTAAGGAAACCGATATCGTCATGGTTGCCGCCGCAGCACGCGACATCAACGAACGCGCAGCCGCAATCGAAGACCACTTCCCCGAAGGTTCGGGCCGCGATGCCGGCTGGGACACCGAGGCGCTGCCCACGATCTGGGAAAAGCCTGCAGAATTCACCGCCGCGCAGCAAAAGCTGCTTGAAGAAAGCGCGAAGCTGCTGGAACTCGCCGAAGCCGGTGATGTTGCCGGAGCCGGTGAACAGGTCGGCCCGCTCGGTGCGTCGTGCAAGAACTGCCACGACACCTTCCGTCTCGACGACGACTGATGCTGTCCCGCACCGTCCGCATCTGGGATTTGCCGGTGCGACTGACCCATTGGGGCTTCGCGCTGATCATTCCCGCCATGTGGTACACCGGCGAGAACGGCGAGTGGGCATGGCATTTTCGGCTGGGTCTGCTGCTGCTCGGCCTGCTGGTGTTCCGCATTATATGGGGCTTTATGGGCACAGAGACGGCGCGCTTTTCGAGCTTCGTCAAAGGTCCGCTGGCTGTGCTTCGCTATCTGCGCGGCAATCACGAGGACAGCGCAACCAAGGGGCATAATCCCTTGGGCGCGCCGTCGGTGCTGGCGCTGCTGGCGGCGATGCTGGTGCAGGTGGGGCTGGGGCTGTTTTCAGGCGATCCCTATGACGGCGCGACCGGCCCGCTCAATGCGCTGGTCGGGGTGATGACCGCCGACACGATAACCGAATTGCACGAGGTGTTCTTTTACGTGGTCGTCGCCTTGATCGCGGTGCACCTTGCCGCGATCGCTTTCTACACCGCAGTCAAAAAGCAGAAGCTGGTCGGCGCGATGGTGACGGGCGCGGGCGAGAAGGCACCGGGCGTTCCCGACAACACGCCTGCTCCATGGGGCAGGGCGCTGGTGTCTCTGGTGATCGCCCTTGCAGTGGTTGCATGGGTCTGGGCAGGCGCGCCGCCGCTCAGCTAGGGACTAGACGAGCCCCAGCTTTTCCAGTTTTGCGGCAAGCTTGCCGGGCAGGGCGTCGCCAATGTCTTCGCCCGGCGCAAGATCGCGTGGCGGCTCTCCCTTGAGATAGCGCCAGCCCTGATGCGCACGCTTAGGTTGCGGATGGACGCGGATGAGCTCGGGCTTCAACTCGATCAGCCAGCGCCCGCTGTCGGTTTGCGAAAAGCCGGTGATCTCCGAGCGCGCGACGAGGCTATGCTGGTGAATCCAGTAGAGCGAGCCGCCAATGCACTCTTCCCACTTGGTCGGACGATATTTGGTCGTCAGATGCGGGCTGCGCCGTCCGGCATACCAGCTTTCGATGTCGGTGTAGCTTTGTGCGCCGAAGGCGATCTTGGTGAGGTTGAGCGGCATAGGACCAAGATAGGCACAAGCGCGCGATGCTCAAGCGCTCTGGGCTCAAGCGGCGGGAACAATCCCGCTCAAAACCGCGAGCCCCAGGAAGGCAAAGAAGCCCATCGAATCGGTGATCATCGTCACAAAAACGGATGAGGCCACCGCAGGGTCCTGTCCCAGACGCTCGAAAGTGACGGGGACGAGCACGCCGGCGAGGCCCGAAATCGCGATATTCACCACCATGGCGACTGCAATCACCGCGCCCATCTGCCAGCCGAACAGCACGCCCGCTGCAATGCCGATCAGCACCGCGACCGTCGCCCCGTTGAGCAGCGCAACGCGCAGTTCGCGCCAGACGATCTTCCATGTGTTCGCGCGCGTCAGCTGGTTGGTGGCAATCGCGCGCACCGCGACGGCCATGGTCTGTGTGCCCGCATTGCCGCCGATGCTGGCGACGATCGGCATCAGCACCGCAAGCGCCACCAGCGCCTCGATCGCCGCTCCGAAGGCCGCGATAATGGCCGAGGCGACCACGGCCGTGCCGAGGTTCGCGATAAGCCAGCGCACGCGGCTCGAATAGGCTTCGCGGATCGGCTCGTTAATGTCGCCGTCGCCCGCACCCGAAAGCAGCAGCGCGTCCTCGCCCGCTTCTTCGGAGATGATGTGCACCACGTCATCGACCGTCATCTGGCCGACCAGTCGCCCGCTATCATCCACCACCGCGGCCGAGATCAGCGCGTATTTCTGGAACATCAGCGCGACCTCTTCCTGATCCATTTCGACCGGGATGAGCGTCTGGTCGCGCTTCATGACATCGGTCAGCTTGATGTTGCGCGGGGAGGTGAGAATCCAGTTGAGCGCGCAAGTGCCGACGGGGTGGTGCGCTGCGTCGATCACGAAGACTTCGAAGAAATCGTGGGTCAGATCGCCCTCGACGCGCAGATAGTCGATCAGATCGCCCACGGTGAGATGTTCGGGGACCGCCATCACGTGGCGGTTCATCAGGCGACCGGCGGTCTCTTCGGGATAGGCGAGCGCGCTGGACACCGCCTCGGCGGTTTCCGGCTCCAGCTCGGCGATGATCGCCTTCTGGTCGTCTTCGTCGAGGTCTTCGAGCAGCTGGACCGCGTCATCGGTCTCCAGCTGTTCGGCGATCAGCGCAACCGCTTCGGGAGGCAGCGCCTCCATCATCATTTCGCGGACGTGATCGTTGAGTTCGGCGACCAC
>JAYPMZ010000189.1:0-4098 GCA_038130205.1 Erythrobacteraceae bacterium | reverse complement strand
CTCTGGAGCCGCCTTGTTGATGGAATGCCTCGTCGATCAGGGCGTCGAATATGTATTCGGCTATCCCGGCGGCGCAGTGCTTCCCATCTATGACGAGCTGTTCGGCGATGAGCGCATTCGCCACATCCTCGTCCGCCACGAAGCAGGCGCAGCCCATGCCGCCGAAGGTTACGCCCGCGCTACCGGCAAGCCGGGCGTGGTGCTCGTCACCTCCGGCCCCGGTGCGACCAATGCGGTGACCGGAATTGCCGACGCCTTTCTCGACTCCATCCCGCTCGTGGTCATCACCGGACAGGTGCCCAGGCCGCTGATCGTGACAGACGCGTTTCATGAAGCCGATACAGTCGGAATCAACCGCAACTGCACCAAGCACAACTATCTGGTGAAAGACCCCGCAGACCTCGTCGCGACGGTCGAGGAAGCCTTCCGCATTGCCACCACCGGCCGCCCCGGCCCGGTTGTGATCGACATTCCCAAGGATGTGCAGATCGCGGTCCCGTCCGAGAGCAAGACCCTGGTCGCCCCCGGCTCGCATCGTTACGCGCCGCAAATGGTCGCACCCGCCGATCAGATCGCCGAAGCCATCGAACTGATCGCCAATGCGCAGGCTCCGGTTCTCTATACCGGAGGCGGAGTCATCAATTCAGGCCCGCGCGCGTCCGAATTGCTGCGCAAGTTCCAAGACCTGACCAATGCGCCGCTGACCTCGACGCTGATGGGTCTGGGCGCCTTCCCAAATACGCATCCCGACTGGCTCGGCATGCTGGGGATGCATGGCACGTACGAAGCCAATATGGCGATGAACAAATGCGACGTGATGGTCTGCATCGGCGCACGCTTTGACGACCGCGTGACGGGCCGGCTCGACGCGTTCTCGCCCGACAGCACAAAAATCCACATCGATATCGATCGCAGCTCGATCAACAAGACCGTGCCGGTCGATCTCGGCATCCTTGGCGATTGTGCGACCGTGCTCGAACAGCTGATCGAGGCATGGGGCGATCGAAGCCCGCGCGATCTGGGCGAATGGAAAGCGCGCATTGCCGGTTGGCGTGCGCGCGAATGCCTCGCCTATCCCGAGCGCTCGAAGAAAGACCCCAAGGCGATCATGCCGCAAAAGGCGGTCGAGCGGCTGTATGAACTTTCCAAGGATAGAAGCCCGATCATCTCGACCGAGGTCGGCCAGCACCAGATGTGGGCGGCACAATATTTCGGTTTCGACCAGCCCAACAAATGGCTCACTTCGGGCGGCCTCGGCACGATGGGTTACGGCATGCCCGCCGCGATTGGCGCACAGCTGGGCAATCCGGACGACCTTGTGATCGACATCGCAGGCGAAGCCTCGATCCAGATGAACATTCAGGAACTCGGTACGGCGAGCCAATACCGACTGCCGGTCAAGATTTTCATCCTCAACAACGAATATATGGGCATGGTCCGCCAGTGGCAGGAACTTACCTATGAAAGCCGCTATTCGAATTCTTATTCGGACAGCCTGCCCGATTTCGTGAAGCTCGCCGAAGCCTATGGCTGGAAGGGTATCCGCATCACCGACGAAGCCGATCTCGACGCCAGCATCATGGCGATGATCGAGCACGACGGCCCCGTACTGGTCGATTGCTGCGTCGCCAAGGACGCCAATTGTCTGCCGATGATCCCCTCGGGAGCGGCGCATACCGAAATGCTGCTCTACGGCGATGAAGTCGGCGGCACGATGGACGATGAAGCAAAGGCCCTCGTGTAATGAAAATCAAAAGCGCAGAAAGCGAACGCCATGTTCTGGCGGTGACGGTCGATAACGAGCCCGGGATTCTGGCGAAGATCACCGGACTGTTCACCGCGCGCGGATACAATATCGACAGCCTCACCGTGGCCGATATTACCGAGGATCACGCGGTTAGCCGCATCACCATCGTCACCAATGGCCCGCCGCAGGTGATCGACCAGATCGAGGCGCAGCTCGAAAGGCTGGTGCCCGTCCACAAGGTCACCGACCTCACCGCCGCAGGCCCGCATGTCGAGCGCGAACTCGCGCTGATCAAGGTCGCCGGAAAGGGCGAGGCACGGGTCGAGGCCCTGCGTATCGCGGAACTGTTCCGCGCCAAGGTCATCGACACCACCATTTCGAGCTTCGTCTTCGAACTCACCGGTCCGCCCGACAAGATCGACAGCTTCATCGGCCTCATGCGCGAGCTTGGGCTGGTCAGCGTCGGCCGTTCGGGTGTGGTCGGAATGATGCGCGGCGCCGAAGGCGTCTGACCCCTTCAATTCATACGAAAATCAGAGGAATAACAATGAAAGTCTATTACGACGCCGATGCCGATCTCGGCCTGATCACCTCCAAGAAGATCGCCGTGCTCGGCTATGGCTCGCAGGGCCACGCCCTTGCGCAGAACCTGCGCGACAGCGGCGTTGCGGAAGTCGCGATTGCGCTGCGCGAAGGCTCGGCCACCGCGAAGAAGGCCGAAGACGCTGGCTTCAAGGTGCTGTCGAACAAGGAAGCTGCCGAGTGGGCCGATGTGCTCATGATCCTCGCGCCGGACGAACATCAGGCCGCGATCTATGCCGATGACATCCACGGCAACATGAAGCCGGGCAGCGCGCTCGCCTTTGCCCACGGCCTCAACATCCACTTCGGCCTTATCGAGCCGCAGTCGGACATAGACGTCATCATGATCGCGCCCAAGGGCCCCGGCCACACCGTGCGCAGCGAATATTCGCGTGGCGGCGGCGTGCCCTGCCTCATCGCGATCCATCAGGACGCGAGCGGCGCGGCGCATGACGTTGCCCTCGCCTATGCAAGCGGAGTCGGCGGCGGTCGCAGCGGAATCATCGAAACCAACTGCCGAGAAGAATGCGAAACCGATCTGTTCGGCGAGCAGGCCGTGCTTTGCGGCGGCATCACCCACCTGATCCAGGCCGGTTTCGAAACGCTGACCGAAGCAGGCTACGCGCCCGAAATGGCCTATTTCGAGTGCCTTCACGAAACCAAGCTGATCGTCGACCTGCTCTATGAAGGCGGCATCGCCAACATGCGCTACTCGATCTCGAACACCGCAGAATATGGCGACATCACCACCGGCCCGCGCATCATCACCGCGGACACCAAAGCCGAAATGAAGCGCGTTCTCGACGACATCCAGTCGGGCCGCTTCGTGAAGAACTTCGTGCTCGACAACCGTGCCGGTCAGCCCGAGCTGAAGGCCGCCCGCAAGCGCGCCGAAGCCCACCCGATAGAAAAGACCGGCTCCGAACTGCGCGCCATGATGCCCTGGATCAGCGCCAACAAGCTGGTCGACAAGTCGAAGAACTAAAGGCACGGATGGTGGAGGCATGAACACCTCCACCATCCGTATCGTCTACGCGCTGTGCGCCGTCGCCTTCGTGGTGATCGTCGCGCGCGCATACATGAATGTGAAAGGCACCGACGGGCTGGTGCCGGTAGTCCCGCAGGCGCAAGTGCAAGCGCTCGCCCGCGAGCAGCTCAATGCGTTGCAAACGCCGAGCTTTCGCGGCGATCAGGAATTGTGCGGGATCATCTTCGAAACGAGCGAGGGTGAACTCGGCGTTTCCCGCCCGCGCGAAGGCGATGTCGCCAGCTGCGATCTCGCCTATTTCGACGAGCCCGGCATGGTGCCCGTCGCAAGCTTCCACACCCACGGCAAACACTCGCGGAACTATGACGGAGAAGTGCCTTCGCTGGTCGATATCGAAAGCGACATTGCAAGTGGCATCGACGGATATGTTTCCACCCCCGGCGGGCGCCTGTGGCACATCGATCACCGCGCAAGAGAGGCGAAACTCGCCTGCGGTCCCGGTTGCCTGACACAGGACCCGTCCTACGTTCCCTGCGAGGCCGACATCATCCAGCGGCGCTACACCGTCGAGACCCTCGACCAGCGCTTCCGCTCGCTCCTGCCCGATTGCTGACGCCGAAAAGAATGGCCCGCGCACCGCATTTCGCTCGCGCGGGCCAATTGCCTGAAGAAAGGGTGTGACCGAAGGCTATTTGGAGGAACATCCCTCCGGCCACACCCAAGCGCACATCGGTCAGGCCGCCGACATGCGAAGTGCGAACCGAAGGGCACGGGAAAGCTT
>JAYPMZ010000188.1:0-4100 GCA_038130205.1 Erythrobacteraceae bacterium | reverse complement strand
GATGCCGAACAGCT
This sequence comes from Erythrobacteraceae bacterium, assembly GCA_038130205.1. Lineage (GTDB taxonomy): Bacteria > Pseudomonadota > Alphaproteobacteria > Sphingomonadales > Sphingomonadaceae > Erythrobacter. The sequence goes on along the minus strand of JAYPMZ010000188.1, from coordinate 4,086 downwards.
CGGTCGTGCCGTGGACCGATAGCCATGCGGCAAACTCGACCACCAGTCCGGCTTCGTTAAATAGCCACAGCATCGCGCCGAGCAGCGCCATATTGTGCACCAGCAGCAGCAGCGAAGGGATGCCGAAAGCAAAGCCGAGCGCAAAGGCCATGATGCACACGCCCGCATTGTTGCTGAACAACGAGGCCGCAAAGACCGACAGGCCGTTGGTAGAGCTTTCCACGTCGAGCGTCGAAAGCAGGTCCTCGCGGCTCGCGCCCGGAGCGCGGACATCGGCGAACTGGACGGGGACCAGACGATAGAACCACGCCTCGTCCTGTGCGACCAGCAGCCAGCCGACCACGGTGCCTGCGACCATGACGAACAGCGCGATGCAGGTGTCGAGCCAGATCTCGCGCACCGCCCGGCTCCAGCCGCCGAAGATGAATTCGCGCAACCACGCGAAGAAGCCCTTGCGCGGGCCGTACACCTGGAACCATGCGCGCTGGACGAGGCTTTCGAGATAGGTCAGCGTCGCCGCATCGAGCGAGGTTTCGCGCGCAACCGAAAGCGAGCTTGCAGCGGTGCGATAGAGCGTCGGGAGCGCGAGCAAGTCCTCGTCATCGACCTTGCGCAGCCCGCCGCCTTCCATGCGCCGGATGATCTCTTCGAGCCGCTGCCAGTCGTCCTCGCGCTCCATACGGAAACGGTCGGAGCGCAGCGCGGCGCTTTCGATATCGGTCGGCGCGGCAAGCTCGCCGCGGCCATACCAGCTGGCGCCCTTGGTGGCAGGGCGCACCATTGAAGAACTGGCCGCGCTCATCCGATCGCCTCGCTGTTCTTGATGAGGAAATATTTGTCGATCAGCTGGTAGCTGATCTGGTCATAAGGCGCCTCGATCACGTCCACACCCATGCGACGCAGGCGCTGGAGCACGATCTGGCGCTGGTGCAGCAACGTGTCTGCGGTAACAGAGCGCGCAAGCATGGCGATGTCGCTCGGCTCGTCCTCGATGAAGCTTTCAAGCTCCTTGTCGGCGATGGTGACGAACAGCACGAGATGCTTCGAGGTCAGTCGCCCGATGCTCTCGATCATCATTTCTGCCGCGGTGGGATCGGTGAAATCGGAGAACAGCACGATCAGCGAACGGCGCTTGAGCTTGCTGGTCAGCGTTGCGAGCGCGAGCGTGAAATTGGGTTCTGCCGCGTTGTAATCGAGGCCGGCAGCCGCGCTTTGCAGGCGGTGGAAGCTTTTGTGATCGTTGACGAAAGGCGTCATCACCTGCGGGCGCTGGGCAAAACCGAACAGCGAAACCTTGTCCCCGCTCTTGAGCGCGACATAGGAGCAGGTGAGCGCCGCCGTAACCGCACGGTCGATACGCGGCAGGCCATCGACCGGCTCGCACATCGCCTGTCCGCAATCGAAGGCGAAGACGATCTGGTTGTTGCGCTCGCTCTCGTTCTCGCGGGCATAGAGGTGGACGTGGCGGGCCGAGGCCTTCCAGTCGATCCGGCGGCGGTCCATGCCCGGTTCGTATTCGGTGAGCGATTCAAACTGCGTGCCTTCGCCGCGAATACGCCGCGCGATCAGGCCGGTCTGGGCATCGCGCAGGAAGGTTTGCAGTTCCTTCGACCGCACCGGCGAAAGATCGGGCCAGATGCGGACGTCCGTCTCTTCGAGCACGCGGCTGGTCTGCCGCGCACCCAGCCCCAGCGGCCCGCTCCAGCGCAGCCATGCGCGGGTTACAGGGGCAGTGCCCCGCCGTTCGGGATGCGCTTCGAAACCGCCGCTATGCGCGCCGGTATCGGGTTCGGGCAAGAGGCGGATATTGGCGCGGCCTTCGGGCGCAAGCCGCGGGTCGAATTCGAGCGCGGCCTCGGGCTTGCTGACGAACCGCCGCGTAAATCGGGCATGGACGTCGAGCGGCGTCGGCTGGCCGACTTCGGTGTCGTTCGGCACAATCACGTGCCATTCGCGCACCCCGCCTGCCATCAGCGCGTCGAGCACGATCAGCGCCACCATCGCAACCGCCACGACCGGCGCGATCACCCACAGAGCGGGCGAGATTGCCGAGACCACCAGCGCAACCGGCGCGAAGGCTGCGATCAGCCACGCGGCGCGTTCGGTCGGGACGAGGGGAAGCGAGAGTGCCATGGGTGCCTAGCGCGGAGCCTCGGTGCTTTCGATCAGCTCGGAGACCAGCTCTTCGATGTCGCGGCCCTCGATTTCGGCAGCGGGGCTGAGCGAGAGACGGTGACGCAGCACCGGCAGCGCCAGCGCCTTCACATCGTCGGGTACGATATAGGAACGCCCGTCGAGCGCGGCCCGTGCGCGTGCGGCGTTCGCCAGCATGACGGCCGCGCGCGGGCTTGCGCCCACTGCGAGTTCGGCATGTTCGCGGGTCGCGCGCACCAGTCGCACGACATATTGCGTGATTTCGGGGGCGACGGTCACATGGTCGAGCGCCTTGCTCGCCTCTGCCAGTTTTTCGGCAGTCGCGACGGGCTTCACGCCCAGTTCGGCGGGACGCTGCGGGCCCTGGCGAGTGCCATAAGCGGTGACGATGCGCATCTCTTCGGCTTCGTCGGGGTAAGGGACCAGCAGTTTGAACAGGAAGCGGTCAAGCTGCGCTTCGGGCAGCGGATAGACGCCCTGGTTCTCGATCGGGTTCTGGGTCGCCACGACCATGAACTGGTCGGCGAGAGTGTGCGATTCCCCGTCGAGCGTGACGCGGCGTTCCTGCATCGCTTCGAGCAGCGCGGCCTGCGTCTTGGGCGGGGTGCGGTTGATTTCGTCCGCCAGCAGCAGCTCGCAGAAAATCGGACCGCGCGTCAGCGTGAACTGGCTGGTCTGGAAGTTGAACAGGTTCGAGCCCAGAATATCGCCCGGCAGCAGATCGGGAGTGAACTGGATACGCCCGAAATCGAGGCCGAGCGCGGTCGAGAAGGCGTTGGCAAGGAAGGTCTTGGCAGTTCCCGGAGGCCCTTCCATCAGCACGTGGCCCTGCGCGATCATGGCGACCAGCAGCTGATCGACCATCTCGTCCTGCCCGACAATCGCCTTGGCAACTTCTGCGCGGATCGCATTGGCGAGATTGCGCACATCGCCCAGGGTCATGCCGATTTCTTGCCCGACTTCCTGCGACGCACCGGGCGTTGCGGCTGGCTGGCCAATGGGCGGCTGTGCGGGTTGATCTTCGGTCCCTGTGCTCATTTGGTGAGTTTCCCTGAGATTTTCTGCGTGAGTTCGTTCAGCGCTCTTGCAGCGCGCAACATTTCGATCGGCTTTTCGGCGTTGTGGAGCCGCGCGGCGCGGCTCGAAAAGGGTTCTTCGCCCGGCAGGCGGTTGGCAAGCACGCGGTCGATTGCCTCCGCATCGGGATGGGCGATGCCGAGCATCCGTGCAAGCCGTCGCTCGACCAGTTTGACGTATGGATCAGCCAGCAGGCCCAGCCGCTTTGCCCGCACGATCAGGCCTGCGCCATTGATCACCAGTCGCCTTTTGCCGAATGCGATTTCCTGATCGCCCGTGGCCGACGGACCGAACCGCAGGAAAGCGCGCCAGCCGACGATCAGCATGGCGAGGATCAGGCACAGCGTCGCGGCCAGAAAGGGCGGTTGGAATGCGAGCGTGAGTAGATTGGTCGATCCGCCATAGCCCAGCAGCGACATGTCGATCGTCACCCGCTGGATGTCGGAATAGCCAGCCTCGCGCACGATCGCGAGCGCTGCGGCGGCGCGCTGCGCGTCGGACAGGCCGTAATTGTTCATCAGATCGGGCTCGGTCACGAAGGTCACCCAATGGGCGTTCTCGTAATACTCGCTGCCCGCTTCGCCGAGCACCCCGCCGTCGTCGGCTACGACCTCGAGTTCAACGAGGATCGCGACGGCGTCTACGTGACCTTCAAGATCGACGAGGGGGAGCTCTACCGGGTCTCGAGGGTGAGCCTCGAGGCGGTGGAGAAGGAGATGGTGGAGGTGACGCCGGGCGGTCGCCGCGAGCCCGAGTTCCGGGACGCCGAGCTGACCCTCCCCGAGGAGGAGCTGCGGGCCCTCCTCTCGCTCCAGGAGGGGACCCCCTACGAGGCGGTCCGGGTCGCCCTGGACG
>JAYPMZ010000187.1:0-4130 GCA_038130205.1 Erythrobacteraceae bacterium | reverse complement strand
GTCTTGCCCACTCGGTAAACAGCGGCTAAGCGGCGCCAAAGGGGCTCACAGGAAAAAGATGCGTAAATGAGCGGCGCTGGCGGCCACAATCACGAATACACTGTTCCGAGCGGCGGGCTGGGCCTCAAAGGTCCGGTCGAAAAGCCTGCGCCCGGCACGATTCCGCTGCGCGGCGATCTCGCGCACATCGCGCTCGCCGGTGTCCATCTCGCTGCACATTACGTCATCCCCCATGTCCGCACGGTCGGCCCCGACGGCGTCGACGTGATGGAAAATACCCGTGACGATTCCCCTGTCATCACCCGCTTCGAGGCTGGGACCGAGATCGAAGTGCTCGACGTGGCAGGCGCGTGGATCTGGGGCTGTCTGGGACCAGAAGGGCCGAGCGGCTACATGAAAGCGGATTGTCTCACCGACTGATCGCGCTAAACGGGTGGCATGAGCACCCGCATTTTCATTGATGGCGCCGCCGGCACGACCGGCCTCGAAATCCGCGAACGGCTGGAAGGCCGGAGCGAATTTGAACTGCTGGTGCTGGACGACACCAAGCGCAAGCAGGAATCGGCACGCAAGGATGCGCTGCATTCTGCTGATATCGCGATCCTGTGCCTGCCCGATGACGCAGCCAAGGAGGCGGTGACGCTGGCCGAAGGGGCCGACACGCGCATCATAGACGCCTCTTCCGCGCATCGCGTGGCCGAGGGGTGGACCTACGGCTTTCCCGAAATCATCGGACACAAACGGATTGCGGGCGCAGCGCGGGTTTCCAACCCCGGCTGCTACCCCACCGGCTTTATCGCGCTGGTCGCCCCGCTGGTGGACGAGGGTTTGGTCGCGGCAGACTTTCCGCTGACGGTCAACGCGGTGAGCGGCTATTCGGGCGGCGGGAACGCGCTGATCGACCGCTTCGAGGCGGACAAAGACATTGCCTTTCGCGCCTACGGCCTTGCGCTGGGTCACAAGCATCTGCCCGAAATGCGCAAATATGCAGGGGTAAAGCACGCCCCCGTCTTCTCGCCCAGCGTTGTGCCCGCGCATCGAGGCATGGTGGTCGATGTGCCGCTGCCTGCACCTGCGTTGACAGGATCTGTCGAGATTGCCGCGCTCTATGACTGCCTGCAATCGGCTTATGACGGTTCGTCGGTGGTGCATGTTCACGATCCCGAGGACAACCCGTCCGAACTGCTTTTGCGCGGCGACGCTGCGGCAAAGGATGCACTCGATCTCTATGTTTTCGGCGACGGCAAGCAGGCTCGACTGGTCGCAGTTCTCGACAACCTCGGCAAAGGCGCGAGCGGCGCAGCAATCCAGAACCTCAACATCATGTGCGGGCTCGACGAGACGAGCGGATTGCGGCTCTAGGCGACGGCGGCAACCGGCAGCCGACTGCCCAAATTTTAGGCAGGCCCCGCCACACCATTAGGCACTTTTACTGTTGCAATCTGCCTATGCCTGCGTTTCGAGCACCCGGAATGATCCTTGCGCGGGGCGCAGGATCAGCTACCGATATACAACACATCTTGGCACGATTCTTGATCGAAACGTGCACGTGCGCAAAGCCAACGACCGGGGAATACACCTAAGTGAAAAAGATCGAGGCGATCATCAAACCCTTCAAACTCGATGAGGTGAAGGAGGCGCTGCATGAAATCGGCGTGTCCGGCATCACCGTAACCGAGGCTCGCGGCTTTGGCCGTCAGAAGGGCCATACCGAGCTTTATCGCGGCGCCGAATATGTCGTCGATTTCCTTCCCAAAGTGAAACTCGAAGTCGTTGTGCCCGCCGACCAGGCTGATCGCGTGGTCGAGGCTATCGCCGCTGCCGCACAGACCGGACGGATCGGCGACGGCAAGATCTTCGTCTCGCCGATCGAGCGCGCACTGCGCATCCGCACCGGCGAAACCGATGATGATGCGATCTAACTGAATGCAAAAGCGCCCGCGAAACAAAACAGACGGGCGCACCTCTCGAACTACCAGCTGGAGAATACAAAATGGCTAAGGCGAAAGACGTCCTGAAACAGATCAAGGACAACGATATCGAGTGGGTCGACCTGCGCTTCACCGACCCCAAGGGCAAGTGGCAGCACCTCACCATGTCGTCGGTCGTCATGGACGAAGACTCGCTTGAAGACGGTCTTATGTTTGACGGTTCCTCGATCGAGGGCTGGAAGGCGATCAACGAATCCGACATGATCCTGAAGCCCGACATGGACGCGGTCTATCCCGACCCGTTCTCGGCCACCCCGATGCTGTCGGTGTTCTGCGACATCGTTGAGCCTTCGGACGGCCAGCTTTACGCTCGCGACCCGCGCTCGACCGCCAAGCGCGCCGAAGCCTATCTCGCATCGACCGGCATCGGCGACACCGTCTATGTCGGACCGGAGCCTGAATTCTTCATGTTCGACGACGTTCGTTTCGAAGACGGCTATGCCGGTTCGGGCTTTGCCATCGACGATATCGAACTGCCGGGTAACACCAGCAAGGAATACGACATGGGCAACATGGGCCACCGCCCGCGTGCCAAGGGCGGCTATTTCCCCGTCGCTCCGGTCGATAGCGCTGTCGATATCCGTGCCGAAATGGTTTCGACCATGCTCGAAATGGGCCTCAACATGGACAAGCACCACCACGAAGTGGCCGCTGCCCAGCACGAACTCGGCATCACCTTCTCGAGCCTGACCAAGGCTGCCGACCAGGTGCAGGTTTACAAGTATGTCGTGCAGCAGGTTGCGCACGCTTACGGCAAGACCGCGACCTTCATGCCGAAGCCGATCAAGGACGATAACGGTTCGGGCATGCACTCGCACATGTCGATCTGGAAGGACGGCAAGCCGACCTTCGCAGGCAATGAGTATGCAGGGCTTTCGGAAACCTGCCTCCACTACATCGGCGGCGTCATCAAGCACGCCAAGGCTCTCAACGCCTTCACCAACCCGACCACCAACAGCTACAAGCGTCTGGTCCCCGGCTTCGAAGCGCCCGTCCTGCTCGCCTATTCGGCCCGCAACCGTTCGGCATCGTGCCGCATTCCTTACGGTGCAGGCGAGAAGGCGAAGCGCGTCGAGTTCCGCTTCCCCGATGCTCTCGCCAACCCGTATCTCGCCTTCTCGGCGCTGCTGATGGCGGGCCTCGACGGGATCGAGAACAAGATCCACCCGGGCGAAGCCATGGACAAGAACCTCTACGACCTGCCGCCGGCAGAGCTCGCCGAAGTTCCGACCGTCTGCGGTTCGCTTCGCGAGGCTCTCGAAGCGCTCGAGCAAGACTACGAATTCCTGCTCAAGGGCGACGTGTTCACCATGGACCAGATCGAAGCCTACGCCGAGCTCAAGTGGGAAGACCAGCTGCGCTGGGAAACCACCCCGAGCCCGGTCGAATACGACATGTACTACAGCGCGTAATTCGTTTCGCCTCCGGCACCGGCACCAGTCGGCGCCCGGACAAAAGGGCCGCTCGGGAAACCGGGCGGCCTTTTTCGTTGGATTGCGTTTGTGTCGATACTTGTAACTTTTCCTCCGCGCCCTGCGCGAATACGATGCCTCGGCAGAGAGGGACCAGGATATGATGCTCAGAATCGCCGCCGCATTTGCGCTCATCGCAACGCCCGCGCTCGTCGCCGCGCAGGGCAATGTAATCGAAGAAGCCCGTGCGGCTTACGAGGATTGGGACAGGCGTGACGAAGCGCGCGCCATGGTCGCCTCGGCCTGCGAAGCGGGCGACTCCCGCGCCTGCCGCGCAAGCCTTGCCGAACTCGACAATGATTATGACAAACGCACCGAAGCGCGCGCGCTTGCTGCGCGCATGTGCGACGGCGGAGACGCGCTCGCCTGTGTCACTCTGGCGCGCTACGCCGATGATGGCGTCGGCGGCGATATCGACCAGCCGCTCGAACGCACGAGCCTGATCGCGGCATGCCGTGCCGGTCTGGGCGGAGCGTGCATCAACGCAGGGCAGATGGCCCAGATGGGCGAAGGCGGCAAACAGGACCAGCCGCTCGCTCGCGAGCTGGCGGGACTTGGCTGCGACGCTGGCGACTCGCGCGCCTGCCAGTTCCTCGGCGGATATCTGAGCCAGGACGGCTGGGACGCCGAAAGTGACGAGGCTAGAGACGAACTGTGGGCCCAGAGC
>JAYPMZ010000186.1:0-4154 GCA_038130205.1 Erythrobacteraceae bacterium | reverse complement strand
CTTTGAAGGCCGCGAAATTGGCCGGACTCGGGTCGATGTAGTTCTGGGTCATTTATTTCTCCTGCTCTCCCCGCACATTCGCAGCGGAGAGACGCGTCGTTACGCTTCGAGTTTGTAATCGGCGAAACGGTCGCGCAGGTCTTTCTTGCTGATCTTGCCGGTCGCGGTGTGCGGGATGTCGTCAACGAATTCGACCGCATCGGGCAGCCACCACTTGGCGACCAGCGGCTTGAGGTGTTCGATCACCTCGTCCGCGCTCACCTCGGCGCCTTCCTTCTTCACCACGAACAGCACCGGTCGCTCGTCCCACTTGGGGTGGTACATGCCGACGCAGGCGGCCTCGGCAACCGCCGCATGGCCAACGGCGGCGTTCTCCAGTTCGACCGAGCTGATCCACTCGCCGCCCGATTTGATCACGTCCTTGGTGCGGTCGGTCAGTTGCAGCGTGCCGTCGGGGTGGAGGATGCCGACGTCGCCGGTGTCGAACCAGCCTTCATTGTTCACCGCATCCTGTTCGGCCTTGAAATAGCGCTTGATGATCCACGGCCCGCGGATTTGCAGCGCGCCCGAAGCCTCGCCATCGCGCGGCAGCGGGGTGACCATATCGTCGAGGTCGACCGTGCGCAGTTCAACGCCGAAGGTCGGGCGGCCCTGCATCGCACATTTCTCGACCTTCTCGTCGAGGGTGAGATGCTCCCAATCATGCGTCGGCCCTCCCACCGTGCCGATGGGTGAGGTTTCGGTCATGCCCCAGGCGTGCTGGACGCGCGTGCCGTTCTCCAGCAAGCGGCGGATCATGAACTTGGGTGCGGCTGAACCGCCGATGGTTGCGGCTTTCAGCGGTGGCAGGTCGAGGCCGTGCTTGTCGCAATATTGGAAATGCGCGAGCCACACGGTCGGCACGCCCGCGCTGTCGGTGACGCCTTCCTTCATCATCAGATCGTGCAACACCGCCGGATCGTTCACGGCGGAAAACACGAATTTGATCCCCGCCATGCCGCCGGCATAGGGCAGGCCCCAGCTCGCCGCATGGAACATCGGGACGACCGGCAACATCACCGAGGAGTTGGAGAAGTTGAAGGCAGCCGGTTGCAGGCCGGCAATGGCGTGAAACACGGTCGAGCGGTGCTCGTACTGCACACCCTTGGGATTGCCCGTCGTGCCGCTCGTGTAGCAGATCATGCAAGGGTCGCGCTCGTCGCCCAGGGTCCACTCGGTCTCGCCGTCTTGCTCGCCGATCCAGTCCTCGAAGGACTGCGAATGTTCGCCGCTATCGTAGCAGATGTAGTGCTCGACCGTGGTCCAGCGGTCTCGCATGCTGTCTACGATAGGCTGAAACGCGGCATCGTAGAGCAGCACGCGGTCTTCGGCGTGGTTGACGATATATTCAAGCTGGTCCTCGAACAGGCGCGGGTTCACCGTGTGCAGCACCCCGCCCATCCCTGCGACCCCGTACCAGCTGACGAGGTGACGCGAGTGGTTCATCGCAAGGCTGGCGACCCGTTCACCCGGCTTGATCCCCAGCGCCCGCAGCGCCTGCGCCATCTTGAGCGCGTCGCGGCGAATGCCGGTCCAGTTGGTGCGCGTTTCGCTGCCATCGGCCCAGCGGGTCACGATCTCGCGGTCCCCCGCTTCGCGCGCGGCGTGGTCGATGACATGCGTGATCCGCATGCTCCAATCCTGCATGGCACCAAGGTTCTGGGTCGGCATGGTCGTCAAATCTCCTCTCACTCCTGAAAATAACCATGGCGAGAGGATGCCTGCTTGGCAATCGGAGAACCGGCAGTTTTGCGTGGTGCGAGCGAGTTTGCCGGTCAGGCGACCAGCTTCAGGTTGCCCCGCCCGCGCCCACGCCCGCCTGAGCGCTTGGGCTCGAGCGAGACGTTGTCGATTCCCTCGACCGCCGCCAGCCGCTCGGCGAGATCGCCGTTGAGCGCAAAATTGCTGCCGAGACGCATATGCGCTTCCTCTTCAGGGCCAAGGATCAGGCACAGCAGCACTTCGCCCTGCGCCTTGTCGTCCCTGCCGAGTTCGAGCTTGAGTTCCGCCAGCGCGTCGAGCGTATGAACCTCCGCCTTGAGGATCATCGGCACGCTGCCGCTGACCGATGCCAAGGGTTTCGCGCCGCGCACGGTGAGGCGCGGCGGTTCGCCCGGGTTAGGTGAATCGAGTTCTACCGTCAGCAGCACGCATTCGCCGCTTTCAGCCCATGCCTGAAACTGCGGGACAAGCGCTTCTTCGAAACAGGCGGCGGAGAATTGCCCCGAGGAATCGGAGAACTGCCCGCGCGTGAACTCCGCCCCGCGCTTGGTCCGGCCTTTGCCGGCGCTTTCGACCATCGCGGCGATCACCGCCGTGCCGCGCCCGCCGGGGGGAGAGCCTGCGTCCATCAGGCCTTGATAGGTGCGCGCACCCTGCGCGGAGGCGACGTCGCGATATTGCTGCACCGGATGGGCGGAGAAGTAGAAGCCGAAATTTTCGCGCTCCTTTGCCATCTGGTCTGGCCGCGACCACGGCTCAGCGGATTGCAGGCGCAGGTCTTCCTCCTCCGCGCCTTCACCGCCGAACAGCCCGCCCTGCCCGCTTGACCGTTCGCGCATCGCGCTGTCGGCAATTGCAAGTAACAGGTCGGCGTTCGCGAACAACTCACCGCGATTGGGATGAAGCCCGTCAAGCGCGCCCGCACAAATCAACCCTTCGAGCTGGCGGCGGTTCATCGAGCCTTGCGGGAGCCGCTCGAAAAAGTCCTTGAGGCTTTCGAATGGCCCGCTCGCCCTCCGCTCTGCGACAATCGCCTCCATCGCTTTTTCGCCGACATTGCGGATTCCGGCGAGCGCATACCGAACCGCATAGCCATCATCGGTCTGTTCGACCGTGAAACGCGCCTCTGAAGCGTTGATATCGGGCGCTAGAACTTCGACACCCGAGCCATTTGTGCGTTCGGCCGGATAGCGGCGCGCATCATCGACGAAGATGCTCAGCTTCTCGGCCTGCGCGAGATCGAAGCACATCGAGGCGGCGTAGAACTCTTCGGGGTAATGCGCCTTCATCCACGCGGTCTGATAGGCGAGCAGCGCATATGCGGCGGCGTGCGATTTGTTGAAACCATAGCCGGCAAACTTGTCGATCAAGTCGAACAGCTCATTGGCTTTGAGCTTGTCGATGTCGGAGACTTCCTTGCAGCCTTCGATGAAGCGGCTGCGCTGCTTGTCCATCTCGGCCTGGTTCTTCTTGCCCATCGCGCGGCGCAGAAGGTCTGCGTCCCCGAGCGAATAGCCCGCGAGGATCTGCGCGGCCTGCATCACCTGTTCCTGATAAACGAAGATGCCATAGGTCTCGGCGAGAATACCCTCGAGCTTTTCGTGCGGATATTCGATCGCCACTTCGCCCGCCTTGCGCTGGCCGAACAGCGGGATGTTGTCCATCGGGCCGGGACGGTAGAGCGACACGAGCGCGATAATATCGCCAAAATTGGACGGCTTCACTGCTTTAAGCGTGCGCCGCATCCCTTCGGATTCCAGCTGGAACACGCCGACCGTGTTACCCGCCTGCATGAGATCGTAAACCGCCGTATCGTCGAGCGCCAATTGGCCGAGATCGATCTCGATGCCGCGCATCTTCAACAGGTCGACTGCCTTGCGCAGGACGCTCAGCGTTTTGAGACCGAGAAAGTCGAACTTTACCAGCCCGCTGCTTTCGACATTCTTCATGTCGTATTGCGTAACCGGCATGTCCGAGCGCGGATCGCGGTAGAGGGGGAGCAGCTTCGACAAGGGCCGGTCACCGATCACCACGCCCGCCGCGTGGGTAGAGCTGTTGCGCGGCAGACCTTCGAGCTGCATCGCCAGATCGACAAGGCGGCGCACCTCGTTATCGTTGTCGTATTCCTGCTTGAAGTCCGCCGCCCCGTTCAAGGCTCGCGGGAGCGTCCAAGGGTCGGCGGCATGGTTCGGAACCATTTTGCAAAGCCGGTCGACCTGACCATAGCTCATCTGCAAAATTCGCCCGCAGTCGCGCAGCACCGCGCGCGCCTTCATCTTACCGAAAGTGATGATCTGCGCGACGTGATCGGCGCCGTATTTGCTCTGCACATAGCGGATCACCTCGCCGCGGCGGGTTTCGCAGAAGTCGATGTCGAAGTCGGGCATCGACAC
>JAYPMZ010000185.1:0-4218 GCA_038130205.1 Erythrobacteraceae bacterium | reverse complement strand
CGCGGCCTGGTGGTGAGGTTCGGCAATGCCAGCGGCGCGGTCGAAGTGGTAAACCTCGGCCTGCTTGCGACGAAGGGCTCGCAATTCGTGACCCGCCCGACGCTGTTCCACTATTATGCGACGCCGCAAGAAAGCGCCGCAGGCATGGCGCGGGTGTGGGAGATGATCGCGACCGGCAAGGTCAAGGTGAGCGTTGGACAGACCTATCCGCTCAGCGAGGCTGCACAGGCCCACCGCGATCTGGAAGCGCGGCTGACGACGGGTTCGACCGTCCTTCTACCGCGCTGATCCCGCTTACTGGTTCGGGCGCTTGCCCTTGAAGCCGGGCTTGCCCTTTGGCTTACCCTTGAACGGCGGCTTGCCACCCTTTTTGGGTCCACCCTTGCCGCCGAAAGGCTTGCCGCCCTCGGGGCGCGCGTCGTCGGAGTTACCGCGCTTGGCAAAGTCGCGCGGTTTGGCCGGTTTGCCTGCGCGGGGGCCGCCCTTCCCTTGCCCGCCCTTGCCGAAAGGCTTGGCGCGCACATTGGGGCCGTTGTTCTGGCGGTTCTGGCGTGCCTCGAAGCGCGGACCTTCGGCCGATTCCTCGATCAGAATCGCGTCCTGATCATCATCGCCCTGCGCGGTCTGCTCGACCGTGTGCGCAAAGCGGCTCGCAATTGCGCGAGGGATCTGCACCCACGACGCCTCGGGTCCGACACGGATTGCGCCGATTTCGTTGCGGGTGATGTGCCCGCGGCGGCAAATCAGGGGAAGCAGCCAACGCGGCTCGGCGTTCTGTCGGCGACCCACGCCGATCCTGAACCAGACGGTGTCTTCGAAGCCGGGACGGATTTTCTCGGCCTTGGCCTTCTCGCGCGCTTCGGGCGTGTTGGCGAGCAGTTCCTCGGGCTCGGGCATTTTGGCACGATGCGACTGGACGAGCGCGGCGGCGATATCCTCGGGCGCCATGCGCGCCATGAGGTCGGCGGCCAGCTCGCGGTCGTAGTCTTCGATCTCGCGCGGTTCTGACAGGCGCTCGATCAGGCGCGTGCGGTCCTTGGCGCGGATTGCATCCGGCGTCGGAGCGTCGAGCCATTGCGCGTCGATCTTCGCACCGCGCAGCATCGAATCGACGCGCTTGCGGCGGTTGAACGGCACGATGATCGCTGCCGTCCCCTTCTTGCCCGCGCGCCCGGTGCGGCCAGAGCGATGTTGCAAGGTTTCGGCATCGCGCGGCGTCTCGACATGGATGACGAGGCTCAGCGTCGGCAGGTCGATCCCGCGTGCGGCAACGTCGGTCGCAACGCAAACGCGGGCACGGCGGTCGCGCATGGCCTGAAGCGCCTGATTGCGCTCGGACTGCGAGTTTTCGCCCGACAGAGAAACCACATCGAAGCCGCGGTTCTGCAAAGTTGCATGCAAACGCCGCACGCTCTCACGCGTGGCGCAGAAACAGATCGCGCTTTCCGCCTCGTGGAAGCGCAGCACGTTGACGACCGCGTTCTCCACTTCGGACGGTGCGACGGTGATCGCCTGATAGGCAATGTCGCCATGTCCGCGATCCTTGCCCGCGAGCGACAGGCGCAGCGCGTTCTGCTGATATTTCTCGGCCAGACGCACAATCGCCTGCGGCATGGTGGCCGAGAAAAGCAGCGTGCGGCGCGTTTCGGGAGTCGCGTCGAGGATTTCCTCCAGATCGTCGCGGAAGCCCATGTCGAGCATCTCGTCCGCTTCGTCGAGCACCACGCCCATCAGGCCCGACAGGTCGAGCGCGCCGCGCTCCAGATGGTCGCGCAGACGGCCCGGCGTGCCAACAACGATTGCAGGGCCCGAGCGCAGCGCACGGCGTTCCTTGCTTGCGTCCATTCCGCCGACACAGGTCGCAATGCGCAAACCGGCCTTGGCATAAAGCCAGCCGAGTTCGCGGCTCACCTGCAATGCGAGTTCGCGGGTCGGCGCGATCACCAGCGCGAGCGGTTTTTCGGTCAGCGGCGTGCCGCGAATTTCGCCGAGCAGCGCTTCAGCCAGCGCAAGACCGAAGGCAACCGTCTTGCCCGAGCCGGTTTGCGCCGAAACGATAAGGTCGCGCCCCGCTGCATCCGCGCCGGTGGCAGCGGCCTGTACGGGGGTGAGTTCGGTATAGCCGCGATCGGCCAAAGCTTCGCCAACGAGGGCGGGAAGTGTTTCAAAAGACATGTAAATTCGCTTGGATAAGAGCGCGAGAAGGCGGCGCATCGGGGTAAAAGGGGCCCGAATCTCTGCGGCTGTTGCGCTATCGTCGGGGGGCGACGTGCCTGTTGGGGACGCGCCGTTCAAGCGGGCCTATAGCGACATAAGCGCGATTTGGCTTCATTTATTTTGCAACTGCGAAATAATCATACGCGGCAAGGAGCCACACCCGGGGCTCGTTATCGTCTGACGAAGTGTTCCATGGTGCTACCGTCGCACATGAACATTTCCAGTTCGTCCAGCATCCCATCGCGGACGGTGATAGCCGCAGAGGGTCCTACGGAGCCGTTTCGACAGCCGTTTGACTTATCGGACAAGCTGATAGTCGCGGAATAGTTTGCGTTATCCCGCAAGTCCTTGACGTCGATCAGGTAGCCTCCGCACTCTCTTTGCTCCGTGATCTCCGAGAACCACGAAACAAGTCCATAGGCCATGCAATTGGGGCCATCCATCTCGATCCGCTTGTCCTGCCAGTATTCAGGATGGAAATCGGCCGTTCGCTCTTTCTCGGCACTCACGGGTCCGACAAACATGCCGTCAGCGTTATAGACGAGGGCCCAATCGCCTTCTGCGCGAAGCACCTGAAACGGAAAATCAGTATCTACTGCGTGTCGCCCTGGCCCACATCCGCTCAGAATTACGGACAATAGCAAGGCTGCTCCGACAGACAGACGGCTGGACAAGACAAGCCGCATCAACCTTCTTTCCAGCGCCCCTTTACCGGCTCGAAGCGGTCCACGCGGATCGATTGCCACACGCCGCCGGTGACATAGGGATCGTCATTGATCGTTGCGCGCGCGGCGGCCTCGTCCTCGGCCTCGATAATCAGCAGCGAGCCGACGAAATCGCCCTTGGCATTAAGCAGCGGGCCTGCGGTGAGGTAGTTCTCGTCATGCTCGGCCATCCACTCGCGCTGCGCCTTCATGTGCATCTCGCGCAAGTTCTCGTTGTTCTCGCCATCGCGGCAGTAAAAACAGAACAACGGCATGAGAGACTCCCGATTTCGGCCCAATTCCAGCGTGCACAAGCCGATAACACAGCGCCCGCTCCGATCAAGCGGGCATGCTGCGCGTTCACTTCGCTTGAATGCGCGGGACATAGGGTCCACATCGCTTCGGAAATTGCCCGAATCCGAAACAAAGAGACTGCCATTTGCCTGTAACCCTTGATCAGCTTGACCCTGCCCCTGTGAACGTCCCCGCCAACCGGCTTGACCGGACCGAGTTGCGGCGCGCCTATCGTGCGGAGGAGGACGTCTGCGTCGAGCAGCGACTGATCGAAGCATCGCCTGCGCGCAAGCTGGCGGAACCTGCCGCCGCGCTTGCTGTCCAACTGATCGAAGGCGCGCGCTCGCACAAGGCATCGGGCGTGGACGCCTTCCTGCAACAGTACGGCCTCGACACCGAGGAAGGCATTGCGCTGATGTGCCTTGCCGAAGCGCTGCTGCGCGTGACCGATGGCGAGACCGCCGACGCGCTGATCCGCGACAAGATCGGCGAGATCGACTGGGGCGAGCATCTGGGCGAAAGCTCATCGACCTTCGTCAATGCCGCGACTTTTTCGCTGATGCTGACAGGCGAAGTGCTCGAACGCCCCGAAGAACACCAGCGGGGCATGGGCCGCACGCTCAAGTCGACGATGAACCGTCTGGGCGAGCCGGTGATTCGCAAGGCGACCTTGCAGGCCATGCGGATTCTGGGCGGGCAGTTCGTTTACGGACGCACGATCAACGAAGCGCTTAAGCGCGCCAAGCCCGAACGCGCCAAGGGCCTGACCCATTCGTTCGATATGCTGGGCGAAGCGGCGATGACCTTTGCCGATGCCGAACGCTACCGCCAATCCTACGAAGGCGCGATCGAGCGGCTGGCTAGCGAGACGACCGGCAGCGTCGGCCAATCGCCGGGGATTTCGGTAAAGCTGTCCGCGCTCCACCCCAAATACACCTTCCTCCACGCCGATCAGGCCCGCGCAGATATCGTGCCGGTGGTGAAGGCGCTCGCACTCAAGGCG
>JAYPMZ010000184.1:2176-4321 GCA_038130205.1 Erythrobacteraceae bacterium | reverse complement strand
GGTTGGAGTACACAATGCCCTCGGCCGACCCATCGACGATCCCCAGCTTGTAGGCAGGGTCGGCGTTGGCTTCGTCGGTGGCGATGAAGGCGCTTCCGGCGTAACCGAAGTTTGCACCCAATGCCTGGGCTGCGAGGATCGAACGACCGTTGGCGATCGAGCCGGACAGAGCGACCAGACCGTCAAACCATTCCCGGATTTCCTGCATTAGCGCAAAGGGCGACTGAGTGCCTGCGTGACCACCAGCGCCTGCTGCGACGGGGATCAGGCCGTCTGCGCCCTTTTCGATCGCTTTGTGCGCAAAGCGGTTGTTGATCACATCGTGCATGCTGATGCCGCCCCAGCCGCGGATCGCGTCGAAGATCTCGGTACGCGCTCCCAGCGAGGTGATGATCAGCGGCACCTGCCACTTCTCGCAAGTCGCCATATCAGCCTCGACACGGTCGTTCGACTTGTGGACGATCTGGTTGACCGCAAACGGGGCTGCCGGACGGTCCGGGTTCTCGCGATTGTGCTTCGCCAGTTCCTCGGTGATCTGGTGCAGCCATTCGTCGAGCAGCGTCTGCGGACGCGCGTTCAGTGCCGGAAAGCTGCCGATGATCCCCGCCTTGCATTGTGCGATCACCAGTTCCGGGCCGGATACGATGAACAGCGGTGAGCCGATCAGCGGCAGGCGCAAGCGGTCGAACGGGGCGGGAAGGGGCATCAGGCAGTCTCCATTATCAGCTTTGAGAGGATGGTTAGGTTGCAATCTGCAACTACGCAAGAACCTCTTCTATCCGGTAGAAGCTTGCTGCATTGCCCGCAAAGAGCGCCGCTTTCTCGTCCGCGCTCGCGCCCGAGGCGATCCGCTTGAAGGTGTTCCACAGAACCGGATAGGTCGCGCCCCAGCGATCGACGGGGTAGTTGCTCTCGAACATGGCGCGCTTGGGGCCGAAGGCCTCGATGCAGGTTTCGATATAGGGCTTCCACAAGGGGGCGAGCTCTTCCGAACCGATGCCGGCTGCGGGGCCTTTTGCGGGCATGTCGCAATTGTGCATGGCGAGCCCGCCGAGCTTCACGACCACGTTCTCGCACTTGCCCAGTTCGCGGATGTTGTCGCGCCAGATGTCGAAGCGTTCCTCCAGCCTGCCGGCGTAGGACGCATTGCCGAGAGGTGTGCCGCAGTGATCGAGGCAGATCGGTGTATCGGGGAATGCGCGCGCAAGGTCGATCACGTCGGGCAGTTGCGGTTCGAGTATCCACGCATCGAAGCTCATGCCCCGCTTGCCCAATTCGGCAAAGCCTTCGCGGAAGGTCGCATCGCGGTAGAGCTCTGCCGGAGCATGGAACGGAGGGCCGAGCACCTCGGGATCGGCATCCCATGCACCCTGATGGCGGATGCCGCGAAAACGGTGCGAGGCCGCTTGCAGTGCATCGAGCACCTCACCCGCTGCGCTTCCGAGCGTTAGATCGGCATGGCCGACGATACCTGCGCACAGCCGCGCATCGCCGTAGAGTCCGCTGGCTGACTGCGCGGCCACGCCATTGACGAACTCGACCTCGCCGACCGTCTTCTTCGCCTCTCCATAGGCAGCGTTGTAGAAGGCGCCGCACTCCATATAGACGCTGGCGATGACGTTGTGCCCGCCGCCTGCCACTTCGGCGTTGAACTGGTCGAAGGTGTAGTGCGCCACGGGAACCAGCGTTTCGAGGAAGCGGTGGTAGGGCTGTTCGAACATCGGCAGCATCGGGCGCAGGTCCCACAGGTGGTGGTGCGGATCGATGATCGGCAGGTCTGGTTCCAGGATCGCTTCGGTCATGCTGGTTCTCTCTCCCATTGTCGTTTTGCGGTTCCGTTTCCTACAGGATGGAACACTTGGAACACAGTCCTAGGGTCAAAAACGAAAGCGTCAAAGGCTCCATTGAAAACAGAGGTTCGGCACGGGGCAAGGTCGGAAGCATGGGCACGAAGTAGCTTGCCCGAACCGAGTAGGAAACGCGCAAACGCGGCTTGCCTGAACCCTGCGGCGATGATCTAATGCGCGTTGCAATCTGGGGGCGGCCTTATGGCGATATTCAAACGGTTCGAAGAGCCGGCACAGGAACGCGCCTACGTCCGCGAAGAACGTGCCAAGTGGCGCTCCGCCTTGCGCGCGCTGATCG
>JAYPMZ010000184.1:0-2166 GCA_038130205.1 Erythrobacteraceae bacterium | reverse complement strand
ATCGTGATTGCACTCGGCATCTTCATCACCTTTGCGATGATGAACCCGCTGTTCTTTCCGGCCGAGAGCCTCATCATCTACAACGGCGTATCCTTCGCGATGATCATCGCCCTGCTGGTCGCCTTTTATGTGATCGGCACGGATTACTACCTTGAGTGGCGCTGGCTCGATCCGCTGTTCTTCACGCTTCTCGGGGCAGGGGCGATCGTGTTGATGCAGGCGCTCGCCGATACCGAGGACCAGACCCAGACCAGTTTCTACGGAATGGCGGTGATCAACCTGTCGGTCACTTTCGTGTTCTCGGCGCTGTCCTTCGTCGCCAATGTGCGCTGGTATATTCTGTGGGCGTGCGCGGTGATGGCAGCCTATCTCGTGTTTCTTGCCTTCCAGCCACTGCCGGTTTTCCCGCGCGCCTATATGGTTGCCAATGTCTCCATGTTCCTCAGCTTCGCGCTGTTCGTGAACTGGCTGATCGATCACCGCGCGCGGGTCATCTTCGAAACGAACCGCGCGCTCGAAGCGGAAAAGGCCAAGACCGAAGACCTGCTTTACAACGTCCTGCCGCAACAGATCGCGCAGCGCTTGCGGGCGGGCGAAGCGGTGGCGGACAGTTTTTCCGACCTCACCGTCATCTTTGCCGACATCGTAGGCTTCTCCACTCTCGCCAAAACGCTGTCGCCGGGACATCTGGTGCGGCTGCTCAACGAGTTCTTCCTGCTTGCCGACCAATGTGCCGAACGCCACGGCATCGAGAAGGTGAAGACCATCGGCGATGCCTATCTGGCAGTCTCGGGAGGCACGGTGTCATCGCACGGCGGGGCCTGCGAGGCGATCAGCTTTGCCCGTGATCTGATCCTCGCCATGCGCGAACTGGCGGAAAAGAGCGGGGTCAATATTACCCTGCGCGTCGGGCTGCACACTGGCCCTGTGGTGGGCGGTGTCGTCGGCTCGGCGCGGCTTGCCTATGATTATTGGGGCGACACGATGAACATCGCCAGCCGCATCGAAGGTGCGGCAAAACCGGGCGCGATTGCGCTGAGCGAGGCGACCGCACTGGCCTGTGGGAAAGCCTATGCATTCAGCGCGCCGGAACTGGTGACGCTGAAGGGCGTTGGCGAGTTGCAAATCCGGCGCCTCGAGGTTTGAGCCTAACGCACCTTCGCAGCCTGCTTGGCCCGGATGGCCCCAACCCTCCACAAAGCGTCCCGAAAAAACACAAAAACTAAGTAGGGTTACTTAACTGTTAATTTTCTGTACCTTGCTTCGGCAATGAAAGCGCGAACCGATTCGCGTATGGGGGAAAATCTATGAAATCGACTATTCTGGTCGCAGCGTCGGCGCTCGCCATCGCTACGTCTTCGGCTGCGCTTGCGCAGAGCAACACCAGCACCGTAACCCAATCGGGTAGCGACAATGTGGTCGATATCGATCAGTCCGCAGGGTCCGACAACACATCGACGGTGACCACCGATCCCGGCGCGCAGTTCAATGATATTGCGGTTGTGCAGGCAGGAACCAACGGCACTTCGACGGTGACGACGGGCGGCGTTGGCAATTCTGCGATTGACCCCAATACGGTTGATGTCTTCCAAGGCGGCGACGGGGCCGAAAGCGTCGTTACGCAGCAGGGCGGTGATCGTCTTTCGATCGTCGTGGATCAAGTTGGCGACAGCTATTCCGAAGTTCTCCAAGATACTTCAAATTCCGAAGTCGAGGTGCACCAATCAGGCGACCTTAACGAAAGCTTCGTAACCCAGACGACCAGCAGTTCGTCGGTCGGCGACAACGACGACATGGTGGACAGCGGCGTAGTGCAAATCGGCACGAACAATCGCTCTGGAATCGTCCAGAGTGCCGGTTTGCGCAAGCGCGCTACGGTGACGCAATTGGGTGACGACAACCAGTCGGATGTCGCCCAGTCAGGTTCAGGCCGTCCGACCACTGTAACGATCACGCAAGCGGCCAGCGGCAACATTTCCAATGTTGTTCAGAATGTCGGTCCGCCCTCGGGTACTTCGGCTAATGTGACCGTAACTCAGACTTCCGACGATAATATTGCAACTGTTACCCAGACCGGCCCCTCGGACACGTTCATTACGCAGAACGGCCCCGACGGCGGCAGCAACATCACCGTCACCCAGGGAGCGGGTACGAGCACTATCACCG
>JAYPMZ010000183.1:0-4328 GCA_038130205.1 Erythrobacteraceae bacterium | reverse complement strand
GCATAATACACGCCGATCAGCCAATCGAGCGAGTCGTTGAAGGCCGTGCCTTGCAGACGCGCTTCGGCGGTGAAGGTGGTAATATCGTCAAAGGTCGGTGGACGTACATCGTCAGTGACACCGGCGACCGAGTAGATTTGAACCGCCTGGAAATCGTCCTGAATGCTTTCGCCCAGGAAATCGCGATAGGCCACGATGCCGGTGAATTCGACATCGCCGAAGTTCCAGGTCAACTCACCCGAAATACCCCACTGGCGGGTGTCGTTGAGAACGCCGTTGCCATTCGAGAACAGATCGTCGCTGTCGAGGCTCTGCGCGTTGAACTGGCCCGAAGTGGTCGAATTGTAAGGCATCGCCACGCCGTTGGGGGCAGCAGCGGCAAAGAATGCAGGCGTGTATTGCGACGGTGCCTGCATGGTGATCGAATCGCAGCACAGCTCGTTCGACTTCTGATAATCGCCGATGATGCGCAGGCTGATGTCAGCGCTCGGCTCCCAGAGCATCTGGCCGCGGACCATGTAACGGTCCTTGTCGTTCACATCATTGCCGGTGGCATCGATCAGGAAGCCGTCTCGCTTGCGATAGGCGCCGGTGAAGCGGAAGCCGAGGCTGTCACTGACGGGCGTGTTGAGTGCGCCCTGCACGTTCATGAAGTCGTAATTGCCGTAGCTCGCTTGCGCGAAGCCGCTGAACTCGTTGAGGTCGGGTGCACGGTTGCGCACCACCAGCGCGCCTGCCGTGGTGTTGCGACCGAACAGCGTGCCCTGCGGACCGCGCAGCACTTCGACCTGTTCGACATCGACCAGCTCGCCCAGCGCAACGCCGGGGCGCGACTGGTACACACCGTCGATAAACACGCCGACCGCGCTTTCGAGGCCGATGTTGTTACCCGTGGTGCCGATCCCGCGAATACGGATCGAGGTGCCCTGCGATTCGGTTTGCGAAGACTGGATGTTGAAGCTGGGAGCGACCGCGCCGAGCGTCTGGATGTTGGCGATGCCCTGCTGTTCCAGCTGCGCCGGAGTCACTGCGGTCACGGCGATCGGAATATCCTGAACATCGGAAGCGCGCCGGGTTGCCGTCACGATGATGACATTGTCGGAACGCGGCGCCTGACGGGCCTGTTCGTCATTGTCCTGTGCGAATGCCGGGGCGGTAAATGCGCTGCATGCCATAAGGCCCGCAGCATAAGCGGTAAGCTTACGCGTCATAATTTCCCTCTCCACTAACATCCGGCCTTTACCGACCGGTATGTATCTCTGTGAAATTGAGACTATCAGCGGAATTGGCGCTGCCAAGTCATTCAATGCGGTTATCAGTGGATGGGTGTAAAAATGTCACAGTTTCTGTTGCGTCGCAGCATTAGTTGCGATGCAGCATTTTTGGGAATAACTTTATTTCACGCTAAGCAGGGCGTGGGTTATATTCCAACCCGCACACCCAGCCAGACCGTGCGCGGCTTGCCGAGATCGATCGATCCGCCAGCGTTGCGGGTGACGATCGTTTCGTCGAACAGGTTCTCCGCGCGGGCCACCACGGAAAACCGTCCGGCAAGCGGAATTTGCGCAAATAGGTCTACCGTGGTTGCCGCAGGCAGCACGTCGGTTTGCTGGTCATCCTCGAATTGCGAAGAGACATGGCGCAGCGTCCCCGCCAAGCGCCAGCCGTCGCGCGGCTCCCATGCGAGCGTTGCCGAGGCGGCAAACTCGGGCGATTGCGGCGGACGGTTGCCGTCGAGCGTGATCGACGCGCCCTCGCCTGCGATGGTCGCATCGGTATAGACCGCCGAAGCATCGAAGCGCACCTCGCCCAGCACAACCGCAAGCGAGCCCTCGACACCTCGCGCATTGATTGCAGGCAGGTTCTGCCGCTGGCGCAGATTGGGCGCGAGCGTCACATTGGCGATCGCGTTCTTCACCTTGTTGTCGAAAGCGGTGATCGACAGCACCGCTTCGTTGACAGGCTGCCAGTTGATGCCGAACTCAAATCCTTCGAGCCGCTCGTTCTCGAGCGCGGCATTCGCCTGTGTGACCACCGGGAACACGACGAAGGGGCGGTAAAGCTCGTTGAGCGTGGGCAGACGCAGGCCGGTATAGGCCGCTGCGCGCAGGTCCAGCCTGCGGGTTGCATAGAAAGACGCCCCCGCGCGCCAGCTCAACGCCCAGTCGCTACGGTCGGGCGCGACCTCCTCGCTCACCAGCGCGCCGCCTGCGTCCACCGCGCGATAGAATCCGTCCAAGATACTGGTCCGGTCGGCGCGCAAGCCGCCTGTCAGCACCAGCGGCCCGATCGACCAGTCATCTTCGATGAAGAGGCCGAGATTGGCATTGGTCCCGCCCGCACGGCGGCGCTGGGTCAAATTGCCGGAGAATGCGCTGTAAGCCTCTTCCTGCAATTCCCCGTCGGCGCGGCGATAGTCGATCCCGACGCGCACATCATGCCCTTCGGCAATCGGCGGGCGCAGTTCGAACTTGCCGCCGATGCCGGTCGAAGGAGTGTTGCGCTGGTCGAGCACGCGGGTGAAGCGGCTCGACGAAATCACGACATTGGAGAAATTGCGCGCCTGCACATAAGCCAGCGCATCGAAGGCCCAGTCACCGCGCCCGACCACGCGCAGGCTCGCATCCTGCCCTTCATGGTGCGAGTCGGCGCCGTCGAAGCGCAACGTGCGATCGTCGTCGAACAGGCTCACGCGCGCCTGAAGCTCGACATCGGGGCTGAGCGGCGCCACGCCGCGCAGGCCGACCTGCCAGCTGTTGAAAGCCGCACGCGCGCTGGCAGGAACACGCTGGTCATCGGGCGTGGTGAAAAAGCCCTGCCCGCGGTCCCAGCGCCCGCTGACAACGCCAAATCCTGCTCCGAGTTGCTGAGACACGACGGCGCTCGCTTCGGTTTCCTCGCGGTCATTGGCGAGCAGGCTTGCGCTCACCCCGCCGATAGTCTGGGGCCCTGCGCTCTCAAGCTCGATCGTGCCCGCCAGCGCGCCCGCTCCGAACGGCCCGGACCCGCCGCCGCGCGTCACGCGAATACGGCTCAGCGTTTCGGGCGCGATGGAGGAGAGCGGAATATAACCGAAGAACGGATCGGCAATCGGCACACCATCGAGCAGCACCAGCGCGCGGCTGGTGGCATTGCCGCCGAGCGCGCGCAGCGTCACCCCTTGCGCGCTGGGATTGGACGAGCGGCTGTCCGAACGGCGAAACTGCTGGAAGCCCGCAACATTGGCGAGCACATCCTCGATCCGTCCCGAACCGCTCGACACGATCGCCTCGCGCTCGATCTCAACAGTGGAGAACACGATAGTGGACAGCGCAGGCTCGAGCCCCTCGCCCGTCACTACGATTTCGTTCTTTGGCTCACTCTCAGGCCCCTCCTCCTGCGCATGGGCGGGGAACGGGGCAAGCAGGGCCAGACCGGCGGCAGCGTAAAGCATCTCTCTCTTCATGGGCCGCGCGCCTAGCCTGTCTTCTGCCCAAAGTCAGTTTCAATTTGCTATCAAGACTCGCTTTTGCGGCGAGCTTGTGTTTACATCGCTGTCAACACGGGAAGAGAGAGGCCCTATGTTAGCGACACCACCAGATTTCGACGTCCTTATCGTAGGCGCAGGCATTTCCGGCATCGGCATGGCCGCGCACATGACAGACAAGTCACCGCATCACAGCTATGCCATTGTCGAGCAACGCGAAAATCTGGGCGGGACATGGGATTTGTTCCGCTATCCCGGCATCCGCTCGGACAGCGACATGCACACATTGGGCTTCGATTTCGAACCGTGGCGGCATGAAAAGAGCATCGCCGACGCGCCTTCGATCCTCGGCTATCTCAACAAGATCGTCGATGAACGCGGCATCCGCCAGAATATCCGTTTCGGGCACAAGGTCATCTCGGCAGATTTCCGCAATGACGAGGCGCGCTGGCATGTCGAGATGGAGAAGGAGGACGGCAGCCGCACGCAACTGAAGGCGAACTTCCTCTATCTGGGCTCGGGCTATTACGATTACGACGAACCTTACGACCCCGGTTTCGACTTCGGCGAATTCGAAGGGCAGGTGCTGCACCCGCAATTCTGGCCCAAGGATCTCGATTACACGGGTAAGAAAGTGGTGGTCGTCGGCTCCGGCGCGACCGCGGTGACGATTGTTCCGTCGATGGCAGACAAGGCCGCGCATGTGACCATGCTCCAGCGCACGCCGACATGGATGTTCGCACGCCCCGCCAAGGACAAGATCGCCAATTTCCTGCGCAAGATCCTGCCCGACAAGCTCGCCTACCGGATCACGCGGTTCAAGAACGTGAAGCTACAGGACTTGAGCTTCAAAATGGCGCGC
>JAYPMZ010000182.1:1056-4346 GCA_038130205.1 Erythrobacteraceae bacterium | reverse complement strand
CGTCAGACGGGGTCACATCCTCGTCACTGCTCGCGGCGAGATAGCAGAAGCGTTTGTATTCGAGGATGACGCGCTCTGTGTGATCCTCATCCCAGCGGTTTTCGCGCGAGAGGCGGTCGGCAAAGGATAGCGAGGCGGTGTCGGGGCCGATCGTGTAGGCAGCAAGGCGTTGCCACAGTTCGGTGGCAATTGCGGACTCGCTAGGGCCGTCGGGCGCGCTCATGCGCGATTATTCCGCGAAATCTCCGGAAATCACAAGCCGGGAGGCGTCCCACTCGATTACGGCCTGCTTGGTCATCGGCACCATCAGCGTTTTCTGCCCCTTGGCAGGTGGCGGATCGAGCCTGATTTCGATGATGTCAGTGGCGCCGAAATTGTGGACGTCGGTGAGCGCGCCGAGCGTCTCGCCCGCGTCGGTCTCTACGCGCAGACCGATCAGGTCGGCGTGATAATATTCGTTCTCTTCGAGCGCGGGAAGTTTCTCGCGCGGGACGGTGAGGACGGTGCCGCGCAGCTTTTCAGCCTGATTGCGGCCCTGCACTTCGGCAAAACGGGCAATCGCGCCGCCTTTGTTGTCGGAGCGAATTTTTTTGAGGGTCAATGCGCCTTCATTGAAGCTCGTGTGCTGGCGGAGGGCGTCGATGCCCTCCCCCAGCAGCTTGAGCCTGACCTCGCCCGCCACGCCATGCGCGCCGGTGACGGCGGCGAGGACTATGGGTTCGTTAGAGCCCATAAGCCCCTCGCGCGTTCGAGCGGATCATTGCAGACTTAGCCTTCAGCCTTGTCTTCGCCAGCGGTGTCGTCGGCCTGTTCGTTGGGCACGCCGCCTTCAGCGGTCTGCTCCGCGATTGCGGTTTCGTCAGCTGCGGTGTCGCCTTCGTTTTCGACAGCATCAGCCACGGCTTCAGCGGTGTCTTCCGACTTGGCCGAACCGGTTGCGTCGTTTTCGGCTGCTGCTGCTTCAGCTTCCTTGGCTGCTTCTGCGGCTTCGGCGGCCTTTGCAGCCTTTTCTTCAGCGCGTTCCTTGGCAGCTTCGCCCGGCTCGCCCTTCTGGGGGTTGTTCTTGGCTGCACGCTCGAGGATGCCGGCAGCATCGAGGAAGCGGTGCACGCGGTCCGAAGGCTTCGCGCCAACCGAGAGCCAGTGACGTGCGCGATCTTCGTTGAGCTTCACGCGCTCAGGCGAATCCTTGGCGAGCAGCGGGTTGTAGGTGCCGATCTGCTCGAGATACTTGCCGTCACGCGCGCTACGCGAGTCAGCGACGACGATGCGGTAGTAAGGACGCTTCTTGGCGCCACCGCGCGAAAGCCGGATTGCAACTGCCATTTGATATTACCTTTCGATACTAAACTTATGAATATTCGTATTTAAATCTGTTTTGATCTTATTTCTTCTTCGGTCCGCCAAGACCGGGGAGACCCGGAGGCAAGCCACCCTGGCCGCCGCCCAGACCACCGAGGCCGGGCAGGCCGCCAGCGCCGCCGCCCATGCCGGGAGGCATTCCGCCGCCACCGCCTGCGCCAAACATGGCAGCAAGGCTCTTCAGCCCGCCCATCTTGCGCAGCTGCTTCATCGCGCGGCCCATTTCCTGGTGCATCTTGAGCACCTTGTTCACTTCCTGAACGTCGCGCCCTGCGCCTGCCGCGACGCGCTTCTTGCGCTTGGCGTTCATCAGCGCGGGATTGGCGCGTTCCTTGGCCGTCATCGAGCCGATGATCGCGTCCATGTGGACAAGCACCTTGTCGTCCATATTCGCGGCATTCATCGCCTGCTTGGCCTTCTTCATGCCCGGCATCATGCCGGCGAGCATTCCGAGGCCGCCCATGTTCTGCATCTGCTTCAACTGCATCCGCAGGTCGTTGAGGTCGAACTTGCCCTTCTCGAAGTTCTCGGCAAGCTTCTGGGCTTCGTCCTCCTTGATCGTCGCCGCCGCTTTTTCAACGAGGCTGACGACATCGCCCATACCCAGAATGCGGTCAGCCACGCTGGAAGGGCGGAAGGTTTCAATCGCGTCGAGCTTTTCGCCCGTGCCCGCAAACTTGATCGGCTTGCCGGTAACGGCGCGCATCGACAGAGCCGCACCGCCGCGCGCATCGCCGTCCATACGGGTAAGCACCACGCCGGTCAGCGGGACTTCGCCGGAGAACGATTGCGCGACGTTCACCGCGTCTTGCCCTGTAAGCGAATCGACCACCAGCAGCACTTCGGTCGGTGCGGAAACGCCTGCGACCGCCTTCATTTCGGCCATCAGCGCTTCATCGACATGCAGGCGGCCTGCGGTGTCGAGCAGCAGCACGTCGAAATTCTGGAGCCGCGCCGATTCCATCGCCCGGCGAGCGATATCGACCGGCTGCTGGCCTGCAACGATCGGCAGGGTCGCCACATCGACCTGACCGCCGAGCACCGCGAGCTGCTCCTGCGCTGCCGGACGATTGACGTCGAGCGAGGCCATCATCGCCTTCTTGCCGTGCTTTTCACGGATCAGCTTGGCGAGTTTTGCGGTGGTGGTGGTCTTACCCGAGCCCTGCAGACCGACCATCATGATGACGACCGGCGGCTTGGCTTCGAAGTTCAGCCCTTCGCCGGCCATTGCGGCCTGCGGGTCTTCGGGATTGCCGCCGAGCATGGTGACGAGTTCGTCATGGACGATCTTGACGACTTGCTGCCCCGGCTTGACCGCCTTGAGGACGTTCTGGCCCACGGCCTTTTCGGTCACGGCGTCGATAAAGCGGCGAGCGACGGGCAGCGCCACGTCGGCTTCGAGCAGCGCCACACGGACTTCGCGCATGGCATCGCGCACGTCCTGCTCGGACAGCGCACCGCGCCCTGTCAGCCTGTCAAATACCCCGCCTAGGCGGTCGGATAGATTGTCAAACATCGACTTTCTCCTCGCCCGGCCAATCAGGACAGGTATAAAACACGAAAAACGCCGGCGGACGAAACCTCGTCGGCCAGCGTTGCGGAAGTCCCTCGGGAGCAACCGACTTTGTATGGTTCGATGGTGGAGCCTAGCGGGATCGAACCGCTGACCTCAACACTGCCAGTGTTGCGCTCTCCCAGCTGAGCTAAGGCCCCATTTCATCGATTTCCGGCCTATCCGGAGATAAGACCGTGTCCCTGCGTTAGCAAGGAGGCAGCCCTCTATGACCGCCTCCGAAATATTGCAAGGGGTTTTCTCGCTCCTGCGTCGGGTCAGTCAATTTCGGTTGCGCGGCAACCGCAGGGCAGACTGGCCGCCCGCAGCAGGCGCGGCTTAGCGGCCCGCCTGGCGAGGACGCGCCCCCGGATGG
>JAYPMZ010000182.1:0-1046 GCA_038130205.1 Erythrobacteraceae bacterium | reverse complement strand
CCCGGATGGGGGCGCGCAAATCAATTATCGTCGTCGTCGTCGTCGCCCTTGCCCTTGGACACGCCAAGGTCGTCGTCGCCGCCGAGATCGACGTCGTTGTCAGGAGAATCATCGTCGTCGTCGATGTTTTCGATGTCCTTCAGATCATCATCATCGTCGCCGCTCAGATCGCTATCGGCTTCAGCGTCCTTCTTCTTATCAACTTCATCGAAGGGGATCGGCTGCTTCGACTTGAGCACCGGCTCGGGGTACCATTCTTCGGCACATTCGATGCAGGTGACCGGATCTTCCTTGCCGAGATCGTAGAAACGGGTTCCGCATTTGGGGCAGGAACGCTTGGTTCCCCATTCTGGCTTCGCCATCGTGTACTTCCTTAGCATTGCCCGCGAGACGTGCGAGCACTTGAATTCGCGTGTTTAGTGGGACCGGACGGGACTTGAATCAAGGGGTCCATCCTCAAAGTGCGGCGCGCCTTGCCAGAAGGGGGAGGCGCTGTCAAAGACCCTCGCGCTATGAACTCGCCCGCTTCCTCGCACAGATTCACGCAAAGCCGCCCGCTGAAGGGGCGTCTGCGCGTTCCCGGCGACAAGTCGATCAGCCACCGTTCGCTGATGTTTGCAGGCCTTGCTGTAGGCAAGAGCCGGATTACCGGACTGCTCGAAGGCGAAGATGTGCTCGCCACCGCCGCCGCCATGCGACAGCTGGGCGCGGATATCGAGCGCGGGGCGGATAGCGTGTGGACCGTGCATGGCGCGGGGCTCGGCAGCCTGCTTGAGCCAAAGTCGGCGCTCGACATGGGCAATTCGGGCACTTCGACGCGGCTGATGATGGGCCTGCTCGCAAGCCACGGCCTCACCGCGACGTTTGTCGGAGATGCGAGCCTTTCGAGCCGTCCGATGAACCGCGTGATCGAACCCCTCTCACAGATGGGCGCAAGTTTCGAGGCATCGCCGGGGGGCACCCTCCCCCTGATGCTGCGCGGCGCTCTGCCTGCCGTGCCGATAACCTACCGCCTGCCCGTTGCCAGCGCGCAGGTTAAGAGCGCG
>JAYPMZ010000181.1:0-4347 GCA_038130205.1 Erythrobacteraceae bacterium | reverse complement strand
GCTTACGACAATACATGCGCGGTAACGGGTCTTCGGATCGTCAACGGCGGCGGCAAAGCCGAAGCACAGGCAGCGCATATCTGGTCCGTCGTTGATGGCGGGCCTGACGAGGTGCAGAGCGGGATCGCGCTCTCAGCGACGGTGCATTGGCTCTTCGACCGCCATTTGATTGCACTTAACGACAATCTCGAGTTGCTTGTATCACACAACAAGGTGCCAGAGGTGCTGAGATCGCGGTTGACAGTCTTCTTGCTTCTCGGCTCACCGGATTTTGCGGAAGCCAGCTCCCTAGCTATTTCATCAAAGGGTCGAGACATCGCCCCCTTCTGAGGCGTTCCGAATTTGAAGCGCTTTGGCAGCTTGAGGAGTGCCTTCTTAAAAGCAGCCACGTCACGGTGCGTGTAAGAGCCAAGCTCTCTGTCACCCGTGATCCAGGCGAAGGTGCGCATAATCCTGCGCTGTTGATCTAGCTTTCCGCTCCATATTCCTTCGGTCTTCAAGTCTGCCGCGACCTCTTCGATGATTTCCGAGAAGCGACGCTCGTCGTAGTAGTCGAACTTGCATTCGCGCACATCCTTTGGGGTTTGAGTATTCTCGGCCGGGACCACGGCTTTCGCGGACAAGGGTAGGGTGGCCTGACTTGGATCGTGAAATTCACCCATTAGAACTGCGATGGGATCGGGTGCATCCATGGCTTCGTCATCGTACAGCTGCTGGACCTTGGCCCCGGCAACAGCGCGGGCGCGGATCAGGTGCGTGCGCGCCACCGCGATATTGCTTGAACCAGCCGATGCTCCGACGTCGGCCAGCCGCTGCGTCACCATTTCATCTGGGAAGAGGCCGCGTGCGAGCTCGACAAATTCGGGTCGGTGACGATCAGGCGACCTTAGGAAACCGTACTTTTCACGATCGTCCGACGCGATCATTAGTGCCTCATCGGCCCAGGCTCCATCGCTGAATGCAAAATCCACTATGGCTCTGAGTTCGCTCTCCAACTCTAGCCGGAATAGCGCCTCAATCTGCGGCCCGGTCAGGGCTGTTCCTTGTTCTATCATTCTTCTCACGCTTGATTTTACAATCCCGAAACGTGCCGACAGGATCGCAGCGCGCTGGCGCGCGATTGATGGGTCGGCCGTCTGGAGCGCGAGCGCTAGAGGGCGAGAGATAATATTTTGGAAATGGATGCGACGCCGGAAGACATATCGGGCGCCGCGGCGCGTGACATGAGCGATGCGAGTCATTGGTCGTGACCTTTCCGCATGTGCATCGCTTATGTGCTACAGTCGTGTGACCGCAGCGGTGCGATGACCCATGCTAAAAGGCGGAAAACCGTCGCTTGCGCGATAAAATGGTCGGGGAGAGAGGATTCGAACCTCCGGCCCCTGCCTCCCGAAGACAGTGCTCTACCAGGCTGAGCTACTCCCCGACTCTATCGCTTCCGAGCGGTCAAAGACTCGCGCGGACCGAGGCAAGGCGGGCGCTATAGGTGTGGATAGCGAAGGTGGCAAGCATCCATTTGCAGCCTATAAACCGCGCATGTCTTCAGCCGCGATTCCCCACCCTGAACAGCAATATCTGGACCTCATGCGCCGTATCTGGAGCGAGGGCAGCGAACGGGTCGACCGGACGGGCGTCGGTACGCGCTCGATTGCAGGTGCGATGCTGCGCTATGATCTTGCGGGCGGGGCTATGCCGCTGCTCACCACCAAGCGGGTCTACTGGAAGACGGCAACGCGCGAGATGCTGTGGTTCCTCATTGGCGAAACCAATATCCGCCCGCTGGTGCTGCAAGGCGTGAAGATCTGGAACGAGTGGCCGCACGCGCGCTACGTCAAGGAAACCGGCGACCCGATCCCGCTCGACGATTTCGTAAAGCGTATTGCCGATGACGAAGCGTTCGCTGCGCGCTGGGGCGATCTTGGGCCGGTTTATGGCAAGCAATGGGTCGATTGGCCGACCTATCGCTATCGCAAGGACGGGCTTTACGAGAAGGGCCCCGGCATCAACCAGATCGCCGAGGTGGTCGAAAGCCTGCGCAACAACCCCGGTTCGCGTCGCCACATCATCGAAGGCTGGAATGTTGCCGAGCTGGACCGCATGGCGCTGCCGCCGTGCCATAAGACGTATCAGTTCCACGTTGCGGATAACCGCCTCAATTGCATGCTCTACCAGCGCTCTTGTGACGTTGCGCTTGGACTGCCTTTCAACCTGTGGTCGGCAGCGCTGCTGTTGCGTATGTTTGCAGACCAGACCGGGCTGGAACCGGGCGAACTGGTCTGGATGGGCGGGGATGTGCACCTCTATCTCAATCACGCGCATCTGATTGAAGAACAGCTGACCCGCGCCCCGCAGGGAAATCCGACGCTGGAGATAGTGCGCAGACCCGAAACAATTTTCGATTACGCAATCGAGGATTTCGTGGTGCATGATTACGCGCCGCTATCCCCGATCAAGGCTCCCGTTGCTGTTTAATTGCGTGAGGCCCGGTCTGCTTGACCGGCAACCGCCGTTGAAATAAAAGAATACGCACGCGCAATCATTACATTGCGCGCTGCTTTGCGAGGGAGAGCGCTTCATGGCCGATCCGGCCAACCCGAAATTGGCGGCAACTGGCAATCGACCGGCGCTTGCGCTGCACGTGCCAGAGCCCAAATCCCGTCCCGGCGAGCCGGTTGATTTCAGCTCGCTGAATATCCCCGAAGCCGGTTCTATGCTGCGCCCCGATGAGGCGACCGCACCCGGCGATATGAAGGACATGGCCTATGGCCTCGTCCGCGTTCTGGGTGAGGACAATCAGGCGCACGGGGCATGGGACCCCAAGCTGGACCCCGAAACATTGCGCGCCATGCTCGGCCACATGGCCATGGTGCGCGCCTTCGACGAACGCATGTTCCGCGGGCAGCGTCAGGGCAAGACATCGTTCTACATGAAGTGCACCGGCGAAGAGGCGACGAGCGTGGCTGCTTCGATGGCGCTTGCCTCGGACGACATGATCTTCCCGAGCTATCGCCAGCAGGGCATTCTGATCGCGCGCGGCTATCCGCTGATCGAGATGATCAACCAGATCTACTCGAACAAGGGTGACAAGCTCAAAGGTCGCCAGCTGCCGATCATGTATTCGAGCCGCGAGCACAGCTTCTTCAGTATTTCTGGCAATCTTGCCACCCAGACGCCGCAGGCGGTGGGCTGGGCCATGGCTAGTGCGATCAAGGGCGACAGCCGGATTGCCGCAACCTGGGTGGGCGAGGGTTCGACCGCCGAGGGCGACTTTCACTCGGCCTGCACCTTTGCGACCGTCTATAACGCTCCGGTGATCCTCAATGTGATCAACAACCAGTGGGCGATTTCGAGCTTCAGCGGTTTTGCAGGCGCGGAACGCACGACCTTTGCCGCCCGTGCGCTGGGTTATGGCCTCGCTGGCTTGCGGGTTGACGGCAATGACGCGCTCGCCTGCTTTGCCGCGCAACAATGGGCCGCAAACCGCGCGCGCGCCAATCAGGGCCCGACGCTTATCGAATACTTCACCTATCGCGCCGAGGGCCATTCGACTTCGGACGACCCCTCCGGCTACCGCAGCGCGACCGAGCGCGAGGAATGGCCGCTTGGTGATCCGATCAAGCGCCTGAAAGACCACCTCATCGCGATCGGCGAATGGGACGAGGAACGCCAGGCGGCGATGGACCTCAAATGCGCCGAAGAGGTCAAGGCGACCACTAAGGAAGCCGAGAAGAACGGCATCCTCGGCCACGGTCTGCATCACCCGTTCCACACCATGTTCGAAGACGTGTTCGAAGAGCTGCCCTGGCATCTCAAGGAGCAGGCCGAGCAGGCGACGCGCGAACGGATTACCAAGTTCGGCAAGGAAAGGCCCTACGAATGAGCGCAGATGTGAAAACCGCGCCCGAAACCGAAGGGCAGACCGAAGGCGAGACCGAACGCCGCGTCAACATGATCGAGGCGATCAACGAAGCGCTCGACATCATGCTCGAACGCGATCCCGATGTGATCGTGATGGGCGAGGACGTGGGCTATTTCGGCGGCGTGTTCCGTTGCACCGCAGGCTTGCAGGAAAAGCACGGCAAGACGCGCGTGTTCGACACGCCGATCAGCGAATGCGGCATCATCGGTGTCGCGGTCGGCATGGGTGCATACGGCCTGCGCCCGGTCCCCGAAATCCAGTTTGCGGATTATATCTATCCCGGCCTCGACCAGCTGATCTCCGAAGCAGCGCGCCTGCGCTATCGCTCGGCGACTGAATATATCGCCCCGCTGACGGTGCGATCCCCATTTGGTGGCGGAATTTTCGGCGGGCAGACGCACTCGCAATCGCCCGAGAGCATCTTCACC
>JAYPMZ010000180.1:0-4415 GCA_038130205.1 Erythrobacteraceae bacterium | reverse complement strand
GACCGCCCTTCGAATTTTGTGAGTGACTCGCTTACTTCTTGAGCGAGAGACCGCCGAAGCGCTTGTTGAACGCAGCAACGCGGCCGCCTTCCGAAACCTGACGGTTGCCGCCGGTCCATGCCGGGTGGCTGGTCGGGTCGATATCGAGAGCGAGCGTGTCGCCTTCCGCGCCCCAGGTCGAGCGGGTCTGGAATTCGGTACCATCGGTCATCTTGACCGTGATCGTGTGGTATTCGGGATGCCCTTCGGCTTTCATCGTAACGGTCCTTTGCAGCTGGCGCCGGTTCCGACCGGCGTTGCTATGAATTCGGAGAAGCGGCGCTCATACAGCGCCAGAGCCAAATTGCAACCTTATAAGTCCGGGAGCGAACTACTTCGGCGGATCCGCGATCATTGCGGTAAACTCGGTCTCGCAAGTGGTCTTGCCCTCGACGCTGGCTTTGCCCTTGAACTTGTAGATCGTCCGGCGCTGCTGGAGGAACTCGACTTCGAGATCGAGCAGGCAGCCCGGGGTCACGGGAGCGCGGAACTTCGCGCTCTCGATACCCATGAAAATCACCAGCTTGCCGGTGCCGGCCAGCCCCAGCGTCTCGATCCCGAGGATCGCTGCTGCCTGCGCAAGCGCCTCGATCTGGAGCACGCCCGGCATGATCGGAGCACCGGGGAAGTGGCCCTGGAAAAACTCCTCGTTCATCGTCACGGCTTTCACCGCGTGGATGCGTTCGTTGAGGTGGATTTCCTTGACTCGGTCGACAAGCAGCAAGGGGTAGCGGTGAGGCAGGGCCTTCAACACCTTGTGGATGTCATAGTCGGTGATCGGTTCACTCATGCCCTGCCCCCTTAGCAGCTCGTCAGACAGGCCTTAGCGGCCCGACGTAGCCGGCTGTTGCTGCTGCTGTGCGGCCTGCTGCTGCTGCATGATCTGCGCGGCAACCAGCGTCTGCTGGATTTCCTGGAAGATCGTCGCGGCATTGCGGGTCGGACGCCAGTCAGCGGGCGGAACGATGCCGACCGAAGGAACCTTAGCGTTGAGCGAGGTGGTGATCAGAGCGCTGATGTCGGCGCCCTCGGCAGCGTACTGCACAGTGTCGGGCTGGAGGACCATCACAATCTGCTGCTGTGCAGTCACTTCGGTGACAGCGGCAGGATACTGCGCGAGGATCTGTTCTACGGCGTAAATGCGCGCGGCGTTGACCTGATTGGTCAGTGCCGAAACTTCGCCTTCGAGCGTCTGGATCTGAGCGAGCTGCGGCGAGTTCTGGACCGCCGGAAGCTCGGATTCTTCAAGCTGACCGTTCGAGTTCGTGTCGAACGGCTGAAGCAGCTGGGTGAGCTGCTGCTGCTTGGTCTGGCGCTGTTCGATCTGCGCCGAATAGGTGGTGCCGATCTGGTTGTAAGCGGTCTGCAGCGCGGTCGTGCCGATAATCGCACGGCTGACGTCGGCGGTCGCAATACGGCCCTGAACCTGTGCGGTGGCAGGAGCGGTCGCGGCGAGCGCACCAAGCGCCAGCGCGCCCGAAGCGAGCAGTTTGGTGAAGGTCTTCATCAGAATTGTGTTCCTACGTTAAACGTGAATCTCTTGTCATCGTCGCCTTCGATCTTGCGGATCGTCTGGGCGAAATCGATGCGGAACGGCCCGAACGGCGAGTTCCAATTGACCCCGATGCCAGCGGTGATGCGCGGGCTGGGCGAATCTCCCAGGAAAACCTCGCGAATGGCGCTGTTGGGGCGAACTGTGATGACGTTTTCTGTCACGCCATCAGCAGCGATAGGGTTGATTGTGGTGGTTGAAACGAAGGTTTGATTGCCGTCCGCATCGAGGATCAGATCCCCGTTGTCGTCCACCGCTGCCACCTGTTCGATGTACAGCGGATTACCCGATGCATCGAGGAATGGCAGGCCGTTGGGGTTATCCTGAAGGATCGGCTGGGTAACGCCCCACAGCGCGCCGACATCGAGGAAGACGGAGGGGCGTAGGCCCAGTTCGCGTGCACCGGTCCCCAGCGGAATTTCGATCTCTGCACGGCCCAGATAGTAATTGCGGCCGCCGATCGCGTCGTCACGGATACGGTTGCGATCGGTGATCAGGATAGGATCGCCGTTTTCGTCGACACCGTTGTATACCTGCGTGAGAATGCGCGGACCGACCCCGCGGATGCCGAAACCGCGGAACTGCGGCTCGCCGAGGAAGAAACGGTCGGTGAGAAGGACATCGTCCACCCCTGCACCGCCGCGATCCT
Source organism: Erythrobacteraceae bacterium (assembly GCA_038130205.1). Lineage (GTDB taxonomy): Bacteria > Pseudomonadota > Alphaproteobacteria > Sphingomonadales > Sphingomonadaceae > Erythrobacter. The sequence goes on along the minus strand of JAYPMZ010000180.1, from coordinate 2,175 downwards.
GCAGCGGGATGATCGTGCCGCCTTCAAGGGACAGCGAGAAGATAAAGCCCGTGTTGGCAACATCCCAGAACTGCTGCGCCTTGCCGCGGAAACGCAGATAACGGACGTCGCCACCGAGGCCTGCAAACTCGGTCGAAAGCGAAATCTGGCGACCGCGCGTCGGGCGCAGCCGCGAATTCAGCGTGCTATAGTTGAGGCTCAAGCCGAGGATAGAGCTCTGTCGGTTACCCAGTGCATCGCACAGGAAGCGACCAGCAAGCAGCGGGTCACACTCGGCCGTTCCGTCACCATCAATGTCCGAGAAGAACAGGTTCTGATCGAGGCTGATCTCGTCATAGTTGAGCGTGTAGCTGCCGATCAGCGACATGAATTCAGTCAGCGGCACGCCGAGACGGAACGAAGCGCCCGTGGTGGCCTGTTCGAAGGTCGTGTTGCGCCCGGTCGACGTGAAGTTGAAGCTGTTGAAGTCACGGCGGTAAATGTCCGCGCCGGCCGACAGGTTGCGGTCGAACACATAGGGCTCGGTGAAGCTGATCTGCGCCGAACGCGAGAACTGCGAATAGTTCAGGCTCAGCCCGATGGTCTGCCCGCGCCCGCGGAAGTTGCGCTGACGGATCGAACCGGCCAGAATGAAACGCTCGATCGAGGAGAAGCCCGCCGAGAACTGGAGCTCGCCGGTCGGCTGCTCTTCGACGTTCGCTTCGAGGACGATACGGTCGGGCGCGCTGCCTTCGACTTGGTTAACCTCGAAATTCTCCTGAAAATAACCCAGCGAGTTGATGCGGGCGGTGGTACGCGCCACGCCCAGCGAGTTGAACGCATCGCCTTCCGACAGACGAAATTCGCGGCGCACGACCTTATCCTGCGTCAGCGTGTTGCCGTTCACGTCCACGCGCTCAATGTAAACGCGCGGAGCCTGACGCAGGATAAAGGTGATATCCATCGTCAGGTCTTCGGGATTGCGGTTGAAGCGCGGCTGCACGTCGGCGAAAGCGTAGCCGAAACGGCCTGCGAGTTCGGTCAGACCTTCGACCGTGTCTTCCACTGCCTTGGCGTTATAGAAATCGCCCGTCTGCATCGAAAGGCCGGTCTGCAGGGAGTCGCTGTCGAAATCGCGCAGCTGGCTTTCCACCTCGACGTCGCCGAAGGTGTAGCGTTCGCCTTCTTCGACCACATAGGTGATGATGAAGTCGCGCTGGTCCGGCGTCAGCTCGGCAACCGCGGAAACGACGCGGAAGTCGGCATAGCCTTCGGTGAGGTAGAACTGACGCAGCTTTTGCTGGTCGAATGCCAGACGATCGGGGTCGTAAGACGTGTTCGAGCTGAAGAAGCGGAAGAAGCGCGATTGCTTCGTCACCATCTCGCTGCGCAGATCGTTGTCGGAGAACACCTCGTTGCCGATGATGTTGATCTGACGCACCTTGGACTTGGGCCCTTCGGTGATTTCGAACACCACATCGACGCGGTTCTGCGGCAGTTGGACCATCTGCGGCTCGACGGTTGCTGCGAAGCGGCCCTGCCGCTTGTATAGCTCGATAATGCGCGCAACGTCTGCGCGAACCTTCGAACGAGTGAAAATCTGGCGCGGAGCGAGGCGGATTTCGGGAAGGATCTTTTCAGCGTCGAGGCGATCGTTGCCTTCGAGCACGATACGGTTAATCACCGGATTCTCGGTCACAGTGATAACGACATTGCCGTTGTCATTGCGGATCGAAAAGCTCGCGAAGAGTTCGGTCGCGCCGAGGTCCTTCAGCGCTTCGTCAGCTGCGGCCGAGGTGTATTCTTGGCCCACGCGCAGACGGATGTAAGATAGAATTGTGGTCGGCTCGAGACGTTCTGCACCGGCGACGCTGATCGTGCGGATCGTGTCGGTGGTGGGTGCCTGCACCGTCTGCGCGGGCGCGGTTTCCTCACCCTCATCCTGCGCAAAGGCGGTGTAAGGAACACCTGCCAACATGGTTGCGCCGGTCAAGGCGATCGCCAGACGGCCTGCTGCACTCTTGGACTTCACAGACCGGACGCCTGCTTGCTCGCATCGATTCATGGAAGTTTTGTTCCCGTCCAACCCGTATTGGTAACGCGCTTGCCCCATAGAGCGCGCGGCAAGGCATGTCAGCCCTACCTAGTCAAAATGTCACCCGCCTGTGCCCGATGCGCCCCCGGCAATCAAGCAGG
>JAYPMZ010000179.1:0-4454 GCA_038130205.1 Erythrobacteraceae bacterium | reverse complement strand
CGGTCATCGTGACCGGCCCCGAGCTCAAGCTGCACCAGTGCGGCCTGCCCAAGAAGATGGCGCTCGAACTGTTCAAGCCGTTCATCTACGCCCGTCTCGACGCCAAGGGCCTGAGCATGACGCTCAAGCAGGCGAAGAAGTGGGTCGAGAAGGAGCGCAAGGAAGTCTGGGACATCCTCGACGAAGTGATCCGCGAGCACCCGGTTCTGCTGAACCGCGCGCCGACGCTGCACCGTCTGGGTATCCAGGCGTTCGAACCCGTTCTGATCGAAGGTAAGGCTATCCAGCTTCACCCGCTGGTCTGCTCGGCTTTCAACGCCGACTTTGACGGTGACCAGATGGCGGTCCACGTGCCGCTCTCGCTCGAAGCGCAACTCGAAGCGCGCGTGCTGATGATGTCGACCAACAACATCCTCTCGCCCGCCAACGGCAAGCCGATCATCGTGCCTTCGCAGGACATGGTTCTGGGGATTTACTACCTGTCGATGGAACGTCAGGAAAAGACCCCCGAATACCTCGAGAACGAAGACGGTTCGAAGGTCGAGAAGCTTCCGCGCTTTGGCGATATGGCCGAAGTGCACCAGGCGCTCGAAACCAAGGCGGTCTCGCTCCACTCCAAAATCATCGCCCGCGTCCCGCAGGCCGATGAAGACGGCAATGTGGTGATGAAGCGCTTTGAAACGACGCCGGGTCGTATGCTGATCGGTGAATGTTTGCCGAAGAACCACAAGGTTCCCTTCGACATCATCAACCGCCTTCTCACCAAGAAGGACATCGGTGAGGTGATCGACGAAGTGTATCGTCACACCGGCCAGAAGGACACCGTGCTGTTCGCCGACGCCATCATGGTGCTGGGCTTCCGCCACGCATTCCGCGCCGGTATCTCCTTTGGTAAGGATGACATGATCATCCCTGATGCGAAGGAAAAGCTGGTCGAGACCACCAAGAGCCAGGTTGCCGATTACGAGCAGCAGTATCAGGACGGCCTGATCACCCAGCAGGAAAAGTACAACAAGGTGATCGATGCCTGGTCGAAGTGCGGTGACCTCGTCGCCGACGCGATGATGGAAGAGATCAAGGCGCGTCCGATCGACAAGGAAGGCCGCGAGGCCGACATCAACTCGATCTACATGATGAGCCACTCGGGTGCGCGTGGTTCGCCCGCGCAGATGAAGCAGCTCGCCGGTATGCGCGGCCTCATGGCCAAGCCGTCGGGCGAGATCATCGAGACCCCGATTATCTCGAACTTCAAGGAAGGTCTGACCGTTCTTGAATACTTCAACTCGACCCACGGCGCCCGTAAGGGCCTCGCGGATACGGCGCTCAAGACGGCGAACTCGGGTTACCTGACCCGTCGTCTGGTCGATGTGTCGCAGGACTGCACGATCGTCGAAACCGACTGTAAGACCGAGAACGCGCTCGAAATGCGCGCGATCGTTCAGGGTGGTTCGGTCATCGCCTCGCTGGGCGAGCGTATTCTGGGCCGCACCACGGCCGAGGATATCGTCAACGCAGCCACCGGCGAAGTGATCGTTCCGGCGGGCACGCTGATCGACGAACCGATGGTGAAGGAAATCGAAGCGGCTGAAACCCAGTCGGCCAAGATCCGTTCGCCGCTGGTTTGCGAAGCCGAACAGGGCGTTTGCGCGACCTGCTATGGCCGTGACCTTGCCCGCGGTACTCCGGTGAACATCGGTGAAGCTGTCGGCGTTATCGCTGCACAGTCGATCGGTGAGCCGGGCACCCAGCTGACCATGCGTACCTTCCACATCGGTGGTGCGGCGCAGCTGAACGAAACCTCGCACCTCGAGTCGATTTCGGAAGGTAAGATCGAATACCGCGATATGCCGACCATCACTGACAAGAAGGGCCGTATCCTCAGCCTCGCCCGTAACGGCGAGCTGGCGATCATCGACGCCGAAGGTCGTGAGCGTGAAATGCACAAGGTGCCCTATGGTACCGTGCTGCACTTCAAGGACGGCGCGAAGGTCAAGGAAGGCGATCGTCTGGCAGAATGGGATCCGTTCTCGCTGCCGATCATCACCGAACAGTCGGGTGTCGTGAAGTATCAGGACCTCGTCGAAGGCTCGACCCTCGAAGAGCAGACCGACGATGCAACGGGTATCGCCCAGCGCGTCGTGACCGAAAACCGCGCCACCGGCCGCAAGAAGAAGGAAGAGCTGCGTCCGCGTCTCACCCTTCTGGGCGAAGGCCAGAGCGAGGACGAAACCGAAGCGCAGCGTTACATGCTCGCTCCGGGCACCACGCTCTCGGTTGCCGATGGTGACACTGTCGAAGCCGGTGACATCCTCGCGCGTGCATCGCGTGAAGCTGCCAAGACGCGCGACATCACCGGCGGTCTGCCGCGTGTTGCCGAGCTGTTCGAGGCACGTCTGCCTAAGGACATGTCGGTCATCGCCAAGATTTCGGGTAAGATCGAATTCGTCCGCGAGTACAAGGCGAAGCGCAAGATCGCGATTGTGCCCGAGGAAGGTGATGCAGTTGAGTACCTGATCCCCAAGACCAAGGTGATCGACGTGCAGGAAGGCGACTTCGTGAAGAAGGGTGATACCCTGATTTCCGGCTCGCCCAACCCGCACGACATCCTCGAAGTCATGGGTGTCGAGGCTCTGGCCGAATATCTCGTCAACGAGATCCAGGAAGTCTACCGACTGCAGGGCGTGAAGATCAACGACAAGCACATCGAGGTGATCGTTCGCCAGATGCTGCAGAAGGTTGAAATCACCAATGGTGGCGACACCACCCTACTGCCGGGCGAACAGGTCGATTACGCCGAAATGCTCGAGGTCAACGCGAAGCTTGGCAAGAACAAGCAGCCGGCTGAAGGCACGCCGATCCTGCTCGGTATCACCAAGGCGTCGCTGCAGACCCGCAGCTTCATCTCGGCGGCATCGTTCCAGGAAACGACCCGCGTGCTGACGCAGGCTTCGGTCGAGGGCAAGAAGGACACGCTGATCGGTCTCAAGGAGAACGTAATCGTGGGCCGTCTGATCCCGGCAGGTACCGGCGCAGGCATGAACCGCATGCGCGTCACCGCTTCGAGCCGCGACGCAGCGCTGAAGGCCGCTTGGAAAAAGCAGCAGGAAGCTCTCGCCGCAGAAGGCGCTTCGGAGCCTGAAGTCGCAGCCGATCCGATCTCTTCGGAAGAAGCGATGAAGGCAGCGATGGCCGCAGCCGCTCCTGCTCCGAGCGAGGGCGACAGCACCGAGTAAGCGCTTTCGAGCCAAGACATAGAAGAACCCCGGTGGAGCGATCCGCCGGGGTTCTTCATTTGTGGTGCAGGAAAGCGGGCTTAGGCTCGGTCCATGACCACAGCTTTCCGCCTCGCGCCCGCCCTTTTGCTCGCTCTCGCCGCCTGCTCCCCGTCCGCCGACTCCCTGTCCGCCGACAAGGGGGCTGACGAGAGCGCGGCTGACGAGCGCGTCGTGCCCTCGGATAAAGGCGGTGATACCGCGCCCGAAATGGTCCCCGATGGAGTTGCGATTACGTCGGTCGGCGAACTGCTTGGCGAGTATCGGGTCGCCGGCGTCGATGATGCCGAACTCCCGAACGGCGAGGCGATTGCGCTATCGATCGACGGACCGATCCTGTCCTTCGAGCCGACCTGCGCGGGCTTTGTTTGGGGAATGGAGTTTGACGGTGAAGTGCTTGCCATACAGCGGCACGGGCTTGGCCCGCGACCTGCCCCCGGTGAACCGCCACCGCCGGTTTGCACCGTCGCGATTTCAGCCGGTCAAACCGCGCTAGCGCGAGCCCTCGACGCGGTTACCCGCGCCGAGCGCACGCCATCGAATGCGATCCGGTTGTCGGGGAACGGCCACTCGGTGACGCTCTACAGCCAATAGCGCGTCCAAACAATGCTATTGCGAACCATTTGCATTTAAGGCATGGTTTCCCTGTTGCCACTCAAAGCCGCAGGAGAACCATGTCCCGTCATCACGCCCCCTCCGCCGCCACCCGCACCGCTGTCGCCAGGCTTGCCCAGCTGCCGCAGGTCCGCAGCCTGCACCCCGTCGCGGCGCGCTTTGTCTATGCGCTGCGCCTGATTGCCCTGCACGAGCGTTCTCACAGCGATCCGGTGCCCGAACTCACCCAGCGGCTCGGCCGGATCAGCATTGCGATCAAAACGCTCGAATTGCTTGAAACGGTCACGAAAGCCTGGCCCGAAACCGTCCACGTGCGCCGCTTTTGCTGCGGGTGCCTTAGCCATGACGAGCTGACTCTTGGCCGGATGCTGGAGGCCGCATGGCGCGGCGACCGGGCGGAATTCGGAAATCAGATCGATGGCCTCATCCGCCACGACCGTATCGACCGCATCTGGAACGACGCGGCCGATCTGGTCATGGCCGAAGCGCAATGCGCCTGAGCGCTCAGCTGTATGCCAAGCGTTCCAGCGCCGCGAAGGATTCGAGCGCACCGGGATCACCGAAGGG
>JAYPMZ010000178.1:0-4620 GCA_038130205.1 Erythrobacteraceae bacterium | reverse complement strand
CACGTGAAGATCGCCGATCTTCACGCGCTGTGGACCGAGCTGGAGGCAGCAGGTCTCGGCGCGCCGAACATGGACACAATCGAGGACATGATCGCCTGTCCGGGGCTCGACTATTGCGCGCTCGCCAATGCGCGTTCGATCCCCCTTGCACAGCGCATTTCCGAACGCTTCGACGCCAGTGGCAAGACCGCCAAGCTGGGCGAGTTGAAGATGAAAATCTCCGGCTGCATCAACGCCTGCGGCCATCACCACGCGGGCCACATCGGTATTCTCGGCGTCGATAAGAAGGGCACCGAGAACTATCAGCTCTCGCTCGGCGGGAGCGAGGCCGAGGACACCAGCCTCGCCAAGATCACCGGCCCCGGCTTCACCGAGGACGGCGTAATCGAGGCCGTGGACAAGGTCACCGACGTCTATCTCGCGCAGAAACAGGGCGAGGAGCGTTTCCTCGACACCTACCGCCGTATCGGCATGGAACCCTTCAAGGAGGCGCTTTATGGTTAGAGGCCGCCTCAGGACCGTGGCGCATCCGGAATGCGCGACTCTTCTCCACACAAACAGCAACAGCGGCTTGGTCGCAAGAGGAGGCCGGGATGGTTGATCGCAGCGACTTGGGCACTTCGCCGGACGACGTCCAGTTCCGTTTCCGCGATGACGAGGTCGTCGATCACGGCACCGTCACCGTCGATGCCTGCTGCGACCAGACCAACGCCACCGCCGTGCGGATCGAGCCGGGCGACGATGCCCGCGTACTGCTGCCCTATCTCGACCGCATCGCGCTGGTCGAAGTAAACTTCCCCAGTTTTGGCGATGGGCGCGGCTATTCGGCTGCGCGTATCCTGCGCGAAGCGGGATATGCTGGCGAACTGCGCGCGGTGGGCGATCTGGGCATCGACCAGCTTTCGCACATGCGCCGCTGCGGCTTCGATGCCTTTGCTCCTGACAAACGCCTCGACGAAGAGGACGCTGCACGCGCCTTTGCAACATGGGACAATGTCTACCAGCGCACCGTCGACGGCCGCCGCACCATTCAGGAATTGCGCCATGAATAAGCCCAATGCCCCGCTCACCGCCGCACAAGCTGCGGACCGTGCCATCGACCGGCTCGACACCGGCCCGCGCTTTACCGAACACGATGCCGTGCGGCTCAACCGCATGTTTCGCGGCTCTTCCACCCAGGAAATGCTGGAAGCCGTCATCAAGGGTAATCTGGCAGGCGATGTAGCCACCGTTTCGAGTTTCGGCGCGGAAAGCGCGGTGCTGCTGCACCTGCTGGCCGAGGTCGATCCAGCCGTTCCAGTCCTGTTTCTGGAAACCGGCAAGCATTTTGCCGAGACGCTTGAATATCGCGATCTGCTGGTCGAACGACTGGGGCTGACCAATCTCCAGATCCTCACCCCCGACGAAGCGGAATTGGCGAAGAAGGACGAAAGCGGGCTGCGCTGGTCCTATGATCCCGATGGCTGCTGCGAGATTCGCAAGGTCAAGCCGCTCGAAAAGGCGCTCGACCGTTTCGATGCGAGCTTTACCGGTCGCAAGGCTTTCCAGTCGTCGACCAGAGCCAATCTGCCGCGCTTCGAAGTCGATACGTCGGACGCGCAAGGGCGGCTCAAGATCAACCCGCTGATCGATTGGAGCGCGGAGGATATCGCCGCCTACTTCGAGCAGCATGATCTGCCTCGCCATCCGCTGGTCGCCAAGGGATTCCCCTCGATCGGTTGCGAACCCTGCACGCACAAGGTTGCGCCTGGCGAAGACCCGCGCTCGGGCCGCTGGAAGGGTTGGGACAAAACCGAATGCGGCATCCACAAGCCGGGCGAGGAACCTTTCCTCTAAGGCTTGGCTTTATCGCTGTCTCGGCGATATCCGCTCGATTGTCGAAGTCTCGTTGAAACCGGGATCGTAGGACGTCCAAACGCCGTCCTCGGCGATACTTTCGACGAAGCAAACCTCTTCGGATTCCGCGCCTGCCCCCTTCGAACAGAAGCGATTGCCGCTCGCCAGCGACCACGTGCCCGTTTCGACCACGCGACCGTCCGAGGCACGACTGGTGAAGGTGCCATCTTCTCGCACGTCCTCGTAGAAGATATCGCCATATTGCGTGGTTATTTTGAACTGGCCGTGCGGCGGTCCGCCATCGGCAGCGGTGGTACGCACACCTTCCTCAACTGCGATAGCGGGCTGCTGGCCCGGGCGCGGTATTTCGAAGCCGTTGAGGTCAATCTCGCCCTTGCGGCTCGAACCGGTTGCGCCATCGCAAGCGCCAAGCGCGAAGATTGCGACCATCAGAATCCGTTTGCGCATATCGCGATCACCTCTCGCAAGTGCACTATCATAGCACGCGTTTCACGCGGTCACAGCCAGCCTTCGGCCTTATACCAATCGGCGGTCGCTTTAAGGCCCAGTTCGCCTTCGATCTGCGGTTCCCACACTTCGGGCGGCAGCTTGCGGTCCCAGCGCGAAACCCAGTTGGGATGCGCCATATAGCCCACGCGGTCAGCGGTCAGCTTGGCCTTTTCGCCGCGCAGCAGCTTGTCCGCCTGAGCAGCGAAGCCCAGCACCGCTTTGGGCAGATGCGGCGCAAACACCGCTTTCTTGCCCACAGCGCGGCCTATCGCCTGCGCCAGTTCCTTGTGCGACCAGCCGCCCTCGCGCCCGTCATCGGGTTCGAAGATCGCCCGCCGCGTTTTCTTGACAGCGAGCGTGACCAGCAGGCGCCCAAGATCGGAGGCGTGGATGATCGAGGTCGCCCCGCCCGGAGGCAGCGGCACCACGCCCATCTTCGCGGTCTTGAACAGCTCGAACATATCGACATCGCGCGGACCATAGACCGCAGGCGGACGCACGATTGTCCAATGGAGGCCCGATGCCTCGACCAGCGTTTCGGCCCGCGCTTTGGATGCGCCATAGGCGGAAAGTTTGGGTTCGCGTGCCGCGAGCGAGGAGACGAAGACAAAGCGTTTGACGCTGGCGCCCCTGGCAGCGGCAATCATCGCGTCGGTTCCGATGACGTTGGCGGCCTCGAACTCCGCAGGATCGGGCGTGTTGGTGAGGCCCGCAATATGGACCACCGCATCCGCACCGCTGCACAATTCAGCGAGTGCTGCCGTGTCTTCGAGTGTGCCCTTGATCCACTCCACGCCTGCACGGGCGGGCTGATCGCGGCGGGTCAATGCGCGGGCCGTGTGGCCCGCTTCCAGCGCCACATCGAGCGCCGCGCTCCCAACAAAGCCGGTCGCCCCCGTGATCGCCAGCACAGCCATCGGTTTAGAGCATCACCATCTGGTCGCGGTGGATTACTGCCGAACGCGGGAGGTGGCCCAGTTCGTCGGCAACTTCCTCGCTGCGCAAGCCTTTGATCTTCTCGCAATCGGGAGAGTCGTATTCGACCATGCCCTTGGCGATCATCCGCCCCTGCGCATCCTCGATCGCGATCACATCGCCGCGCTCGAAGGCACCGAAGACCTCGATCACTCCTGCTGCAAGCAGGCTCTTGCCGTTATGCAAGGCGCGGACCGCACCGTCATCGACGCGGATCGAGCCGTTGAAGCGCATGCGCCCGCCGATCCACGATTTGAAAGCGTTGTCGTCGCGCTTGGGCAGGAACACCGTGCCGAGGTCGGCGCTCAGTGCGCGGCCGATCGGATATTGTTCGGTCCCGCTCAGGATGGCGAGCGCAATCCCTGCGCGCCCCGCGATCTCGGCGGCCTGCAATTTGGACGCCATACCACCCGAGCCCATGCCCGAACCCGATCCGCCCGTCGCCATTTCGTGAATACGCGGCGTCATCTTGTGAACCACGCGCAGCAGTTCTGCGTCGGGTTCGTCGGGGTGCTTGGTGTAAAGGCCGTCCACATCGGTCAGCAACAGCACGCCGTTGGCATCGCTTGCCTGTGCAACGCGCGCAGCCAAACGGTCGTTATCGCCGAATTTGAGTTCCTGCGTCGCGGTGGTGTCGTTTTCGTTGATGATCGGCACTGCGCCGCGTTCCAGCAGTTCGCGCAAGGTCTCGCGTGCGTTCAGATAGCGGCTGCGGTTTTCCAGATCGTCAAGCGTAAGCAGGACTTGCCCTGCCTTGAGGCCATGCTCGGCAAACATCTGCGCCCATGTGGAGGCAAGATAGACCTGCCCCACCGAAGCGGCTGCCTGTGCATGGGCGAGTGTTTCGCGCCCGCCGCCGGGCAGATCGAGCATTGCCGCGCCGAGCGCGACTGAACCCGAGGCGACAACGATCACCTCTTGCCCACGCTCGCGCGCGCCGGCGACCTCGTGCGCTACGGTGCGCAGCCAGTCGAAGCGGGGTTCGCCATCGGGATGGACCAGCAGGGCCGATCCGATCTTGATGACAAGCCGCGGGCATTTTTCGATGTCACGAAAGTCGAGAAGAGTTTCAATATCCATGCTGCGGTGCACCTAAGGTGTGATGCGGCCAATTTAAAGGGTCATCAGCCCTGGCCTCAGAGCGGCGACCACTCCTCGTCGGCTTCGTCATGATCTTCGACTTCGGTGGATTTCGTCTCGGTCGCGGTGCTATCTGGCAGGTAGCCGAGCACTGCATCCATCAATTCGCCAATACCCTCGCCGCTCGCGCCTGAGACGGTAAAGACACGGTCTGCGCCC
>JAYPMZ010000177.1:0-4631 GCA_038130205.1 Erythrobacteraceae bacterium | reverse complement strand
GTTTTCAACCGGGTCCCAGAACCACCAGCCGCCCCAGCCCAGCTCGTAATAGGCCCAATAGGAACCGGCGGTTATGCCGAGCGTCAGGAACACCCACGCACCCAGCACCCAAGGGCGCATGACCTTGGCGAAATCGGGAGTAACCTGACGGGTAATCAGCGCACCCATCGCAAGGCTGAAAGCGACTGAAATGCCAACATAGCCGATGTAGAGCGTGGGCGGATGGAAGGCGAGGCCGATGTCCTGCAACAGCGGGTTAAGTCCGCTTCCTTCAACCGCCGGAACCGGCAGACGCTCGAACGGGTTCGAGGACAGCAGAAGGAAGGCATAGAACCCAAGCGCGACGAAGCCCTGCACACCAAGCGTCGCGGACATGGTCTTTTCTGGCAGTCGACGCTCCAGCAGCGCGATCAGCCCGCCCGAAAAGGCGAGCACCGTGACCCACAGCAGCATCGAGCCTTCATGGTTCCCCCAAGTCCCTGCGAGCTTGAAGATGAGCGGCTTCATCGAGTGCGAATTGGTCGCCACCAGCTTGATCGAAAGATCGGTGATCGCAAACGCCCAGAGCAGCATGCAGAAGGCGAGCACGGCAAGGAAAGCCTGCACCACTGCCGCGGGGCGCGCATAGGCCGCCATCTTCGCTCCGTCGGCGCGCAATCCGAACGCGCCCGACACCATCTGCAACACAGCGAGAGCAGCCGAAAGCCAAAGGGCGGCGAGTCCGATTTCAGCGATCATGTGGTCAGCTCGATCCTATGGGTTGCCGGCTACGGTTTCGATGTAATCGGAATTGTCTTTGTGCCCTTCCATCCCCTCAAGCTCGCGCGGGACGTAATTTTCGTCATGCTTGGCGAGCAGATTGGTGGCGAGGAACGTGCCGTCGGCTTGCAAATGCCCTTCCGCAACCACGCCCGACCCTTCGACGAAGAGATCTGGCAGGATGCCGCTATAGGTTACAGGAACGGTCGAGTCCTCATTGCCGGTAACGACAAAATTCACCGTCACCCCGTCGGCCTGCGTCTCGATCGAGCCTTGCTGCACCATTCCGCCGAGGCGAATGGCCTGTCCAACCGCAGGCGGTTCGGCAGCCATCTGTTCGGGGAGATAGAAGTAATTCGCCTGATTGCGCAGCGCCCACGTCGCGATCAGGCCTGCGCCGATAATCGCAATCAGAGCAAGCACCACCAGCGTCAAGCGTTGATGTTTGGCTTTCATTTGCGCTTCATCTCCTCGCGGCGCTTTTCCGCCCGGCGCATGGTTGTGTAGCTCCAGGCGATCAGCAGGCCGAGCGCAACGCCCGACACCGCATAGGCACCCACAACAAACGGCCAATGGTCCAACGCCTCACGCATTACGCACCCTCCGCCAAGCCTGCGCCCATTGGCGCATCATCGTCTAACGCGCGGCGACGCAAGCGCGCCTCGACCTGTTGTTCGGCAATCAGCGCGCGCATCCGCATCAGCACCAGCCCGCCGAACAGCAGCGAGATGCCCAGCACAGCGGCAAGCAGCGGCCACAGGAAAGTCGCATCAATTGCGCTCTTGCCTGCGGTCAGGCTCGGCGGCTGATGGAGCGAGTTCCACCACACGACGCTGCGATTGATGATCGGCACATTGATCGCCCCGACAAGGCCGAAAATTGCCGGAATCTTGTAGGAACTGCCCTCGCGAGCGCTGGCCTGCGACAAGGCGATATAGCCGCCATAGAGAAACAGCAGCACCAGCATCGATGTGAGGCGTCCGTCCCACTCCCACCATGTGCCCCAGGTCGGCCTGCCCCAGATTGAGCCTGTGGCGAGGCAAATGGCGCAGAACACCATGCCGGGTACGGCAATCGCGCGCGCGGCAATCCCTGCCAGCGGGTGCTTCCAGATCAACAGCGCGGCGCTCGACATGGCAAGGCCACCCCAACCGCCCATGCCCAGCCATGCGGCGGGCACATGGATGAACAGGATACGGACGCTGTCGCCCATCAGTTGATCGGGCGGGACCATGAAAACGCCCCACGCCACCGCGCCCAGCGACAACACCAGACCGCTCCAGAACAGGAGCGGGGTCAGCCACTTGGCGAGCGTCAGAAAGCGCTTGGGATTGGCGTAGATATGCACAGGGCTAAACTCTGGGCTCCCTATTAAAGCCCCAGACAGGAGCCGCAAGGGCGCAAAGCGTGCAACTGTGCGCTCAACCGCGGCCGATCAGTTCCTGCGCCATGCGGTCGGCGACCACGTCGGGCGAGGTGTTGCTGTCATCGCTCTTGCGCCAGATCTGGCACAGACGTCCGGGGATATGTTCGATCAGCGTGTTCACTTCGGCCTTGCTCGCCTCGCGCCCGTCGCGGCGCGCAAGATATTCGGTCGCAACCGAGATGATGCCGCCAGCATTGATCACATAGTCGGGCGCATAAAGAATGCCGCGCTCGAACAGGACCTTACCGTGCTGCGCACGCGCCAGCTGGTTGTTCGCACCGCCCGCGACGATCTTCGTATTTAGAGCGGCAATGCTCTCGTCATCGAGGATTGCGCCCAGAGCGTTGGGGCTAAGAACATCGCATTCGGTGGTGAGAATTGCGTCCGGAGCAACCACTTCGGCGCCCAGTTCCTCGGCAAGCGCTTTTACGCCGTCGGTGTGGATGTCTGCCAGAGTGAGCCGCGCGCCATCCTTGGCAAGCAGACGCGCCACACCGCCGCCTACACTGCCCGTGCCCTGGACGGCGACATGAACGTCCTTCATGCTGTCGGTGTGGAGCTTGTGCTGCACGGCAGCCTTGATGCCGAGGTAGATGCCATAGGAGGTAAACGGCCCCGGATCACCGCCCGCGCTGCCTTCACCCTCGACCGGCAGGCCGGAGACGTGACTGGTGCGCTGCGAGACGGCAACCATGTCAGCTTCGCTGATGCCGACGTCTTCGGCGGTGACATATTTGCCGCCCAGCCCTTCGACCGCATCGCCAAAGGCGGCGAGCAGTTCGGGCGTCTTGGTGCGCGCTTCGTCGGCAAGAATCACGGCCTTGCCGCCGCCAAGCGGGAGGCCCGCCATGGCGTTCTTGTAGCTCATGCCGCGCGACAGGCGCAGCGCATCGCGCAGACCGTCCTTGGGGTTCGGGTAATGCCAGAAGCGCGTGCCCCCGGCACCCGGGCCGAGGTGCGAGGAATGGACCGCGATAATCGCCGTCAGGCCAGACGCACGGTCGCGTACGACCTGCACCAGTTCGTGATCGTCAAAGTCGGGTTCGGTCCAAAACGCGGTCATATATTCGCCCCAATTGTGGCGCGCTGAGCAGGCAGTGCGACCTTGCAAAATCGGGGAGAAATGGGGCGATCGACGGGGTTCGAACCCGCGACCTCCGGTACCACAAACCGGCGCTCTAACCAACTGAGCTACGATCGCCACATGCTCCGCCCCGGCTTTGACCTGCCGGTCGCTTGCCAAGCCTTGCGCAAGGGCGCCGCTGTAAGCATGGCGCATTGGTCGTCAAGGCCGCGTTTGGGCGGGCGCGAGCCTGTTGCACAATGCGTCTCGCAAGGGAAGCGAAAACTGTTTGCAACCCGCATTGACGCAAGATTATTTCGCACAAGGTTTCACCCTTGCCTGCCCGCCCTCGACTTTTAAGGTCGGTCCGCGATGGATGCTCCAACTGATTCTGTAGCCGCACGGCTTTCGCTCGACCCCGTGGTCAAGCGTGTGCCGCACTCCAAGATCGAGTTGTTTCAGCTCAAGGACTTCGTGCCATCAGACCTGTGCGCAGAGCTGATCCGCCTTATTGATAAAGATCGCCGTCCCAGCACAATCGCCGATGCCAATGGCGACGACTATTTCCGAACGAGCGAAACTTGCGACCTGCCGCGCGAAGAGGCAGCGGTGAAGGAACTCGAATCGCTGCTGTTCGCGCTCAACGGCATCGACCCTGAACTGGGCGAGCCAGTGCAGGGCCAGCGTTATGACGTGGGGCAGGAATTCAAGGCGCACACCGACTATTTCACACCGGGCGGCGCGGATTACGAGCAATATTGCGGCGAAACCGGCCAGCGCACCTGGACCTTCATGGTCTATTTGAACGAGGTCGAAGCAGGCGGCGCGACGCGGTTCAAAGTGATTGGCAAGACCTTTCAGCCCGAGGCCGGACGGCTGCTGTGCTGGAATAACCAACGCCCCGACGGCAGCGTCAATCCCAACACGCTCCACCACGGGATGAAGGTGCGCAAGGGTGTGAAATACGTGATCACGAAGTGGTATCGCGAAAGGCCGTGGCCGTGGTGAAGAAGTTTTACTTCGCGTTTGGTGCAATCTCGCTCGTAACGATATGCCTCGTGACTGTCACTTGGCCGGCTCTGCCAATGGCGAGCGCCGTGGCATCGGCCGAAAATCCACCTGACATATTGCGCGACTTTGATTGGCCCAATGATAGACGATCGCACGCATTTGGCGCTCGGTTTAAAACGGGGACTGAGGAAACAGATTTGCTCGAGTGGCTCCGCAACGAACATTTCGTGCGAAAGGGGGAAGCGAAATTTGCGGTGCGAAGATACGAAGGGATTCCCTGCACAATCGCATTTGAAGTAGCTTGGCGGTCCAAGGATGGACAGCTCACCGAAGATGCGACGGCGCACGTGACGAATTACGCCTGTTTGTGAC
>JAYPMZ010000176.1:0-4842 GCA_038130205.1 Erythrobacteraceae bacterium | reverse complement strand
CGGCATCAGCGCCGCATCTCTCGCGGCCTGTGCTGCCGTGGCGTTGTCGGTCCCTTCCGCCCCATAGGCGATGTTGTAGCCGAGCGTTTCGTTGAACAGCACGCTGTCCTGCGGGACGATCCCGATGGCCGCGCGCACGCTGTCCTGCTGGCATTGCGCAATGTCCTGACCATCGATCAGGATGCGCCCGCCCTGCGGATCGTAGAAACGGAAGAGCAGACGCGCGATGGTACTCTTGCCCGCACCCGAAGGGCCGACGATCGCGAAGGTCGATCCGGCGGGCACTTCAAAGCTCAAACCTTTGAGGATGGTGCGCCCGTCTTCATATCCGAAAGTGACATTGTCGAATGTGATCGCGGGTTCGCGCACGACCAGCGGCGGTGCTCCGGGCAGGTCCTCGACTTCGACCTCTGTATCGATCAGGTGGAACATCTGCGCCATATCGACCAGCCCTTGGCGGATCGTGCGATAGACCCAGCCAAGCAGGTCGAGCGGGCGGAACAGCTGCATAAGATAGGTGTTCACGAAAACGAGGTCACCCACGGTCAGATCGCCGCGGCTCCAGCCCCAGACGGTGAAGGCCATCGCGCCGGCCATCAGCGCATTGGTCAGCCCCGCTTGCGCCACGTTGAGAATGGCGAGCGAGTTTTCGGACTTCACTGCCGCCAGCGCATAAGCGCGGGCAGCCTGCGAATAACGCTCTTCCTCGCGCTGTTCGGCGCCGAAATATTTGACTGTTTCGAAGTTGAGAAGCGAATCCACCGCACGGTGCAGCGCGCGCCCGTCGAGGTCGTTCATCTCGCGCCGCAACTTGGTGCGCCATTCGGTGATCCAGCGGGTGAGCGCGATATAGGCGACCACTGTCAGCGCGGTTGCGGCCACCAGCTCCCAGCCGAAATTAAGATAGAAGATAACGCCGACTGCGACGAGCTCGATCGCGGTCGGGGCGATGTTGAACAGCAGGAAGTAAAGCATCGAATCGATGCTCTTGGTCCCGCGCTCGATAATCTTGGTGACCTCTCCCGTCCGGCGGGTGAGGTGGAAGCGAAGGGAGAGGCGGTGGAGCCGGTGGAAGACGTCTTGCGCGAGGCTGAGCGTTGCCAGCTGGCCGACCCTCTCGAAAGCGACATTGCGCAAATTGTCGAACAACAATGAGGTAAAGCGGCCCAGCACATAGGCGGCGACCAAGGCCATAGCGACCTGCGCGCCAGCGGCGATGTCGGCTGCCGCATCGGTTGTCTCCATCGCATCGACCGCACCTTTATAGGCAAAGGGCAGTGCGAGCGTCGCGCCCTTGGCGGCGAGGACAAAGCCCATCGCGAACACGATCCGCCATTTCAGGGCCGGATTATCACGCGGCCATAGATAGGGCAGAAAGCGTTTGAGCGTGCTCCAGCCTTCGCCGTCGGGCGTGCTGGGGCGGTCGGAGCTGGCGGTATCGGGCGGCATGACGAACCGCCCATGTGGGTTCCCGCAGGCGCAAGGGCAAGATGCCCTCTAGTCCCGCCCGACCGCATTGAAGCCGCGCGAACGCAGGAGGCTGCGCCGAAGCCTGCGAGCATAATCGCGCGGAACATCGAACAGCACGCGGCGATTGGCAAAGTCGATTGCCACCCGGTCGAACAGCTTGAGATGCTGCATCCCCAGCGCAATCACCGGCTGGTCGTCCAGGCCGAGCGCTTCGAAAGCGGGCGAGTCCGCAAAAGTGAGCGGCACGTTGGTCAGCGCCATTCCGCCGATGTTGAGCGCGCGAACGGTCGAAATCTCGCCGGTCAGCTCGACTCCGTTGACGTCGGTCGCGGTGACTTCTTGCGCGCGCTTTGCTCGCAAACGTTCCTGCAGGGCAATATTGCCGAGGCTCGCCTGTGCGCCGGTGTCGATGATGACAGTGGTCCGCACCCCTTCGACATGGGCGTCGGTGATCAGCATCTGGCCGAGCCGGTCATCGGCGCGCACCACAATCTCGAATCCCCGCCGCGAGCTGCGAGAACTGGTGACGTCCTGCAACGCGATCGTTTCTTCGCGGAAGTCGATCAGCACGCGAAAGTCCTGCAAGCTGTCGAGCCCGAGGATGCCGTCCGCACCAACATGCTGCCGATCGAGCACGGGCGAGACGATATCGCGCACCGTGTGGCTGCCGAAGCTCATCGAATCGACCTCGACGATCTCGACCGCGCGGCGGCTCGCCATGCCGACCAGCGTGGCGGTGCCGAGCGAGGTCAGTCCGCGGCCGTCGTTTATCTCGCCGTTGATCTGGTGCGTGACCGCTGTCGCCTGACTCCCGGTGTCGATCATGAAGTTGAACGGCCCTGCGCCTTCGACCATGACCGGCACGGTGTATCGGTTCTGCCGGTCATCAGCGAGTTCGAGCACCTCGGTCGCAGGGTCTGCAAGGTTGGGAGCAATCGCCGGATCGGTCGCCGTAGGTGGAGCGGGGGCGGGAGCCGTTGGTGGCTCGACTTCGACGATAGCGGTTGCCGCTGTGCTTGATTCCAAGAGGCCCGGATTGGCGGCAAACGCCGCGACTGCGGGCAAGGCCCATATCGTGCTTATCATCTCATCCCTCCCGCCCGCGCCTGAAGCGCAGGTCAGGACTGCAAGATTACCAGAGAATCGCCCCTCGCCAAAATGCGCCGGTCGATAGCTCGCGGCGGTTAGGCGCCCGCCGCGGCCTCGGGTTCGCCCGGATGGCGCAGCATCGCCCATGTCTCTCGCACGATGCCGCGATAACCGAACCAGAATGTCGCGGCGTAAACCAAGGCGCCGAGCGCGGCATTCTTGGCAAGGTCGAGCAGCGGGCTGTCGATCACCCACAGGCGCTGGCTCGCCAGCACCGCGATGGCCATTGCCGCACAGGCGAGGACAATC
Organism: Erythrobacteraceae bacterium; assembly: GCA_038130205.1. Lineage (GTDB taxonomy): Bacteria > Pseudomonadota > Alphaproteobacteria > Sphingomonadales > Sphingomonadaceae > Erythrobacter. The sequence goes on along the minus strand of JAYPMZ010000176.1, from coordinate 1,974 downwards.
GGGGCGAGCGCATCGAGCAGCGCGAGCGGCGACACGTTGATACGCGGCAAAGTGACCGTCAGCGTGACCGCGCAAAGCAGCGGGGCCGCCACCCACCACGCGTGCACCAGCCCAATCGGACCGTCCTCGATGCTAATCAGAAAGGCGATCGGGAAAATCAGCGCACCGGCAATGCTGGTGAAGAGGTAGACTTTGGGTCGCCCCATCGCATTGGTCACGGGCGAGCAGATCAGATGAAGCGCAAAGGCCGGCATGACGATGGCGAGACCAGCGAGGATCGGGATCAACTCCACCCACTTCTCACCCATCAACACGAGGATCGCGTTTTCGGCGGTGAGCGAGAGGCCTATATATACAGGGGCGCTGACCATCATCACCATCCGCGCGGTTTTGAGGAAATACGGCCCCAGCGGCTTATTCGCGCGATGCAGTTCGGAATAGGCGGCAAGCGCAACCTCGTTGATGGGCGGCACGAAGCGTCCCGTCACGATCAGCGCAAGAAACAGTGCCTGCGTATAAAGGCCGAGGTCGTGCGTATCGAGCAGGCGGCCAGCGATCACTACGTCGCTCTGGCTCTGGATGATCCAGAACAGCTGGCACAAGGTGAGTGTTCCGCCGAAAGTGACGAGGTCCCATGCCCCGCGCGGATCAAAGATCGGACGCACGCGCAGCTTTGCTGCAAAGGTCAGCCCGACCGCGCGCGCAATAAAGATCGCGATGCCTGCATAGACCAGCGCCCAGACACCCCAGCCCAGCCAAGCCAGAATAAGGGCAACACTCGCGCCTACTATAGCGCTCGCCATGTTGACCTGCCCTTGTTTGCGGAAGTTCAGCTGGCGCGCGAGCCATTCGCCGGGAAGCGCGCTGAAAGGGATGGTGAGAAAGATGACCGCCTGAAGCCGCAACATATCGGCCACCACCGGCTCACCGAAATAGGAGGCGGCGTAAGGCGCAAACAGGAACTGCGCGCTCGCCAGCATGACGGCGAACATAAGAAGCAGGCCGAATACCTGCCCGATGCGCCGTTCGTCCACGCGGTCTGTTTGCACAAGAGACGTGGCAAAGCTGGCGCCGTTGAGAAAGGCGAGGGCGGTCACCACCACCTGACTCATGGCGAACAAGCCGTAATCGGTGGGATCAAGCAGGCGGACCACAAGGAAGGTCGAGGTCCACGTAATGATCTGCGCACCGACCTGCGCGCCCCAGCGCCATATAACAGCCGCGCGCACGCGAGCGGCAAAACGCGAATCGTGATCGCGAATCTCATGAGAATCGCGCGAATCTGATTCGAAAGAGGGCGGTGTGGCCGGCATGTGGGGCTCGATAGGGTCAAAAAGTGAAGAATTGTCGATTCCGAACAGTCGATTCAGGGGTGAATCGCGGCCGATCTGACAAAGATTCGCCTTTCAGCCGGTCATGGGCCCTTTTCGAACACCGGCCTTCTCAAAAAAATTCAGCCCAAAAATGGCGGAATTCTGCGATTTGTGCGCGCCAGTGAAATAAAATTGCAAAAAGCGTTTGACGGAATCAGCGACCCCGCCTAGATGGGCTCCACCGACGCGGCGCTGACGGTTCAGCCGGACGCCACGCTCGGTCGCCAACATAAACGGATAGCCGGTCCCCCGGTGAAAATCGGGGAACCAATCGCTGTCCGCTATTACTGTCTGGCGGCTCTTTGACATTGTTGGTTTTTGATGAAGGGACATGTGGGCGACGGCGCCCGGTCCGAGCACCTCAAGGGCTCGTGCACCGGTAACCAATCCGATTGCCACATCCTTCCAGGCTCCACAGTCTGGTTGTGATGATGCATGTTCATTCGTATCCATTACGTTTGACAGTGCAGGTATCGGCTCCTTGATACTCTGGCTAGTTAGGCTAGCGGGTTTTACCCGTGCTTGATTGGTTAGTTTCACAAACTTGAGAGTTTGATCCTGGCTCAGAACGAACGCTGGCGGCATGCCTAACACATGCAAG
>JAYPMZ010000175.1:0-5039 GCA_038130205.1 Erythrobacteraceae bacterium | reverse complement strand
CCCTCGCCTTGGGGGCTAAGCGAGACACCGGCACTGTCGGCGATTTCCTTCATCCGACCGCGAACCGCCGCGCCTTCTTCGGCGCTGCGTCCGTATTTGCGCTGGAGATGCGCCTCCTGCCCCTCGCCCTCCCGCGGCATGTCGGGGTTGAGTTCGAACGGACGCCAACGCAATTCGGCCTCGATCTCGCCGTCGAGCATTTCCAGCGCCTTTTGCAGCTGTCCGTAGCCGATCAGGCACCACGGGCACATGACGTCGGAATAGATGTCGATGGTGAGCTTTTCGGCTGCGCTCATGCGGTTTTCCCCATCCACCATTGCATCAGATTGCAGGCAATCGCGTGTTTGGGCGGAGCGCGGAACGGGCCGTTACCGCCGAGCGAGGCGGCCACTTCGTCGCGGGTGAACCAGCGGATCTCGGCCATTTCCGTCTCGTCGATCACCAGCGCATCGTCATCGGCGTAGGAATGGCAGCCAATCATCATCTGGCTGGGAAACGGCCAGGGCTGGCTAGCAACATAAGTCACATCGCGCACCCGCACGCCCGATTCCTCGAACACTTCGCGCGCAACCGCCTCTTCGATGGTTTCGCCCGGTTCGACAAAGCCTGCGAGCGCCGAAAAGCTACCTTCGGGCCAGCCTTTGCCGCGCCCGAGCATCAGCCGCCCCTCATACTCGGCAAGCATGATCGTGACCGGATCGGTGCGGGGGAAGTGTTGCGCACTGCATGCGCTGCAATTGCGCTGCCAGCCGCCCTTGGCGATGTGCGTACCTGCGCCGCATTGCGCACAGAAACGGTGGCGTGCGTGCCAGTCGATCAGGCTGCGCGCACCCCCGTAAAGCGCAAGATCGCCCGGATCGAGGTTCGCCATCAGCGCCCACAAGCGCGGATTTGCCATGCGCGGGCTGGCGTCGCCCTGCGGCGGGACAGCGGCAAAGCACGCGCGCTCTCCGCCGTCGCTGCGATCAAGGCCGAGGAACACCAGCTCCGCATCTTCGGGTGCATCGGCGAGCGATCCCCATGCGAGCCGTCCGTTTTCGTCGAGATCGGGCATTAGCGCGTCGAGCTTCAGCAGCCGCGCTTTCCAGTTCATCAAGGCGCCCAGCGCCTCGCGGTCGGCGCGGATGTTATCCGCCCTGTCGAGCGGCGAACCTGCAAAGGCGATTGGGCCGGTATATGCCGCCATTACGCCGCCTGCCGTGCAGCGGCCATCGCGGCAAGATCGGCTTCGAGCGCGGCCATATATTCATCGCGCAAGGGATAGGCGCCGCTTTCCATATACTGGGTGAACAGCCCGGTGCGCAGGCCATACTTGTAGCTGACCGCAGCGAGCGTTCCCGCTGCGCCGCCCCAGCCGAAACTGCCGTCCACCACGCGCCCGCCCGCGCCAAACCCCTGGCCCTCGGTCCACGAACCCGTCAGATCGACCGTTTCAGGCAGAATGTTCGACGTGCCCTTGCGCACCGCCGCCTCGGGGAAGACCCGCTTACCGTCGAGCTTGCCGTAGTTGAGAAGCATGTTGAGGAAGCGGTCGTAATCGCGCGGGGACGAAACCAGCCCCGCCCCGCCCATCGGGAACGGCGGCTTGTCGAGGTAGATCGAGATCGCTGCGGGGTCGATCGGCTGCGGGCCGTTTTCGTCCACGCCATAATTGGTGGTTAGGCGCGTGCGCTCGCTCGCGGGGACCTGGAACCAGGTGCTCTCCATCCCGCAGGGGCCGAAAATCCGGTCGTGCATGACCTGATCGAAAGGCTTGCCCTCGGCAACCTCAATTGCGCGGCCCAGCACGTCGAGCCCTGCCGAATAACTCCACTTGGTACCCGGCTGATAGACCAGCGGCATGGCTGCCATGCCATCGGCAAAGGCCTCAAGGCTTTCAACCGGATTGCCGCGATCAAGACCGGGGATCGGCAGGCGGCTGACTTGCCCGGGGATCAGACCCTTTTCCATAAACGCCTGCGAGATCGGGCCCTGCTGGATGATGCCATAGCCGATGCCCGCCGTGTGCGTGAGCAGTTGGCGGATCGTGACCGGCGACTTGGCGGGTTCAAGATTGTCCTCGCTAATCGCGCCGTCATATTCGACCTGCACCATCATATCGCGCCAGGCGGGCAGTATATCGTAGAGCGGCTGGTCGAGTTCGAGCAGTCCGTCCTCGATCAGCGCCATCGCACACATGCCCGTGATCGGCTTGGTCATCGAATAGATGCGGTAAAGCGAATCCTGATTGACCTCGACCGTGCTGCCGAGCGCAAGCGTGCCGTAGCCAACATCATGCGCATGCGGCTGTTCACCCCAGCCGAAAGTGGCAAGGACATTGGCGACCTTGCGTTCATCGACATAGCGTTTGGCGAGTGCGGCAACGTTCGGATAGCTTTCGCTGACATCATGCGCGAACAGCGGGCTCGAAAACGGGAGCGAGGCGATCGATGCGCCTGCGGCTACATAGGCGCTGCTGCGGAACAGGGCGCGGCGCGTGATCGTGGCTTCTTGGAATGAACGATATGCCATAGGTCGGTTCTCTCTCCGGCGGGAATTGTTTGGCGCCTGTTTGGGCGAGGCAGGCTGGCGCGTCAATCGGGTTGCCTTTCAGGACCTGATCGCGACGGCGTTGAAAAGCACGCGCGTGTTACCTACATAATACACATGCTGAACTTAATCTCATGGCTTATCGGGATCGTCTGCCTGATCCTCGCAATTCCGTTCCAACTGCCGGTGCTTGGGCTTGGCCTTTGGATCTTGCTTCCCGTCGCGGTTATCGGTGCCGGAATCGGCGCGCTCTCGTCGCGCAATGGCGGGCGCAATCTGAACATCCTCGTGATCGTCATCTGCGCGGTGCGCCTCGCGATGACCGGCGGGACGTTTTAAGAGGCCCCTCAGGCCAAGGCGAGCCGCGCTGCCTTGGCATATAGTGTGGGCAGACCAGCCTCGCCCAGTTCATCGACCGGCCACCAGATCCCTTCGCCCGCAGGCGTCATCTGCGCTTCTATGCGCACCACCTGAAGCGTCAGGTGGGCGTGGGTAAAACTGTGCCGCACAGCGCCAAGATCGGATACTTCCCCGGCCAGTGGCGGCGTGCCGGTCCCGTCGGCCTGCGCACTCCAGCCGTCATCGGGGAGCGCACGCATTCCGCCCAGCATGCCGGTGCCAGCGCGGGTGACGAGCCAGACAGATCCCGCACGCTCGATCCAATAAGCCGTGCCGCGCCGTTCGGGCTTGGCCTTCTTGGGCGGCTTTACCGGCAGCGCTTCGGGTTCGCCTGTTTTGCGTCCGGCGCAATCGCCGGATAGCGGACACAAGAGGCAGCGAGGAGCGCGGGTCGTGCAGATTTGCGATCCGAGGTCCATCATTGCCTGCGCGAAATCGCCAGCGCGTCTCTCGGGCGTAATGGTGTCTGCCCGCTCCCTGATCGCCTTGCGCACAGCGGGCAGCGGTTCGTCCAACGCGAACAGCCGCGCCACCACCCGTTCGACATTGGCATCGACGACAACCGCACGCTCGCCAAAGGCAATCGCCGCAATCGCTGCTGCCGTATAAGCGCCCAGCCCCGGCAGTTTGCGCAGTTCATTCTCGGTCGCCGGAAACGCGCCAAGTTCCGCGACAACCTTCGCGCATTTCACCAGATTGCGGGCGCGGGAATAATAACCCAGCCCTGCCCAAGCCGCCATGACGTCATCTTCGCTCGCTGCGGCGAGATCGAACACCGTCGGCCAGCGCTGCGTGAAAGCCTCGAAATAGGGCTTCACCGCCGCCACCGTCGTCTGTTGCAGCATGACCTCGGACAGCCACACGCGATAGGGCCATGCCGGGTCATCGGGCTGCGCTTCGCCGGGCCCGACCCGCCAAGGCAAAGCGCGGGCGTGGGCATCATACCAAGTGAGGAGTTTGTCGGAGACGGTAGCGGACACGCGCCGCCTATGGCATGGGACGCGGCACGATGGGAAGCGAGACCGACAAACCAACCCGCAAAGCGGCAGGCCGGAAGGATCCGGCCTCAAGCAGAAAAGCGGAAGGCCGAAAAAAAGGCGCCCAGCCCTACACGCGTCCACGCGGCGGCGGGGCCAAGGCTATCGGCGATCTCATGCCTGAAATCGGCCGCACCGCGTTTCGCCGTTTCGGTTTCGTCCAAAGCTCGGTCGTCACCCGCTGGCCCGAGATCGTCGGCCCGACCCACTCGCGTGTGTGCTCGCCCGAAGCGATCCGCTTTCCCCCGGGCGAAAAGTCCGAAGGCATCCTGCAACTCGTTGTCAGCCCTGCGCATGCGCCGCTGATCCAGCAGGTGCTGCCGGAGATCATCGAGCGCGTGAACCGCTTTTTCGGCTACAATGCCGTCGCCCGAGCCAAAATCCGGCAAGGCCCGGTTAAGCCGCCCTCTGCTGAAAGCCGTCCAAAACCGCCGCCTTCGCTCAAGCCGATCCCGATGGAACTGGGTGACAGCCTGCGCGATATCGGCGACCCCGAACTGCGCACCGTGCTGGAATCGCTGGCGCGCAGTCTGGGGGACGGGGAAGAAAAGAAGAAAGACCAATAGACGTGAAACACGCAATTCTGGGGGTATTCGCAGCAGCGTCGGCGTTTGCCCTTGCTTCCACCTCGCCAGCCAGCGCGCAGTCATCGGATGCGCAAGCAGGCGACCAGCTTTCCAACCCCTCCAGCGCCTTTGTCGGCGACGGGCGTCGCGCCGCCTGGCACGCCGAGGTCGAACGCACCGAGCGCGGTTACCGGATCGGCAATCCCGATGCCGAAGCAAGCCTCATTGAATTCATCAGCTACACCTGCTCCCACTGCGCCGATTTTGCGCGGCAGGGGGAAGGTGCGCTCGACATGATCCTGCTCGCGCCGGGCCATATGAATGTCGAGGTTCGCCCGGTCATCCGCAATGCGATCGACCTTACCGTGTCGCTGCTGGTGCAATGCGGCGATCCCTCGGGCTTCAAAGACCGCCACCGTATGTTCCTGATGCGTCAGGCGACGTGGATGGCCAAGGCGAAAAGCGCGCCGCAATCGCAACAGGCGATCTGGGCGCGCGGCGACAAGGC
>JAYPMZ010000174.1:0-5074 GCA_038130205.1 Erythrobacteraceae bacterium | reverse complement strand
GCCGTGCGAGCAGTGTCTCGCGGTTGCGGTGCATCCTCGCGCCCCGCCTAGGCCGCAGCCGCATCGGAGCGCCCGAACAGCCGCGAGGCGCTCGGCGTCGGGGTCGGGCCGGCATCGCGGGCCTCGGCCTTCTCGATCATCACCGCGATCTCGTCGAGCAGTTGCAGGCGTTGTTTGCGCAGCCGCGTGAGGTAGTCATCCGAAGCCGCCTCGGCCTCGATCTCGATGCGATGGATCGAGCGGTTGAGCGCGTGATAGCGCTCCGCCTGCCGCGCGAAGTGCGCGTCCGACGCCTTCAGCCGCCGCAGCGTCTCGGCATCATGCGGGAACTCGTCATGCAGTTCGTGCGGCGTGTGAGCGGACATCGGCTTCTCTCCTGAATGGTGTGACAACCGGTCTATAGCGCTTGCGATTCGCCGTCTTTGATGTGCGTCAAACGGCCTGCCTTTCCTACAGTATGGAACACATGGAACACTGTCCTGAAGGCTAAAACGCCGCCCGCACGCACAGCGTTTCGCAAGCACAAAGCAGGCAGGAAGAGAGGCTGGCACATAGCGCACAGCCTACCGCGCCACTCCCGCTGTAGGAAAGCGCCCCGCACACTCAGCTTCATGCTACACTCCCCTTCATGAGCTCCATCCGCGCCATCCCCGTCCCGCCCGACAGCCTGCTCGCAGCATTCGGCGGGCCGGAGAGTTACCGCGACTGCTTCACCCGCGACGTGGCCGGGACGCTCACCCTGCCGCAGCTGATCGAGCGCTTTTACACCAGCAGCGCCTTCCTGCCCGAGCGGCTGGTGCTCAAACTGCTGGGCAAACCCACCGCGCGCAGCGATGCCAAACGGCTCGCGCAAGGCGAAACCGACAGTTTCGGCGTGTGGCAAGTCGTCGCACGGCGCGAGAACGAAGTGCTCCTCGATTCCAAACCCACCGGCACCGCAAGCTGGCTGGCGGTCGAGCCGACCGGGCACGGCACGCGGCTCTATTTCGGCACGTGGGTCGGCAATATCGACCGCTCGGGCTGGAAGCCGATGGAGCTGGCGCACCTATGGTATTCGCGCATGTTGCTGGGCGGGGTGTGAAGCGCAAGTTCAAGGCAGGCGACAGGCGGGCAGAGGCGCGCTAGTCTCGCGCGCATGAACACGCACAACCACATGAACCGCCCTGCTCTGGCCGCTGCGCTCCCCGTTGCTCTGGCCGCCCTGCTCGTCGCCGGCTGCTCGGCTCCCGCTACCGAAGAAGCACCCGAACAAGCCGCCCCGCAAGATGCCTTCTTCGATGCGCTCGCGAGCCATTGCGGCAAGGCCTATGCGGGCGCGCTGGTGTCGAGCGATGCCGCCGACGCCGATTTCCAAGGCGCGCCGATGGTGATGCATGTTGCCGAATGCAGCAAGGACCGGATCGCGGTGCCGTTTCAGGTGCAGACGGGCGACGAATGGGACCGCTCGCGCACATGGGTCATCACCCGCACGCCGGACGGACTGCGGCTTAAGCACGACCACCGACACGAAGATGGCGAGCCGGACGCGGTGACGATGTATGGCGGCGACACGGCTGATGCGGGCAGCGCCAACGCACAGGACTTCCCCGTGGACGCGGAAAGCATTGCCATGTTCGAGCGCGAGGGCCTTACCGCTTCAGTCACCAATGTCTGGACGGTCGAGGTCGATCCGGCGGGCACACCCGACGCGCGCTTTGCCTATCAGCTACAGCGCACCGTCGCAGGCGGCGCGCCCGAAGACCGGCTGTTCCGCGTGGAATTCGATTTGACCGAGGCGGTGGAGACGCCGCCCGCTGCATGGGGGCATGAAGAGCAATGAGCGAGACACCATCGACACCCGACCCGGCCACACCGCAAACCGCGCCGACGCAGAGCACAGAGCCGCAAGCGGTGCTGCTCTACCGCCCGACCATCATCGCGATGCTGTACATCGCCAATTTCATGCTCGGCTTTTCGGTGCTGGTCGGTGTCGTTCTCGCTTATGTCTGGCGCAGCGAAGCGAAGACGCAAGAGTGGGAGAAGACCCATTTCACCTATCACATCCGCACGTTCTGGATGGGGCTGGTCGTGTTTCTCTTCACCATCACCGGCTATTTCGTGATGATATTCGGCACTTTCGCGCAGCAATCGATGAACCCCGAGCCGCCCCCGCCGTGGTTCTTCGCGCTGTTTTTCGGTTTCTTCTTTGTATGGCTTCTCGCCGCCGCATGGTTTCTCATCCGCTGCATCATGCCGCTGGTGAGGGTCGGCAAGCAGCAACCCATGCCCAAGCCGAGGACGTGGCTGTTCTAACGTCCGCAGCCACACCACGGCTCTCTAGAGACCCGCCTCGCGCAGCCCCTTTTCCATTGCGCGCAGGTCCATGAGCATCAGATCATGCCGGTCGGCGTTGTGAAGCATCTTGCGAATGGACGTGACCCGCACGGCATAGTCGATCATCTTCGAATAGGCCTTGCGGAAATTGCCGACATCGGTGTTGCCCTTTTCACCGTGCCGTTCGTAATTGTTGCGCGCAACTTCCAACGCCCGGCTCATCTCGCTGCGCAGCGCCTCATAGCTCTTTTCCTGCGCCTCGCGCCCTTGCGCTTCGGCAAAGACCTCGGCACGAATCCGCAGAGCGCCCGGCACTCGCTCCGCGAGCCAGGCGGCTGAATCGAGCGCGCTTTGACGGGCGTCGAAGGCCATCGCCTCAACCGACTCCATCATCGCCGCCGCATTGTCTGCCAGTACACCCATGTAGCCTTTCTCATGTGCGTGATTGGCATTGTGTCATGGGGCAAGAGCGATTCGCAAGCCCGCGACCCTAGAGAGCAGGCCCAATCAGGGGCAGCCCGTTGGAACAACACGACGAATCCGGCGTGGGGGTGGCTCAACGAAGGCGCGTTCAGTCTGGATCCCGAAGGCCGCGCCGAGGACCGCTATGGCCGCAGCCTGCTGGTAGCCTCACGCGGCGGCGCGAATGTGGCCGAAGTGCTGCTCTCCGAAGGATTGGCGGAATGGCGCGGGGGTAAGCGGTATGTTTGGTGTTGAGGGGGAGGCTCGCCACCCTCGCAGCGTCATCCCGGACTTGGGAGTTGGAACACCAAGTCCCTGAGGACGCAACCTTCTCATTCCAAGCTTCGGAAGTGAGCATACAAGAAGTCAGATGCGCCTCGATTTTCTAAGTTGATCTCGTCAAGATAGTCCGCGGCAGCGGCCTTTCCATCATCTGGCCTCTTGTTAATGGCCAAGAATATATCTTCACGAATCCGTCTTACCGCAGCATCAGCCAAGCCAATAGTTGTACCAAATACTTTACGGATGGAGTTGCTATCCGCGACCTTTACTATCTCCATATTCAAGGGATGAAAGGCAAATCCAAGGAAAACTAAGTTTTCAGTTGAAACAACAGCCTGCTGGATCTCTTCGCGGTGACTTTCATACCTCAGCCCCTCTGTGAACGTCCGGATCCTATTGGCCGCCTTTGCCAAATCGATATCGGTTTGCCCAAAGCCCGCGACTCCTTCAGAATCTCCACGTTCAAAGCCGCCTACTTGACCGTATGGATGATAAATCTTGGCCTTTCCAACGATCTCCCTGACTTCTGGGTCTGATAGACCGTAGTAAGCGGAGAGTGCTTTTGGCAGAAAATACTCAAGGCAACGGTCGTAGTTGAACACTATAAAGCTGACATTGTCGAATATCGTGTTGGCATCGGCTTTCGGAACATTTTCAGTTAACTTCTGGAATAGAGGTATCAGCCAAGACCCAGAAGCTTTCTCAAGCTTAAAAGTCCGCTCATGCCTGTTATCCCAAAACAGATCGCTTGAACGCTCAGCCGCTAATATGGCCTTCGCGATTGCGACCTTGCCAACGAATGCAACATGTGGGTCGTCTCTATGTGCATCAAGCAAGTTATCAATGGAGATTGCTGCTGGCAGAGCGTCGCGCAGCAGCCAGCACTTCCGCAACATGTGATTGAGGCTTAGCTCAGGCTCCGTTCGGCAAAACTCATCGAGCGCTGCGACGACGGACAAATCACCAGATTCGATGTTGTTCCAGTCGTCGAACCGTATGTCTATCAGCGGTACAATCTCGCTCTTCAGCTTTTCTCCGAGCGGCAGGCCAAGCTCTTTGCTCGCCCCTGCACCCACTACGAACGTCGTTTTTCGCTCAATCAAGCGAACTTACTCCGCCGCCTGCACCCCATCGCCGAACATATCCGGCCCTTCTTCCGCCACGCCGTCTTCGTTGACGGCCTTTGCCTTCTGGCGCTTGTCGAAGCTCGACCACACGTCGTTCCAGTTGCCGCGGGTGGCGCCCTTCGAATATTCGGTCGCGCGGGTTTCGAAGAAGTTGGCGTGTTCCACACCGTACAAGAGCGGGGCGAGCCAGGGGAGCGGGTGTTCGTCGACCATGTAGATCGGCGTCAGGCCCAGCTGGCCCAGACGCCAGTCGGCGATGTAGCGAATGTACTTCTTGATTTCCTTCGCGGTCATGCCGTTCACCGGACCCATCTCGAAAGCGAGGTCGATGAAGTTATCCTCCAGCCGCACGGTCTTCTGGCAGATGTCGATGATGTCTTCCTTCACCGCCTTGGTCAGGCAGTCGCGTTCCTCGCAGAAGGTGTGGAACATCTTGATGATGCCTTCGCAGTGGAGGCTTTCATCGCGCACCGACCAGCTGACGATCTGGCCCATGCCCTTCATCTTGTTGAAGCGCGGGAAGTTCATCAGCATCGCAAACGATGCGAACAGCTGCAGCCCTTCGGTAAAGCCGCCGAACATGGCGAGCGTGCGGGCAATGTCCTCATCATTGTCGACGCCGAATTGCTGCATGTAATCGTGCTTGTCCTTCATTTCCTCATATTCGAGGAAAGCGGAATATTCGCTCTCGGGCATGCCGATGGTGTCGAGCAGGTGCGAATAGGCCGCAATGTGCACCGTCTCCATATTGGAGAAGGCGGTCAGCATCATCTTGATCTCGGTCGGCTTGAACACGCGGCCGTATTTGTCGTGGTAGCAATCCTGCACCTCGACATCGGCCTGCGTGAAGAAGCGGAAGATCTGGGTGAGCAGATTGCGCTCGCTCTCGG
>JAYPMZ010000173.1:3536-5075 GCA_038130205.1 Erythrobacteraceae bacterium | reverse complement strand
ATCTTATCCTTCGCGGTATCATCGGGAAGCGCCTCACCTATGAAACAGCTAGTGCGAGAGCCTGATGCCAAAGCAGAAGCGAAAAGAAACGCAGGAAGAGCAAAGCGCCAGGTTCAAGGCCGAGGTTCAAAAGATGATCGACGCTGGCGAACTAAACCCCACCGACGCCGCTAAAGCCCTCAGTCTTTTGGTGTTGCAACAAAAGAAATGAACTCTGTTTAGAGCCTAGGGCTTTGCTCAGCTTTTCCTCATCGAAGCCAGCTGGAGGGAGCACAAAACGGCCATACCCTCCGCCCTTGAGGTCCGGGCCAATGCGAAATGCGGGCTTTCCCCAAAAGCTTTGGTAGAGGCGATTGCTGCCGGGCCGCGAATGGTAAATTCGCTTGAACGAATACACCACCGCATCGGCGAGTTGCAGAAAGATTGAGTCTCGCTTCTTGAGGAACGACACTCCCTGCATCACATTGTTGATCTCATAAACCCAAGGAACGCCGGGTAAATCGCCCTTCCGCATTCTGGTAAATATGTTTTGAAGGGTATCCCTCATTCCCCCAACATCTTCCGCATATACTGACGCGATTTCATCGGGGTATAACGCGCCGATCACCCGGTCGGCAGCGCTCATAGCCAAGGCGAATGCCATTACGTGAGAAACGCGATTCTCTTGCTCGCTGGCTTTGCGTTTCTTCCCGGTTTCCTTCGGCCACCATCCCACAGTAGGGCACAATCCGAAGTCATAAACTATTTTCAGCCAGCGCTCGACTACACGATTGCAGTATTCAATATCCCATCCGAACTGCTTCTTGTATTTTCCGTAGACGTCTTTTGCGTGGAAGTAGAATTCATCCCTTCCTGATTCCGGGATCATTTCCTCCTCAGCTTGCTGAATCTCTTCGGCAAGCCTCCTTAATTGCAGGTCGGGATCGACAATTATGACAGCGACAAACGCAACAGGCTCTATGCGTGAGGTTCCGGCCTCATCGGTATAGATATGCTTCACCCAGCGGTTGCCCTTTAATGACTGGTTTCCCCACAGTGGGCGGGGCCATCCTTTAGCGCTCACTTATCATCTCCTAATGCGCTTGGGTATGCTTTCTCCAATAACGCCAAATTCTACTTGTCTAGGAAAAATCGTTCATGTAGGAAGGAAATATGAGCAAAGCCCCCGATAGCCCGCCCGAAGGAGCTCGCCTTCGCCTCCTCGAACTCTCGCAGGAGCGCGGGGCGAGCCTTGCCAGCCTGTCTGAAATGCTCGGTCGGAATGCGAGCTATCTCCAGCAATTTATTCGTAAAGGCTCGCCGCGCAAGCTGGAGGAGGGCGATCGCAAGATGCTTGCGCGCTTCTTCGGTGTAGGTGAGGCGGAACTGGGCGCGCCGGATGTTGCGGTGCAGGAAAAATCCTACACGCATTCTTCCGCTGCTGCCTCGCAGGCCGAGTGGGTGGATGTTCCGCGGCTTGATATAGGTGCGTCGGCAGGGCCGGGTGCGCTGCCGCAGGACGAGGCCGCGTTCGACGCTTTCCGCTTCTCGCGCCGCTGG
>JAYPMZ010000173.1:0-3526 GCA_038130205.1 Erythrobacteraceae bacterium | reverse complement strand
GGCTGGCAGAGCAGGGACTCGAAGGCGCGCAGCTATCCGCGATCACGGTCGAGGGCGATTCGATGGAGCCGTTGCTGCGTGACGGCGACGAAATTCTCGTCGACCGCGCCCCGCGCGCCTTTCGCGACGGGGTCCACGTTGTTCGCCTCGGTGACACGCTGATGGTGAAGCGCGTGGCGCAAGGATCGGCAGGCCGGTTCGCGCTGCTATCGCAAAACCTCGCCTACCCGCCGGTCGAGGTCAGCGCCGAGGAGATCGAGGTGATCGGCCGCGTCGTGTGGAAAGGCGGGCGGATCTAGCCCGCTTCGTGGCTGCTCTTCTTGACGAGCAGAAACACCAATATGCCGAGCGCCGCCATATAGAGAAAATTGCTGAAAAACACCGATAGGATCACGGCGGTGCCGGGCCCGTCGGCTTGCCCCGCCGACGCGAATAGGCGCGGCATCTGGATTGAGGAATAGGCGATGAACGGCAACGGCAGTGCGCCCAACCAAGGCGTAAGGCCTGCATCCCTGAGCCGCCGTGCGACCGCCGCCGCGTAGAGCAGAATTGCCGAGCCGAAGGTGGTGCCAAGATAAAGGAGCAGGCCGCCCTCGGGAATGAAGCCGGGATGCTCACCCGAAACCGCCATGGAATAGTGGCCCGGCCCGCTCTTGATTGTCACCTGATCGGGATTTTGCGCGGCGAATTCCTGCATGGCCGCCATCGCCTGAAGTACCATCGGGACGAATGTCAGTATCCCGATCGACATGACGATGCCGAATGCGACGCCTGCAAAGGGCCAGAAACTCGCACGATCCTCCCGCCCGGAAAAATCAAGCAAACGTCTGAAATGATCGGCAATCGAAAGAGTTGAAGTCATCTGCGCCCCCTTGAAAAACTGCGCAAACGACTATCCGATTGCTCAGCCCCAGCCAAGTTCGCGGAACGCCCAGCTGTCGTTCCAGATCTTGGTCACATGGCTGACCTTGCCGCCTGCAAATTCGATCACGTAGCAATAATGCGAGGCGGTCGATTTGCCTGTTGGCGGGACGGGGCCGCCTTCGCCGCTGTGGGTCGCTTTGAAAGTCGCCGCCGCGCAGACATTGCCGCGCTCCTCGTCCACTCCGAAAGAGATCATGTCGTAGCTTGCGCCGGGCAGCGGCCCGCCATTGGCCTGCATCCAGTCGGTGTAGGCGGATAGCTCGGTAACTTCCGCCAGCGCGTCTGCCTGCGCGGTGAAGCCTGCGTCCGCGGTGCAATATTGCTGGCACACGCCCCATCCTTTGCCTGTCTCGCAGGCGTCGAAAAAGGCAATTGCGGTTTCCTTGATGCTCATGGTCTCTCCCCCGTGTTGCGGCTTGCAATAGCACGACTGCGCGGCCACATCTTGGAAATGTCCGACACCATGAAAAATACGCCGCCCCAGCTACCCCCCATGCGCGCCGCAATCATTCCGGTGACCCCGCTTCAGCAGAACTGCTCGCTGATCTGGTGCACCAAGACCATGAAGGGCGCGCTGACCGATCCGGGCGGCGATCTCGACCGGCTGAAGGCGGGCGTCGAGAAGGCAGGGGTTACGCTGGAGAAGATCCTCATCACCCACGGCCATCTCGATCATTGCGGTCAGGCCGGAATGCTGGCGGAGGAATTGGGACTGCCCATCGAAGGCCCCCACAAGGACGACCTGTTCTGGATCGAGCAGCTCGACGGCGACGGCGCGCGCTACGGCATGGAAGCCAAGAGTTTCACCCCCACACGCTGGCTGGAGCATGGCGATACCGTCACCGTGGGCGAGTTGACGCTCAATGTGATCCATTGCCCCGGCCACACGCCCGGCCATGTGGTGTTCTTCCACGAGCCGAGCCGCTTTGCGATTGTCGGCGACGTGCTGTTCCAGGGGTCAATCGGGCGCACCGATTTCCCGCGCGGCAACCATCAGGACCTGATCGATTCGATCACCCAGCGCCTCTGGCCCTTGGGCGAGGATGTGATGTTCATCCCCGGCCACGGGCCGACCAGCACCTTCGGTCAGGAGCGCAAAACCAACCAGTTCGTCAGCGATTATATGTTGAGCTGATGGCGTTCGCCCACACGGGCTAATTTTACGGCGCCATTGCTCGCTAGAGCACTCCGCCCGCGATCAGCGCCGCCACGACGGCCAAGCCCAGCAGTACGAGCAGGGTCACGATCGTGCCCAGCATCCGGCCGATCTGCTTCGAACCGCCGTCCATGCCGAAAGCGTGCGCGATGCGGCCAATGAAATAGATGGCGGCGACATATTGCAGCCATGGCGCGCCTTTCCCCGCCAGCTCGATCACCAGAATCAGCGCCAGCACGATGGGCGTGTTCTCGACGAAATTGGCCTGTGCGCGCATCCGCCGCTCAAGCGGTTCGCTGCCGCCGTCGCCCACGCCGATGCCCGTTGCGCGCCGCACTGCGCCCACGCGGATCGACAGCCAAAGGTTGAGAATCGCCGCCGCAGCCGCAGCGGCCAGCGTCACAGGAAGCAGTGCCATTGAGTAGTCCCCTCTCTCGAAATCTTGCATTACCTGCTAGGCGCGGTGCCACACCGCTTGCAAGCCGCGATTTTTCCGCTATAGCGCGCGGCTTCCCGCCACTCCCGGCATGGACGCTTCGCATTTGGCACACACCCCAGTGGTTGGCCTTGTGCGCATCGCGGCCTTGCCCTAAGGGCGGTCACCGAAACACCTGCGCAAGCACGCGCAAACAACGCATTATTTGAGGAAGTGGCTTAGCCATGGCTGTCCCCAAGAGAAAAGTCTCCCCTTCACGTCGCGGCATGCGTCGCGCACACGATTCGCTCAAAGTCGAAGCATTCCAGGAATGCTCGAACTGTGGCGAACTCAAGCGGCCGCACAATCTGTGCCAGGCTTGCGGCTACTACAATGGCCGTGAAGTGATCGTGCCCAAGGGCATCTAAGCCCTAAACGCAAAGTAAGGACCGTAACGCCATGACTCTCCCGCGTATCGCCGTTGATGCGATGGGCGGCGATGAAGGCGTGCGCGTTATGGTCGAGGGCGCTGCCCTCGCGCGGCGTGAGCATGCCGACTTCCAGTTTCTGCTGGTTGGCGACCAAGAACGCATCGAACGCGCGCTCGAATCGCACCCCGGCATGGCCGGTGCGTCCGAGATTCTCCATTGCGATGACGTGATCAGCGGCGACGAGCAGCCGTCGAAGGCGATCCGCCGTGCCAAGACCACCAGCATGGGCCTTGCGGTCAATGCGGTGAAGGAAGGCGCGGCAGGCGCTGCGGTGAGCGCAGGCAACACCGGCGCGCTGATGGCGATGAGCAAGATCGCGCTGCGCACCATGCCCGGTATCGACCGTCCGGCACTCGCGGCTCTCATGCCCACGCTCGAACCGCATGACGTGGTCATGCTCGATCTGGGCGCCAACACCGAAGCCGACGCGCGCAATCTCGTCCAGTTTGCCGTGATGGGCGCTGCCTATTCGCGCATCGTCACCGGCTTCGAAGAGCCGGTCGTGCGCCTGCTCAATATCGGCACAGAAGAGATCAAGGG
>JAYPMZ010000172.1:4709-5140 GCA_038130205.1 Erythrobacteraceae bacterium | reverse complement strand
GGCGGCGGTGGTCGTCCCGGCGGCGGCGGTGGCGGCGGTTTCAACCGCATGCCCGCTCAGGTTGTCGGCACAGGCAAGGGCGTTGTAAAGTTCTTCAACGGCCAAAAGGGCTTCGGCTTTATCCAGCAGGAAACCGGCGGCGAAGATGTCTTCGTCCACATCAGCGCGGTTGAGCGTGCCGGTCTTGAAGGTCTGGCCGAAGGTCAGGAACTCGAATTCAACCTGGTAGACCGCGGTGGCAAGATTTCCGCGCAGGACCTTCAGGTTGTCGGCGACGTTATCGCTGCGCCGCAGGCTGGCGGCCCGCCCAAGCGCGAGCTTACCGGCGAAAAGGCCACCGGAACGGTCAAGTTCTTCAATGCAATGAAGGGCTTCGGCTTCCTCGTGCGTGACGACGGCCAGCCGGATGCATTCGTGCACATCAGCGCGGT
>JAYPMZ010000172.1:0-4699 GCA_038130205.1 Erythrobacteraceae bacterium | reverse complement strand
TTCGAGTTCGATCTCGAAGTCGATCGACGAGGCAAGCATTCTGCGGTCAATCTGGTGCCAGTTCAGGAGTAATCCCGGGCATCATATCCGGCCGTTTGACCAAGCTTGCGAGCGGCCCTATTTCAAACCGAATGGCGGCTCGTGATTGAGCCGCCATTTGTTTTTGTTTTGCACTTCATTTCAGGATTTCCACTATGTCGATTTCGCCACTCATGCCTGTCTATCCGCGCTGTGGTGTTCGGCCCGTGCGAGGCGAGCACTGTCATCTGATCGACGAAGACGGCACACGTTATCTCGATTTTGCGAGCGGGATCGCTGTGAACCTACTGGGCCATTCGCATGAGGGGCTGATCTCGGCGATCCAGAAACAGGCTGCAGAGCTGATGCACGTCTCGAATCTCTACGGCAGTCCGCAGGGCGAGAAACTTGCCCAGCAATTGGTCGATGCGACCTTTGCCGACACCGTGTTTTTCACCAATTCGGGCGCCGAGGCAGTGGAAGGCGCAATCAAGGCCGCGCGCGCTTACCACCAGAACGCCGGTGACGAAGGTGATTCGGAGCGATTCGAGCTGATCACCTTCTCGAATGCCTTTCACGGACGCACGATGGCGACGATCAGCGCCTCGAACCAGACCAAGATGCACCACGGCTTTTCGCCGCTACTCGCGGGCTTCAAATATGCCGAATTCGACAATCTCGAATCGGCCAAGGCGCTGATGGGGCCGAAGACCGCAGGTTTTCTGGTTGAGCCGATCCAGGGCGAGGGTGGCATCCGCCCGGCTTCGCAGGCCTTCATGCAAGGGCTGCGCGATCTTGCCGACGAGCATGATCTGATGCTCGTACTCGACGAAGTGCAGTGCGGCGTGGCGCGAACGGGCAAATTCTACGCTTACGAACACTACGGCATCAAACCCGATATTCTGGCGACCGCAAAGGGTCTGGGGGGAGGGTTCCCGCTGGGCGCTGTGCTGGCGACCGAGAAAGCGGCGCGCGGGATGACTTTCGGCACGCACGGTTCGACCTATGGCGGCAACCCGCTCGCAATGGCCGCCGGCAGCGCGGTCTTGGATGCCGTCGCCAATTCGGAATTTCTCGCCGAAGTTACCGAAAAGGGCGAGCGGATCCGCACGCGCCTCGAACAGTTCATCGGCAATTATCCCGAACTCTTCGAACTCGTCCGCGGTCAGGGCCTGATGCTGGGGATCAAGATGAAGGTCGAAAGCCGCCCCTTCTTCGTCCACCTGCGTGACAACCACCAGTTGCTGACTGTGGCTGCCGGCGATCAGACGCTGCGCGTCCTGCCTCCGCTTGTGGTCGGCGATGCCGAGATCGACGAGTTTTTCGACAAGCTTTCGGCAGGTGCTGCGAGCTTTACCATTCCAGAGGACGCGTGATGGCAGGGACCGAACAATTCCGGCACTTCCTCGATCTGAGCGATGCCGGAGCAGACGGCATTGCTGCGATGATTGCCGATGCGCTCGACCGCAAGGCGGCGCGCGAGACATGGGCAAAGGGCAGCGCCGATGCCGACCGTCCGCTCGAGGGGCGGGTGTTGGCGCTGGTGTTCGAGAAAAACTCGACCCGTACGCGTGTCAGCTTCGATATCGCCATGCGGCAGCTGGGAGGTTCGGTCCTTATCCTCGATGCGAGTTCAAGCCAGCTTGGTCGGGGCGAATCGATCGCCGATACAGCACGCGTTCTCAGTCGCATGGTCGATGCCATCATGTTGCGGACCGACGATCATTCGAAGATCGAGGAAATGGCGCGACACGCGACAGTTCCCGTGATCAATGGCCTGACTGATCGCTCACATCCGTGCCAGATCGTTGCGGATCTGTTGACGGTGATCGAGCACAAGAAGCCGCTGCCTGGCCTTGAAGTCGCGTGGTTCGGTGACGGCAACAACGTACTCCATTCGGTGCTCGAAGCGGCCGGCATGATGAAGTTCAACGTGCGCGTTGCGACCCCTCAAGGCTTCGAGCCCGAGGCGGAATTCATCGAGATGGCCCGTGCCGGTGGCGCCGAGGTAACGCTCACCAATGATGCACATTCAGCCGCCGCCGGGGCGGACGTGCTTGTGACCGACACGTGGATTTCCATGGGTCAGGAAGACGCCGCCGAAAAACGCGCTGCGATGGAACCGTTTCAGGTCAATTCGGCGCTGATGGCCAAAGCGAAGCCGGACGCGGTCTTTCTGCATTGCCTTCCGGCGCATGTCGGAGAGGAAGTGACCGAAGGCGTCTTCGAAAGCACCCAATCGGTCGTCTTCGACGAAGCCGAAAACCGCATCCACGCGCAGAAGTCTGTGCTCCTGTGGAGCTTCGGCCTCTTGGGGTGACCCCGCAGAACGATGGTGCGAGGTTTCGGGGTCTTAAACACTCGAGCCTCACCCACCATATGATCGAATATGGATAGTCAGACCGAAACTTTCGCCGACAAACTGCTCGGCTTCACTCTCCCCACGCGAAGCGCACGTGCGCGCGTCGTTCGCCTCAACCGCGTGATCGACGATGTGTTGTCGGCGCATGATTACCCGGCGCCGGTTACGCATTTGCTGAGCGAGGCTCTGGTTCTTGGGGCGCTTATGGGGGGATTGCTGAAGGCAGAAGGCGATGATGCGCAGCTGACAATGCAGGCGCAGACACAGGACGGTGTCGTATCGCTGCTGATCTGCGATTTCCGTGGTGGGGAATTACGCGGCTACGCTGATTTCGATCCCGAGGCGCTGTCAAAACTGGGGGCGAACCCCTCTCTGTCTGCGCTTTTCGGCCAAGGCTATCTCGCGATCACCTTCGAAACCGGGAAGGGGCAACGTTATCAAGGCATCGTACCACTTGAGGGCGATACGCTTGGTGAAGCTTGCGAAACCTACTTCAGCCAGTCGGAACAGGTTCCCACGATGATCAGGATCGCCAGCCGTGCTGCTAGCGACGGAAGGGTGGCTGCGGGACTTCTGATCCAGCACCTGGCAGATGGTGAGGAAGGCCGCGAGCGCCTTCATGTGCGTATGGACCATCCCGATTGGCAGCATGTTGCGACCATGACGAGCACGATTAGCCATGACGAACTGCTCGACCCGACTTTATCGCTGGAGGGGATCGCCTGGCGACTCTTTCACGAGGAGGATCAAAGTCTGATCCAGCCGGGAGCTGAGCTTCGTCGCGGATGCCGTTGCAGTGAAGAGTATTATCGTTCTGTGATTGCACGCTTTCCTGCTGATCAACGTGAAGAAATGCGGAACGATGACGGGGTTATCGTCGTCGACTGCGCCTTTTGCGCAAAGTCGTTCGAGCTCGAAATATAACGCTCTGCCGCTATTCAGCAACGGCTCATCGGGCGGGTGCTAATTTCGCCAAGTATTTTTCGAGGTTCCGGTTGAGGAAACGAACATGATTACGCGAGCACTCATATCACCCGTCGGCATTCTGTCGGCCCTCGGCATGATCGCCTTGGGTTTGGCTTTGCCAGCAGCGGCGCAGACGGACAGCCTCGCTATGCTCGGCGGCCTCGCCAAAGGTGAATGGACGATCAAGCATCGCGATGGCTCGCCAGATCGCAAGATTTGCGTAAAGACCGGGCAGGAACTCATCCAGCTCCGTCACAATGAGGCTGGCTGTAGTCGTTTCGTCGTTGAAGACGGTGCCAACAAGGTCACGGTTCAGTATACCTGCCCTGGCAACGGCTATGGCCGCACCAATATTCGCAAGGAAAATGGCGCTCTGGTGCAGATCGAAAGCCAAGGTATTGCTTCCGGCCTCCCGTTCCAGTTCGCAGCCGAAGCGCGACGAACTGGCAGCTGCTGAACCGGTGGATGCGACTTGGCAAACATTGCCAATCGAGGGTTTCCCGCTAAGTCCGAAAGGATGAATGACCCTCTCCATAATTCTGAACGTCCGAAAGCTGTTGTCCTCTTGTCCGGAGGGCTTGATTCCATGGTTACGGCTGCACGGGCGTTGGAAGACGGGTTCGCTGTTCATGCGTTGACCGTCGATTACGGCCAGCGGCATAGATTGGAACTCGCCTCCGCCCGTTCGATCGCAGACAAGTTGGGTTTGACGAGCCAGACCGAAATCTCGCTCGACCTGCGTGCATTTGGGGGATCGGCTCTTACCGACGAGATCGATGTCCCCAAAAGCGGTGTGGGAGACGACATCCCGGTCACCTACGTCCCGGCGCGCAATCTTGTGTTTTTGGCGCTAACTACAGCATGCGCAGAGGCGGCCGGAGCTCGTGACGTTTTCATCGGCGTCAATGCCCTCGACTATTCGGGCTATCCCGATTGCAGACCTGAATTCATTGCCAGTTTCGCAGAAACTGCACGGCTTGGAACGAAGGCTGGGGTTGAGGGAAAACCGTTTACGATCCACGCACCACTGCAGCATTTGACCAAGGCGGATATCGCCCGGGAGTGCGCGCGCTTGGACCTCGATCCGTCGTGGAGCTGGTCCTGCTATGATCCGACTCCGGATGGCTTGGCTTGCGGAACCTGCGACTCTTGCAGATTACGTAAAAAGGGTTTTGCCGAAGCCGGAATTGCGGATAGCACTGTGTATTCCGATTAATGCGGCTCATTTTAGCCGCGCCTTCCCAATGAGAGAGAGTGGGAGAGCATCCTTTGAGTGATGACGTCGTAGTGCAGCCGGAGCCGGCTGATCACGCCAACCAATCTGTGCCCACATACAGCTGGTACGCGCTGAGC
>JAYPMZ010000171.1:0-5274 GCA_038130205.1 Erythrobacteraceae bacterium | reverse complement strand
AAGCTGTTCGCGCAGGAAGTGCCCGAAATCTACGACGGCATCATCGAGATCAAGGCCGCTGCCCGCGATCCGGGTTCGCGTGCCAAGATCGGCGTCATCTCGCACGATTCCAGCATCGATCCCGTCGGCGCCTGCGTCGGCATGAAGGGTAGCCGCGTTCAGGCCGTCGTCCAGGAGCTTCAGGGCGAAAAGATCGACATCATTCCGTGGTCGGAAGACACCGCGACCTTCGTCGTGAACGCGCTCCAGCCGGCAACGGTGGCTCGCGTTGTGCTCGATGAAGAAGAAGGCCGCATCGAAGTGGTTGTCCCCGATGACCAGCTTTCGCTCGCCATCGGTCGCCGCGGCCAGAACGTGCGTCTCGCCAGCCAGCTGACGGGCCACCAGATCGACATCATGACCGAGGAAGAAGCCTCGGAGAAGCGCTCCAAGGAATTCGCCGAGCGTTCGAAGATGTTCGAAGAAGAGCTCGATGTGGACGAAACGCTCTCGCAGCTGCTCGTGGCCGAAGGCTTCGCGATGCTCGAGGAAGTTGCCTATGTCGACATGGCCGAACTCGCCAGCATCGAAGGCTTCGACGAAGAACTTGCCGAAGAACTCCAGAGCCGCGCCATCGAAGCGCTCGATCGCCAGGAAGCGACGCATCGCGAGGCCCGCCGTGAGCTGGGCGTCGAAGATGCGCTGGCCGAAATCCCGCACCTCAGCGAAGCCATGCTGGTGACGCTGGGCAAGGCGGGCATCAAGACGCTCGACGATCTCGCCGATCTCGCCACCGACGAACTGATCGCCAAGAAGCGCGAAGCACCGCGCCGCCGGAACAATGCCGACGGTCCGCCGATGCGTCGTCCGCAGCGCGAGCAGGACAAGGGCGGCGTGCTGGGCGAATACGGTCTGAGCGAAGAGCAGGGCAACGAGATCATCATGGCTGCCCGTGCACACTGGTTCGAGGACGAGGAGCCGCAAGCGGCTCCCTCGGGGTCCGAAGATGAGGAGCCCGCTGCGGCCCCCGCTGAGGAGGCCGCCGATGCGGACTCCACCCAATGAGCGCCTGAGCCCCGACATCGTTGACAACGCGAACTCCCCGGCTTCGGGGAGCGAGCGGCGCTGTGTGCTTTCGGGATCGCCCATCGCCCGCGATGAGGCGATCCGGCTTGCCGTTTCGCCAACCGGCGAAGTGCTGCCTGATCCGCAGGCCAAGGCGCCCGGACGCGGCGCGTGGATCGCGCCTGATCGTGCAGCCCTTGAAACCGCGATTGCCGAAGGCCATTTGAAGCGGGCATTGATGCGCGCATTCAAAGGCGGTCCCGAAGGAATACCGCTTTCCTACAGCGACGATTTGCCGCAGGCGATCGAGGCCGCGTTGAAACGCAGCCTCGCCGACCGGCTGGGCCTCGAACTGCGCGGTGGAAATATCGTGCTCGGCTCGGCGAAGATCGAGGAGCACGCCCGAACCGGACGGATTGCGCTGCTGCTGCATGCCAGCGATGCGAGCGAGGACGGGCGCAAGAAGCTCGACCAGGCCTGGCGGGTTGGCACCGACAGTGAAGGGTCGGGCGCACGCGGGACTGTCTTGCCACTGGACCGCGATGCTCTGTCTGTGGCATTGGGCCGCGAAAATGTCGTCCATCTGGGCGTTTCTGGTTCCCATCGCTCACCCAAGAGCGCTGCGGGCCGCGTAGGGCAGGCGGTTACGCGCCTGTGCCGTTTCATGGCCTCGAAAGCCGGGGGGAGCGATCCTCCCGATTAGCGCCCAGAACGAATTGAATGATTGCGCGCCCCGCAGCGCGCCGACGACAGAAGAATTTTGAAGGACGATTGAGCTAGATGAGCGACGAAGAAAACAAACCTGCACGTAAACCGCTGGGCCTCAAGAGGGCGGTCGATGCCGGCGAGGTCAAGCAGACCTTCAGCCACGGCCGCACCAATAAGGTTGCGGTCGAAGTGAAGCGCCGCCGCAAGCTCCTGAAGCCCGGTGAGACGCCCGAGCCCGCGCCGACGCCTGCACCGGCTCCCGAACCCGCGCCTGCTCCCAAGCAGGAAGCGCCCAAGAAGCCTGCGCCTGCGCCGGTCAAGAAGCCTGCCGTTTCCGACGAAACACCGCAGGAGCGCGTTGCGCGCATGCAGCGCGAGGCCGAAGAAGATCGCCTGAAGGTGGCCGAGGAAGCGCGCAAGCGTGAAGAGGAAAAGGCCAAGGCCGACGCCGAGGACAAGAAGAAGCGCGAAGAAGACAACCGCAAGGCCCGCGAAGAAGCCGAAAAGCAGGCCAAGATCGACGCCGAAGCGGCTACCAAGGCTGAAACCGAGGCAGAAGCAAAAGCCGAAGAGGCTCCTGAAGCTTCCAGCGCTGGCGCCAGCACGAGCAAGGCCCCCGCTGCGCGCAAGTTCACGCCGGTTGCCCGGCCCGAGCCCAAGCGCCCGGAAAAGAAGTCCAAGAAGAAGGACGAAAAGCCCGCAGCCGACCAGATGGTCGGTGGCAAGGACAAGCGCCGTTCGGGCAAGTTGACTGTCACCAAGGCGCTGAATGAGGACGAGGGCCGTCGTGCCCGCAGTCTCGCCGCGCTCAAGCGTGCGCGCGAGAAGGAACGCCGCATGCAAGGTGGTGGCTCCTCCAAGCCGCGTGAAAAGCAGGTCCGCGACGTGATCGTGCCCGATGCCATCACGGTTGGCGAGCTCGCCAAGCGTATGGGCGAAAAGGGCGCCGATCTCGTGAAGGAGCTGTTCAACCTCGATATGATGGTCACGGTCAACCAGACCATCGATCAGGACACCGCAGAGCTGCTGGTCGAACAGTTCGGCCACAACATCGAAAAGGTTTCCGACGCGGATATCGATATCGTCGCCACCGAGGATGATGATCCCGAAGAAACGCTGAAGCCGCGTCCGCCCGTGGTCACCATCATGGGCCACGTCGATCACGGCAAGACCTCGCTGCTCGACGCGCTGCGCGGTGCCAATGTGGTGAAGGGTGAAGCCGGCGGCATTACCCAGCACATCGGCAGCTATCAGGTGACGACCAAGGACAAGAACAAGGTCACTTTTCTCGATACGCCGGGACACGCCGCTTTCACCGAAATGCGTGCGCGCGGTGCCAATGTCACCGATATCGTGGTGCTGGTGGTCGCAGCCGATGACGGCATCATGCCGCAAACGATCGAGGCCATCAATCACACCAAGGCCGCAGGCGTCCCGATGATCGTTGCGATCAACAAGATGGACAAGCCCGAAGCCGATCCGAACAATGTCCGCACCCGTCTGCTCGAACACGAAGTGATCGTGGAGAAGATGTCGGGCGAGGTTCAGGACGTGGAGATCTCGGCCAAGACCGGCGACGGTCTTGATGCGCTGCTCGAAGCGATCAACCTTCAGGCCGAACTGCTCGAACTGAAGGCTCGCCCCGACCGCGATGCCGAGGCAACCGTGATCGAAGCGCAGCTCGACAAGGGCCGCGGTCCTGTCGCATCCGTGCTGATCACGCGCGGCACTCTGAAGCGCGGCGACACCTTCGTCGTCGGCACGCAGAGCGGCCGTGTGCGCGCGATCGTCAACGATCAGGGCAAGCAGATCAAGGAAGCCGGTCCTTCAATGCCAGTCGAAGTGCTCGGCCTTGGCGGCGTTCCGTCGGCGGGAGATCAGCTCAGCGTGGTCGAAAACGAGCAGCGTGCCCGCGAAGTGGCACAGTACCGTCAGGAAAAGGCGACCGAAAAGCGCACCGCGCTTGCCCCAACCAATTTCGACACGATGTTCGCAGGTCTTGCCTCGAACGTGATCGAATGGCCGGTGGTCGTGAAGGCCGACGTGCAGGGCTCGGTCGAAGCCATCGTCAACGCGTTGCACAACATCTCGACGGACGAGATCAAGGTGCGCGTGCTCAACGCTGGCGTCGGTGCAATCACCGAAACCGATGTGAATCTCGCCGCGGCATCGAACGCGCCGATCATCGGCTTCGGCGTGCGTCCCAACGCCAAGGCCCGCGACCTCGTCAAGCGCGATGGCGTGCGCATGATGTATTACGATGTGATCTATCACCTGACCGAAGACGTCGCCAAGGAAATGGCCGGCGAGCTTGGGCCGGAGCGGATCGAGACCGTTGTGGGCCGTGCTGCGGTCAAGCAGGTCTTCAAGTCGGGCAAAAAGGACAAGGCAGCCGGTCTGCTGGTCGAGGAAGGCGTCATCCGCAAGGGTCTCCATGCGCGTCTTACGCGCGAGGACGTCATCGTCTCGGCGACCACCATCGCATCGCTGCGTCGCTTCAAGGACGATGTCGACGAGGTCCGTGCGGGTCTCGAATGTGGCGTGGTTCTCGAAGACACGAACGACATCCAGCCGGGCGACCAGCTTGAAGTCTTCGAGGTCGAGGAGCGCGAGCGGACCCTGTCGGTTTCGTAAGAAAGACCGCACGTGGTGGGCGAAACGCTAGTTCCCGAAGACGGAGGCGACAGCCCGCATTCGGCGCTGCTCGGCTCCGAGTTCATCGGTTTCGACGAGGAAACGGCAACCGCGACCATGCGCTTTACGGTGAAGCGCGAAATGACCACTTGGCGCGGAGGCGTGCAGGGTGGTCTGGTCGCGGGTTATCTCGACGATGTGATGGGCTATGCCTTTGTGCACATGACGGGCGGCGAGCAGGCTCCGCTCAACCTCGAGATTTCGATGCAATTGCTTGGCCTGCTCCCGCTCGGCGCAACCATAACGGCGATTGGCCGCGTGGTGCGCGCAGGCAGGCGCGTGGTGTTCCTCGAAGGCGAATTGCTGAGCGAGGACGGCCAGACACTGGCGCGTGCGACATCGACCGCGATTCCGACCCCCAAGCCATCGAATTCTGGCACGGGGAACGGCGGCTAGTGCCGAACTATCTGGCGCTTCTGGGCAGCAACAATATCGGCGGCAACCGGGTGAAGATGATCGACCTCAAGGCGGCGCTCGCCGACGAAGGGTTCGGCCATGTCGAAACGGTTGCGGCAAGCGGAAACGTCATCCTTTCCGACCGGCGCATGCCTGCAACGCTGGAAAAGCTGCTGGAAGCAGTCATCGCCGAACGCTTCGGCTTTGCCAGCTGCGCGATGGTGCGCAGCAAGGCAGACGTCGAGGCCGCGGTGACGGGCAACCCCTTTCACGGGACCGGCCCCGAACATGGCTCTGACAAGATGGTCCATTCGATCTTCCTCAGCGGTCAACCCGAACAGGAGCGTTTCGACGCGCTTCTGGCCGAACACAGAGCAAAGGGCAGCGAAAGGCTCGCTCTGGGTGACCGCGCGCTGTTTCTCGACTATGTGC
>JAYPMZ010000170.1:1931-5283 GCA_038130205.1 Erythrobacteraceae bacterium | reverse complement strand
GTATAGCGTCGCCGCCCTCGCTGCCGTGCGTGCCGATCACACGCTTGAGCCGGTCGACTTCGAACATTACCAGCACCAGCGGCCGGTGCGATTTGCGGGCGTCGAGCACCAGCCTGTCGAGCTCCCCCATCAGCCGGCGGCGATTGGCAACACCGGTCAGCGGATCGGTTTCCTCGAGCCGCTCCTGTTTGTCCGAG
The DNA here is from genome assembly GCA_038130205.1 of Erythrobacteraceae bacterium. GTDB lineage: Bacteria > Pseudomonadota > Alphaproteobacteria > Sphingomonadales > Sphingomonadaceae > Erythrobacter. Next base: position 5,086 of record JAYPMZ010000170.1, on the reverse strand, counting down.
CTGCGATGGGCAGGATGCGAGGCCGGCCCCTCGATCTCGTCCCATTCGCGCGCAGCCTCCAGCCGCGCTTCGACATTGCGGGTGACATCGCGCACCACCGCCACCACGCGCTGTACCTCGCCATCGGCGTTCCGCAGGTTGCAGGCCTGCGCCGAAATGGTGCGCAATATCCCGTCAAAGCCGAAGATTTCGAATTCGATTGTGAAGGGTTCGATCTTGTCGCTGTGCTGGCAGACCTTGCTGACCAGATCGACGTCATTGGCGTAGAACAGCGTTTCGGCATCGCCTTCGACCAGTTCCGCGCCCGGATCGATCCCGAACAGCCGCTTCAGGCCTTCGGACCACTGCTGGACGCGGGTCACATGATCATATTGCCAAATACCGAGCCCGGCGATGCTTTCCGCCATGCGGACCGAGCGCAGAAGCTCGCGCATGGCGTCGCTTTGCTGGCGCGAACGGCGGGCGGAATCGCGGACCCTGCCGCGATCCCTGATGGTGCTGAGAACGGCTGCGAGCGCGACCACAGCGAGCAGGATGCACAAGCCGAGCAGACCATCTGCTCCGAGCGTATCGACCAGCCCGTCTGCCGATGCGGGCGGTTGCGCCAGCACCGCGTCCCGAGCAAGCGAAAAGGGGGCGGAATTCGACATATCGGTTCCGCGAATAGACGCGAAAGTATGACAGCCTTCCGGACACCCCTCCTAGGAGGGCTACCTAAGCACTCTTGCAGTTTGCGCTTACGCTGCGTCTGCGGCGCGCTGTTCGTTCACTTCGGCGTTGAGCATGTCGGCCAGCGTAAACGCCAGTTCGAGCGACTGTTCGGCATTGAGACGCGGATCGCAATGCGTGTGATAGCGGTCGCCCAGACGTTCGTCGGTGATCGCCACGGCCCCGCCGACGCATTCGGTCACGTCCTGCCCCGTCATCTCGATATGGATGCCGCCTGCATGCGTGCCTTCGGCCCGGTGCACTTCGAAGAAGCCGCGCACCTCGTCGAGAATGCGATCGAACGGACGGGTCTTGTAGCCTGTGCTGGTCTTGATGACATTGCCGTGCATCGGATCGCACGACCACACGACCGGGTGCCCTTCGCGCTTCACCGCGCGCACCAGCGCGGGCAAGCCATCGCGCACCTTGTCATTGCCGAAGCGGCTGATCAGCGTCATGCGCCCCGCCTCGCGGTCGGGGTTGAGCGTGTCGAGCAGCTTCAGGAGCGCGTCCGGCTCAAGGCTTGGCCCGCACTTCATGCCCAGCGGATTGCCGATCCCGCGCGCCCATTCGATATGCGCGCTGTTTTCAAAGCGGGTGCGGTCTCCGATCCACAGCATGTGCGCTGAAGTCGCGTACCAGTCGCCCGTGGTCGAATCCTGCCGGGTGAGCGCCTGTTCGTAAGGCAGCAGCAGCCCTTCGTGGCTGGTGTAGAAACTGGTGCCCTGCAATTGCGGCACGGTCGCCGGATCGATGCCGCAAGCTTCCATGAAGTCGAGCGCTTCGCCAATGCGGCCGGCGGTTTCGGCAAACCGGTCGGTCCACGGAGTGCGGCCCATGAAATCGAGCGTCCACTGGTGCACGCGGCGCAGATTGGCGTAGCCGCCGCCTGCAAAGGCGCGCAGCAGGTTGAGCGTTGATGCCGCCTGCGAATAGGCGCGCACCATGCGCCCGGGGTCGTTGCGACGCGCCATCGGATCGAATTCGATGCCGTTGATATTGTCGCCAAGGTAGCTCGGCAGCGTCACATCGTCGATCGTTTCGGTGGGCGAGGAACGCGGCTTGGCGAACTGGCCGGCCATGCGTCCGACCTTCACCACCGGACGCTTGCTGGCAAAGGTCATGACGACCGCCATTTGCAGCAGCACGCGGAAGGTATCGCGGATGTTATCCGGATGGAATTCGGCAAAGCTTTCGGCGCAATCGCCACCTTGAAGCAGGAATGCGTGACCGTTCGCGACGTCGGCCAGATCGGCCTTCAGCGCGCGCGCCTCACCCGCAAAGACGAGCGGCGGATAGGCAGCCAGAGTCGCCTCGGCTGCCGCCAGCTCTGCGGCGTCTTCATACTGCGGCAAATGCCGTGCTTCGTGCTTCTTCCAGCTATCAGGCTGCCAATTCTGGGCCACGGGTAAACTCGTTTCCTTGATCAATGTGGGAGCGCATCTTTAGCAAGTGCGCGGGCGCGCGCCTAGGCGGGCCGGTTCTATATGTAAACCCGTAAAGGGTTTTCGTGAAAGTATATTTCAACGCCCATAGGTTTGCGGAGCGGCGCGGACAGCTGCCGGAGAACCGCTGGTTGCAGCGGGTGCTTCGGAGGCTTCGGCAAGCTCCTGCCCTTCGGGAATCACCGCCAGTTCAAGCGGAACTGCGCCTGCGAAATAACGGCTGGCGAGGAACTGCATGATGTCGGGGCTGGTCTGCGAATAATCGGCCAGCAGCGAGCGCAGCAATTGCACGCGGCTGGGATCGAAGCTCGCCCCTTCAAGGTTATAAAGCCAGAACTGGTTGCCGGTAGAAGCGCGGCGCACACGCTGGCTCAGCGGTTCGGTGACGCGGTTGATCTCGTCCGCGGTAGGCGGATTGGTGACGAGGTCCTGCGCGATGCGGTTCGCCTCGGCAAAGAACACCGGGACATAGGCAGGCTCAAGCTGGGCGAGCGCCATGATGCGGCCGCCGCCGTTGATATCGGTGGGCCAGTCGGACCAGACCTGCGGCGAATAACTCGCGCCCAGCCGCTCGCGCAGATCGTCGAGCAGGCGGTTGTTGAACACCTGGATGAGAATTTCGAGCTGGCGCGATTCGCGGATGCTCGCCATGCCCGCACCGCTCTTCCATGCGACCACGGCAGCGGCCTGATTGGCATCGCCGCGGTGCGTCAGGACAACCGGCTCGGTGCCGGTCTGCGGGAAAGCGGGCACGCGGCGCGCCACCAGCGGATCAATCGGTTCGCGTTCGGGCAGAGCACCGAAAGTGGTGCGCAGTTTTTCGACCACTTCGTCACGGTCGAATTCGCCGAACACCAGCACTTCGATCGGCCCCTGCATCAGCAGCGGTTCCCACACTTCGCGGAAACCTTCGGGCGTGACCATTTCGAGCAGTTCCGGCGTCGGCGTGGCAAAGCGCGGGTCGTTGGCGGTGGAGATATATTCGAGATCACGGCTCAGCAC
>JAYPMZ010000170.1:0-1921 GCA_038130205.1 Erythrobacteraceae bacterium | reverse complement strand
GCTTGGCCGCGAACAGATAGAGCTGGTCGGCCACATCGGAAGAGCGCGTCTGCGCGGTGAAGGTGAAAACCGCATCGTCGATCCCGAAGTCGAAGCCAAGCCTGCGGCCCGTTGCCAGGCGGTCAATCTCGTTCTGGCCCAGTTCGCCCAGTCCCGACCCCATCAGCGCCATTTCGCCCATAGTGGCATAGACTGCGCTATCGGCGTCGAACGCGCGATAGCCCGCGCCGAAACGCACGCGCACGGTGACACGGCCCGGTTCGGCATCGTTCGACCACAGCAGCGCCCTCACGCCGTTGGAGAAGTTGACTTGCTCGACTTCGAGAATGCCCAGGGATGCCTGTTCGGTGATCGTGCCTGCGCGGCCAACCGGCGGCAGTTCGTCAAAGGAAATGCTCTCGGCAGCCAGACGCGCCGTGTCGTCGGCAACAACCTCTCTGGCGAGCGCCAGTTGCAGCGCGCTGTCATCGGCCTCGCCGATCGCCGGGGTGACATAGACGCTGCGCATCACCTCCCCTTCGAACAGCTGGCGGGTGCGAGCGTGGACTTCGGCCGGAGTCAGCCGGTCCTTCATTCCGCGCCACACGTCGAGCACGACATAGGGACTTGCGACCGTCTCGCGGATATCGACTGCATTGACGAGATTGTCGGCCAGATCGCGGCCGGCCTGCACCGGTGCCTGCTCGACCGAGCTGGCAAAGGCGACGTCGAATTCGGCGGCCTCGCGATCAATCTCTTCCTGTGTCGGCGGGGTTTCGATAGCATCGGCAATCACTCCGCGCACATCGGCGAGCGCGGCTTTCCAGTCCTCGGTAAGCGGTCGGAAGCTGACGAAGGTCGCGTCGGTGGAGCGCGAGATATCGTCCTGGCTCACCTGCGCGTAGAGATAGGAGCCACCGCCGCGCGCCCGCGTTTCGAGCCTGCGATTGATGATCGCCTGACTGAGCGAATCGAGTAGCAGTCCTTCGTTATAGACAATCGTGTCCTGCACCGGCCGCCATGGGCGCATTACCGCATAGGTCAGCGTGCGCGGAAGATCGGGTTCGACCACGGTTGCAAGTTCGCCAATGGCGATGTCGCTGCCCGCCACTGTGGGCGCGCCTTCGGGAGCGGTCGGATCGCCGAAATCGGGAGCGACACCGGGCGTGCCCGTGCCTTCCCAATCGCCGAACCATTGTTCGACCAATCCTGCCAGCACTTGCGGATCGGCATCGCCGGCAACGACGATTACGGCGTTTTCGGGACGATACCAGCGTTCATAGAAAGCACGTACGCTATCGCCGCGCGCTCCTTCGAGCGTTTCGACTGTACCGATGGGGTTCCGCTCGGCAAGTCGTTGCCCTGCGAACAGGGTGCGCCGTGTGGTGTCGGCCATGCGCTCCGCCGCGCCGCCTCGCTCGCGCTTTTCAGCCAGCACGATCGGGCGTTCGGCGGCGACATTCTCGTCGCTCAGCACGGGCTCGCGGATCATGCCCGAGAGCAGTTTGAAGCTTTCGGACAGTTTCGCATCGTCGATGTCGGGAATGTCGAGCTTGAAAACGGTGTGCGTCGGGCTGGTTACAGCATTGGTATCGCTGCCAAAGGTTGCGCCCAGCCGCTGCCACGCGGCAATCGCTTCGGCCTGCCCCAGATATTTGCTCTCGCGGAAAAGCAGGTGTTCGAGCAAGTGGGCAAAGCCCTGTTCGCTGTCCTGTTCATGCAGCGATCCGGCGTCGATCCGCACGCGCACCGACATCTGCCTCGGCGGCACGCCATTGCGCCGCACCGCATAGCGCAGGCCATTGTCCATCTCGCCGAACAGCCACTCGCGATCGACGGGAACATTGCTGCCTTCGTAGAGCCACGGCGTCTCGTCCTCGGGTTGAACCGCGCGCGGTGCGGGGACTTGCCCGTTGGCCGAACTGTCCTGCGCAAACACGGG
>JAYPMZ010000169.1:2950-5342 GCA_038130205.1 Erythrobacteraceae bacterium | reverse complement strand
ACCCCATAGTGGGGATGACGATGGGGTTCGAGCCGTCGCCACCACTGTCTTGTCAGCTTGATCGAGAATCCGATGGGGCTGGTCGTCTTGGCGCGTTCTCCGCCGGAAGCGCAGGGGGAAATAAAGCGAAACCTCCATCCCGCTACTGGCGCGCTCTTGCCGAATTTCCGATTGACGAACCTGTGCAAGATCGACAAACCGCGCGCCTTCGACACTGGCTCGCGGCGTCCGCGGGAATAGCGTTTGCCGGTTAAAGCCAGCCGTTCGATCTGCGGGTGTAGCTCAATGGTAGAGCAGCAGCTTCCCAAGCTGACGACGAGGGTTCGATTCCCTTCACCCGCTCCAGTTTCCCTTCCCCCAGAGATGCTTGCCAATCGCCGTTTGCTCGGCAATGGTATCAATATGCAACTGGCTTTGGGGGCGACTTGAACGACATCGCATCATCGCAAACCGGCTTCGACGGCACTTTGCTGGGGCGTTTTGGGGGCGAAAAGCCGTCTGCCGCGTCCTGGTTCGAAGCGGCAATTGCGCATAGACCCGAACGCAGCAGCTTTGAGGTCGAAGGCGCAAACATCGAACTTCTGACATGGGGCGAGGTCGGACAGCCGGGGCTCCTGTTTCTTCACGGCAATGCAGCCCATGCCGACTGGTGGAGCTTCATCGCGCCGCAGTTTGCCGACGAATATCGCTGCGCGGCAATTTCGTGGTCTGGGATGGGCAAGTCGGACTGGCGCGACAGCTACCATATACCGACCTTCGCGAAAGAAGCAGTGGCCGCGATAGAGGTCGCGCATCTCGGCGCATCGGGAACTGCGCCGGTGATCGTTTCCCATTCCTTCGGCGGCTTTCCGACGCTGCGGATCGCAAGCCACCATCCCGAAACAATCTCCGGCGCAATCCTTGTCGATTCAGCACCGCCGCGAGCTGAGGGCGGGCCGCCGCCGCGTCTGGCGAACGGGCGTGCTTTCAATCCGCGCTACGAAACACTCGAAGCCGCCCTGCGGCGGTTCCGCTTTCTGCCCGAACAGGAAGAGGGGATGCCCGAAATAATCGACTGGATGGCGCGCGGGGCCTTGCACGAGGTCCCGGAAAGCGCGGAGGCTCCCGGTGGCTGGACGTGGCGTTTCGATCCGCAATTCTGGACGAAGTTCGAGCGCAAGGCGTGGGGCGAGGAGCCGCAAGTGCCGCTGGGCATCATTGTCGGCGGCCGGTCGGCGCTGTTTCCCGAAGGACGCCTTGAAGAGCTTGAGGCCATGATCCCCGATTGCCGGTTCAGCACGGTGATTGAGGATGCGCGCCACCACATCCTCGTCGATCACCCGCTCGAACTGGTCGCGGCTATCCGCGAGGGGCTGGAAAAGCTGGGCTAGACCTTACCTCGGCGGCATCCGGATCGCGCCGTCGAGGCGGAACTGGTGGCCGTTGATATAGGTGTTGCGTGCGATCTCGCAGATCAGCGACGCAAACTCCTCGGGTTCGCCGAGGCGCTTGGGGAAGGGAACGCTGGCGTTAAGCTGGTCCCACATTTGCGGATTGCGATCCTTCATCCCGAGCATCAGCGGGGTCGCGAAGATACCGGGCATCACTGAATTGATGCGGATGCCGACGTCCATCAGATCGCGCGCCATTGGCAGCACCAGCCCGTTGACCCCTGACTTGCACGAACCGTAGATCACCTGCCCGATCTGGCCGTCCTGCGCCGCAACACTGGCAGTGAGCGTGATCGAACCGCGTTCGCCATCTTCGTTGAGCGGCTCGCTGTTCGCCATGCCCAACGCCGAGATGCTGGCCACGCGGTAGCTCGCAACAAGGATACCCTCCGCCCCGAAAGCGTAGTCTTCGGTTGGCAGGCGTTTGTAACGTCCGTTTTCCTTGTCCCAGCCCAGCGTCTTGCCGCGCTTTGATGCCATGGCGCAGTGAACCGTCACGCGTTCCTGTCCGTTGGCGGCGCGCGCGGCGGCAAAGCCTGCCTCGACGCTGGCCTCGTCCATGATATCGACATGGTGGAAGGTCCCGCCAATCGCAGCGGCGTGCTCTTCGCCGGCTTCGTCATTGATGTCGAAGATCGCGACTTTCAGCCCCTCGTCAGCCAGCGCCTTTGCGCTCGCGCGGCCCAGTCCCGATGCCCCGCCCGTGACGACGGCGGCCATACCTTCTTGCAGCTTCATGTGTCTCTCCCGTTGCTCCTTGAAGGCCAGCCTAGGCGGGATTGGCGAGCAGGACCAGACACATGCGGTTCTGCCGGCGGCTTTGCCGGAACCGCAAGTTACGCCGCCGTCACAAAATGCGCGGGGATTGTCATTGACGCGTCACGGCAAGGTCGTTCGCCTGTCACCTTGGCTCCCTAACGCGCCCTGCAAGTCAGGCACAGCCTCCCGCCAGAATCGGGAGG
>JAYPMZ010000169.1:0-2940 GCA_038130205.1 Erythrobacteraceae bacterium | reverse complement strand
ACCAGAAACAATGACTCAACTCCGCTTCCTCAGTGGCACCGCAGCTGTCGCGCTTGCCGCAACGCTCGTCGCTCCCGCCATTGCGGGCGATGTGCGCGGCACGGTAGCCGACGCCAGCGACACCGAAGCGCTGCAGTCCGCCGAAGTCGTCATCGAAGAGCTGGGCCGCCGCACGACCACCCAGCGCGACGGCTCGTTCGTCTTCGCCGACGTACCCGAGGGCAGCTACACCGTGACCGCCAATTACATCGGTGCAGAGCCGGTGTCCTTCTCGATCACCGTTCCCGCCGAAGGAAGTGTGGTCCAGAACTTTGCGCTGGGCCAGACGGGTTCGAATATCCTTGTTATCGGTCAGGCGGCCAATCAGGCCTCGGCCCTGTCTCGCAAGCGCGGCGCCGATGGCGTCTCCGACGTGCTGACGCGCGACGCGATCGGCCAGTTCCCCGATCAAAACGTCGCTGAATCGCTGCGGCGCCTGCCGGGCATCAACGTGCTCAACGATCAGGGCGAGGGGCGCTTCGTTTCGGTGCGCGGCCTCGATCCCGAACTCAACGCCACCTCGCTTAACGGTGTGCGTGTGCCTTCGCCCGAAAGCGATGTGCGTTCGGTCGCGCTTGATGTGATCTCTTCGGACATCATCGAATCGGTCGAAGTGAAGAAGTCGCTCACCCCCGACATGGACGGCGACACGATCGGCGCGTCGATCGAAATCGAAACCACCAGCGCCTTTGATCGCCGCAAGGACCTGCTGACGGTCAAGATCGAGGGCAGCTACAACGAGTTTGCCGATACGATCAGCCCTAAGGGCTCGGTCGATTTCGCGACCCGCATTACCGAGAATTTCGGCGTCTCAGGCGGTCTGTCCTACTACAATCGCGAGTTCGAAACCGACAATGTCGAAGCCGACGACTGGGCTGACTTTGGCAATGGTCCGGTCCCGCTCGAAGTGCAGTATCGCGACTATGACGTCGAGCGCGAGCGCATCAGCGGGACGCTCAACTTCGATGTGCGTGCAGGCGATTCAACCGAGCTGTACCTGCGCGGCGTGTGGAGCCAGTTCGACGATCAGGAATACCGCCGCCGCCTGACCTTCGACCTTGGTGATTTCGAGGATGACGGTCCGACTTCACAGAGCGGCAGCACCGCCGTGTTCGACGACAGTCAGGAACGTATCCAGGTCGAGCGCGACATCAAGGACCGTTTCGAGCGCCAGCGCATCCAGACCATTTCGTTCGGCGGTGAAAGCCGCTGGGACAATGTCTTTGCCGAATATTCGGTCAGCTGGGCCAAATCGTCGGAGAAGGAAGACGGTTCGGTCGATCCGGCCGAATTCCGCAACCGTTTCGACGGTGACGGTCTGGTAGCGACCTTCGACTTTTCCGACCCGCGCGTGCCGCTTTACAGCGTCACCGGTCAGCCCGACTTCTTCGCGCCCGAGGTTTACGAGCTCAAGGATATCGAACTCACTGCACTCTCCGATGCCGAGGACGAGGAATGGGCGGCCAAGCTCGATCTGGGTTACGAGAATTATCTCGAGAACGGCACGCTCACCTTGCAGGCGGGCGCCAAGATGCGCTGGCGCGACAAGACCTACAACAAGTCGGTCGAATTCTATGAATATGACGGCCCGGGCACCTTTTCGCTGGCCGATGTGCTGGGCAGCGCGACCTACCGCCTGACCAACATCGACCCGCTGCCGAGCGACACCGGCGCGAGCGATTTCTTCTTCGGCAATTTCGGCGATTTCGAGCTGCAAACAATCGACAGCCAGTTCGATTCCGCTGCCGAGGACTATACCGCTAGCGAAGACATCACCGCCGGATACGTCCTCGCGCGCTATGAAACCGACACGCTGCTGGTGATCGGCGGCGTCCGCTACGAAGACACTTCGACGCGCCTGCAAGGCAATCAGGTCGTACTGTTCGAGGAAGATTCGACGCTGCCGGACGGCACGACCGCCGCCGATGACACAGTTGTTGTCACCCCGATCCGGTTTGAAAACAATTACGGTGACTGGCTGCCGAGCCTCAACGTCCGTTGGGAAGCCGCCGACGACGTTATCGTGCGTCTGGCCGGATATCGCAGCCTCGTGCGCCCCAAGCTCTCCAAGCTCGCTCCGCGGTTCATCGTCGAAGTGAACGACGATGACGAGATCTCGGGCGAGTTCGGCAACCCCAACCTCGTGCCTTACAAGGCATGGAATTTCGACGCCTCGTTCGAATATTACATGAGCAGCAATGGCGGGATTTCCGCGGGCTTCTTCTACAAGGACATCGACAATTTTATCGTCGATGTCGAAGTCGACGATCCGGGCACTTTCAACGGCACAGCTTTCGATGAGGCCGTGATTCCGATCAATGGCGACAGCGGCACCGTTTGGGGTGTCGAGCTGAGCGTTGCACAAACCATCGACTTCATTCCCGGGCTGCTGGTGCAGGCGAACTACACTTACACCGATGCCGACGGCAGCGTGCCCAACGGCGGGCTCGACAGCCTGCTCGATCCGGTCAGCTACCGCGACATTGCGCTGCCCGCATCGTCCAAGCACACGTTCAACGGCGTGATCGGTTACGAAAACGGCCCGCTCAGCCTGCGTGATCGTCTGGTCGATGATCACTTCCAGCTCGATTTCAGCGCGAAGCTCAAGCTGACCGACTACATCCGCGTGTTCTACGAATGGGTGAACATCAACAACGCCAAGTACTTCGCCTTCAACCGCCTTGGAAACCAGCAGAACATCTACCAGTATGAGGAATACAACTGGACGATGAAGGGCGGCGTGCGGTTCACGTTCTGATGCGAGACAAGATGATGCTGAAACCCTTTCACGGCTTTGCCTTGGCCACTCTCGGGATCGCGGGCGCTTGCGCTTCGATCCCGATTGTTGGCGATCCGGCTGTCACCGTCACCGCTCATGCTGAGACGGTGCCGGTCGGGACC
>JAYPMZ010000168.1:0-5353 GCA_038130205.1 Erythrobacteraceae bacterium | reverse complement strand
CCCCATTCCTGAGCGAAGATGAAATAGAGCAGGCCGAACAGCCCGGCAGCGAGGCACAATATGCGAATATTGCGGACCTGATGCGGAAGCATGGCCGCGACCAGCGCGATGCCTGCAAACCAGCCGAAAATTGCGCTCCATTCGCTCATAAGAGCCCCCCAAGCGTGTCGCCAAGCGTTTCCGCCGTCCCCGACCTTACGCCCAAGAGCTTATACTACAAGCTTTCCCGACCGCGAAACGGCATCCTTTTGACCAGTTCCCACGGCCCGCCGAGGTAGCGGTGCAATTCCAGAGCGGCGAAGGTGAAGCTGCGCTCGACGATTGAGGGCCCGAGTTCGGCCTGCAGCGCGCGCGCTTCTTCCTTGGTGACCTTGTTCTGGATTGTGATGTGCGGGCGCGGTTCGTGGAGGTCCTGATCGGTCAGATTGCCGTGGAAGTGATCGGCAATCCCGCGCCGCAGGGCGAGCAATTGCGGGCTTTCGAGCCGGATCGCGGTCCCCTTGCCGAAATCGAGCAGCCCGGTGATGCGCGCCTGCGGCGGCGCGAAGGTGCGCGCGATTTGCGGGAGATAGCTTGTCAACTCTTCCAGCAGCGACGGCGCGAAAGCGTGGAACACGGTGACATGCGCATGGAGGTAATTGCGTTCGGGTGGAAAATGCGTGCGACGCAGGCCATCGGCCCAGCCGTAGATGTCGTCTGGCAAGGCGGCGGTGAGGATGAACGGGTTTGCCACCTACTCCATCTCGCCCCTCTGCATGCGCTTGTTTGCTGTCGGCGCAGAGGACCGTTTTCCGTTGAGGGACATGTTGCTGTTGCCAACCATCCCAGCGCCTACTCCATCTCTCCGCGCTGCCTGCGCAGCTCGAACCACTTCTCGACTGCTGCATTGTGCCCGTCGAGCGTTTCGTTGAACTCGTGACCGCCGGTGCCGTCGGCAACCATGAAGAGGTATCCGTGGCGCTCGGGGTTGAGCACGGCTGCGATCGATTCGCGGCCCGGATTGGTGATCGGGCCTTCGGGCAGGCCGACGCGGGTGTAGGTGTTATAGCCGTTGACCGCCGCGATTTCGGACTGGCGGATGCGGCGGCCCAGCGGCTTGCCCTGCGTGATCGGATAGATGATCGTCGGGTCGGCCTGCAGCATCATCCCCGTCTTGATGCGGTTCGAATACAGCCCGGCAACCATGCCGCGTTCTTCGGGTGTGCCGGTTTCCTTCTCGACGATGGAGGCAAGGATCAGCGCTTCGCGCATGGTGTCCACCGCAAGGTCTGGACCGCGCTTGGCCCATGCCTCGGCCAGATAGAGGTCCATCGCGCCCTGCATCTGCTCCATCAGCGAGGCGCGCGACTGGCCGCGTTCGAAGGCATAGGTGTCGGGCAGGATCGAGCCTTCGGGCGGAACATCGACTTCGCCGGTCAGCAATTCCTCGGCCATGAGCCGCTCCCACACCAGCACGGAAGGCATGCCTTCGGGTATGGTAACGAAGCGGCGGATGACATCGCCTGACTGGAACATGGCGAGTATGTCAGACTGGCTCATGCCGGGGGTGAGCGCGAATTCGCCCGCCTGAATCGGCTCGGACGAGCCGAACAGCCGCGCCGACAGCAGAAAGCCGTCAGCCGAGGTGATAAGCCCTGCTTCTTCGAGGTTGTTCGCCACTGAACCCAGCGAGGAACCGGCGGGTATCAGGAACGGCGTTTCGCGCTCGACGCTCGCTTCACCGAGCACCGAGGAGCTGAAAAACAGCGCTCCTGCCGCCAGCAACGCCAGGATCACCCCGGCGATGACGCCGAGCCTTTTCATGGGCTTAATCGACCTTCTGCATGATCAGCGAAGCATTGGTGCCGCCAAAGCCGAAGCTGTTGTTGAGCACCGCGCGCACTTCGCGCTTCTTTGCCTCGTGCGGGACAAGGTCGATGCCCTCGGTCCCTTCGTCGGGATTGTCGAGGTTGAGCGTGGGCGGGACGATCTGGTCACGCATGGCGAGAATGCAGAACACCGCTTCCACTGCGCCTGCGCCGCCCAGAAGGTGGCCGATGGCGCTCTTGGTCGAGCTCATTGAAGCGCCGCTCAGCCCTTCCCCCAGCACGCGCTTGACCGCGGCGAGTTCGATGGTGTCGGCCATGGTCGAAGTGCCGTGGGCGTTGACATAGTCGATGTCGCCCGGCCCCAGACCCGCTTTTTTCAGCGCCATGCGCATGGCGAGTTCTGCGCCCTTGCCTTCGGGGTGAGGGGCGGTGACGTGATAGGCATCGCCCGACAGGCCATAGCCGGTCACTTCGGCGTAAATCTTCGCACCGCGCGCCTTGGCGCGCTCGTATTCCTCGAGCACGACTACGCCTGCGCCTTCGCCCATGACGAAACCGTCGCGGTCCTTGTCATAGGGGCGGCTGGCTTCGGTCGGGCGGTCGTTCATGCTCATGTTGAGCGCGCGCGCCTGCGCAAAACCGGCAATGCCGAGCGGGTTAATGGTGCTTTCCGCGCCACCTGCGAGCATCACGTCGGCATCGTCCATCGCAATCATGCGCGCGGCATCGCCAATCGAGTGCGCGCCGGTCGAACAGGCGGTCACAACTGCGTGGTTCGGGCCCATGAAGCCGTATTTGATTTGCACCTGTCCAGTGACGAGGTTGATTAGGCGACCGTGAACGAAGTGCGGGCTTACACGGCCGGGGCCGCGTTCGTGGAGCACGATGCTCTCGCTCTCGATCCCCGGAAGACCGCCGATACCGGCGCCAATCGAGCAGCCGGTGCGCTCTTTTTCTTCCTGCGTCATGTCGGTAAGACCGGCATCTTCGAGCGCCTGTCCGGCGGCGTCGATACCAAAGACGATGAAGGGATCGACCTGCCGCTGGACCTTGTGATCTACGCGCTTGTCAGGGTCGAAGCCCCATTCGTGGTCCTTGCCCTTCACTTCGCAAGCGATCGTGCATTTCTGCCCTTCGGTATCGAAGCGGGTGATCGGACCTGCGCCGCTTTTGCCGGCGAGCAGGTTTGCCCAGGATGTTTCGACGTCACCACCCAGCGGGGTGACCAGGCCAAGTCCGGTGACTACAACGCGGCGCATTCAACTCTCCAAAAAGAAAACAGGCTCAACCCGCGAGGGCCGAGCCTGTCTTAGCCCTGCATGTTCCTCCGGCCTAATGGCAAGAGGAAGCTTGCCCCCGAAGCGACCGTTCAGGTCGCGTCCGGAGCGTATGGGCAGAAGGGGCGTTAGCCCTTGTGCTCTTCGATGAACTTGGTCGCATCGCCGACGGTTGCGATCTTTTCAGCCGCATCGTCGGGGATTTCGACGCCAAATTCTTCTTCGAAAGCCATCACCAGCTCGACGATGTCGAGGCTGTCTGCGCCCAGATCATCGATGAAGCTGGCTTCCTGGGTAACCTTGTCGGCCTCGACACCAAGGTGCTCGACAACAATCTTCTGCACGCGGTCGGCAGTATCGCTCATGTGTATCCCTCTTGAATATGGGGTGTGAAACTCGTCAAAGGCCCTAATGAACCGATGATGGGCTGGCAAGAGGATAGCTATGCATCCGTGCAAAGAGTGCAAGCTGTGAGGGCGAGATTTGCGCGTATTGCCGTTGTTGTTGCGGCAGTTACTGGCGCGTGTGGTGCAAATGCGCAGGAGGCGGAACCACTGCCGGAAGTGGCGGTTTTGCGCGTGCTGGACCCTGACGGTACGGTCGTGGGCCAACAGGAGGAGGCCTATGAAAGCTGGGCCGACGGCAGCACGGCGATGCGGCGGCGCTTTATTTCAGTCACGGTGGACGGCCATGACAAGGTCGATGTTTTTTCCCGCGTGATGATCACCAGCGAAAACGGCGGCGCGCATATCGCATTCGAAGGCGAGTTTTCCGCCGCGAACGGGGGTGTCGTCTATCTGGCGGAGATTGCCGGAGAAACAGCGCAGATCACCCGGACCCGCGTAATCGGCGAGAAGGCCATCGCTGAAGAAAGCTACATCCAGACTATCCCCGATGGGCTGGCGATTGCCGACCCCGAGGCGCTCTATCCGCCGCTTTCGGGACGTTTCCTCGCTTTCGATCCTGCGAGCGGACGGTTTGCCGAATATGAAGCGCTCAGCGTGTCCCAGCCCGCAGGATCGCGCTATCCGGGCAGCTTGCGGATCATCCTCAAGGACGATTACCCCGTCGATCTGCGCGTGATCGAGCGCGGCGAGGACGGCCTGCTGGTCAGTGCAACCCAGCCCCAACCGGGTTCACCCTTCCGCTATGTGCCGGTTGAGTCCGAAGACCTCGACCCCGATGCAGACATCGGCGGACGAGTAGGTCACCCGATGATCGAATCCCCGCATGTCATCAGCGCCGGGGCAAAACGGCGGCATATCCGCTACCGCGTCACCCTTGCCCAAACGCTCGCAGAACGCCTGCCGCAGACCGCGCAGCAGGCGGTGACGCTCACCGACAATGGCGCGCAGATCGACATCTGCGGCACATGCGGCCCCGGCCTTCCCACCGATGCAGAAAGCCTTGTGCGCTGGACCCAGCCGGCACCATGGCTGCAATCGGACCACACCCCGATCCTGCGCCGCGCCCAAAGCATCGCAAGGCGCGGATCGAGCGAACGCCGCACGCTAGAGCTGCTCGGCGAAGCGGTGCGCGCGCGGATGTTGCAGGTCGATTTCAGCGGGCACTACTCCGCCCGCGCCGCGTGGGAACGCCGTTCGGGCGACTGCACCGAGGACGCGGTGCTACTCGCCGCCCTCGCCCGCGCTGCGGGCATCCCGACGCGCGTCGTCAGCGGCCTCGCCTATTCGCGCGACCGCTATCATGGCGCGCGCAATGCCTTCATCCCGCACGCATGGGTGGTCGCCTACGTCGATGGCGCGTGGGTCAGCTACGACATGACATTGGACGACGGTTTCGGCGCGGGCCACATCGCGCTCACCATCGGCGATGGTGAGGCGAGCCAGATGGCAGGCGCGAACATGATCGCCGGAATGATAGAGTGGCAGGGACTGAGCGAGGTTCGCCCCCGCCCGTCCAAATAAGCCCTATTTGCGCGGCTTGTCCGCTTTGGATTGCGACGTGCCTGTATCTTCATATTCGACCGGCAGCGCGCTCGTGCCGGCCTGATGATCGCGCTTCGGAGTGTCCTTGATCCACTCGGCTTCGCCCGGCTTCTTCATCCCACCGACGATGATCCACATCGTCTCCTCATCGAAATGCTCGTCGATCCCGGCGGATGTGTTGTCTGTGGCGTCAGCAGTATCCTGCGCCGCCGCAGCAGTCGGCACAGCCACCGCGCTCATCGCCATCGCCGCCAGAGCGGACTTTGCACCGACGCGGTAGGAAATGCAGACCTCGGTATCGCAAGCGTCGAGGAAGCTC
>JAYPMZ010000167.1:2108-5379 GCA_038130205.1 Erythrobacteraceae bacterium | reverse complement strand
CGCGCGGGAACGCGGCGTGGCGCGCATTTTTCTCGAAATGCGGCAGGGCAATCCGGCCGAGCAACTCTAACGCAGCGCAGGTTTCGAGCCCATCGGACGGCGACCGAAATACTATCGGCTCGCAACGGGTGGCACTCTCGACGCTATTACTTTCGGGCGAACACTCTAGCTGCTGTTTGAATTCTCGGTAAAAACTTTACCTTTACTATAATGAAGTCCCCGCATGACGGAGAATGCTAACCATTCTGCCTACTTGCAAATACAAGTATACTACGCCATGCGCGAGGAATCGGAAAAATCCGAACCATAAAAAACGAGGAACTCATGCAAAATTTGGAAATCGAGATGAAGGAAACGCTCATCACGCTAACCAGCGATATCGTCGCGGCTCACCTCAGCAACAACGATGTTGATGTCGAAGCGGTGCCGGGGCTGATTACCAACGTCTACAATGCACTCTCCAGTCTTGGCGAAGAAGCCGAAGTCGAAGAAGAACGGCCCGAACCGGCTGTGTCGATCCGAGCTTCGGTGAAGCCCGACTACATCGTCTGCCTCGAAGACGGCAAGAAGCTGAAAATGCTCAAGCGCTATCTTCGCACCAATTTCGACATGACGCCCGAAGAATACCGTGCGCGTTGGGGCCTGCCCGCCGACTATCCGATGGTTGCCCCCAACTATGCTGAAAAGCGCCGCGATCTGGCGAAGAAGATCGGACTGGGCCGCAAGCCTTCGGCCGGTCGCGGTCGTCGCAAGGCCAAGTAAGCCGTCTGCAATCCGGGTTCCCGGCGTTCCCCCGCCCCATCGCAAAACGGGCGGGGGACGCTGTGTGCCCATGAACTTGAGCAAACGCTCCCATCTGGGTAAAGCTCGGGCTTCACCTGCTATGTCGGCCAATCCGGCGTAACGTTGCCCATTCGAGAGAGACACTCGCTTGCCCCACAAAATCGACCTTGAACAGTTGTGCGCCGAAAAGGGCCTGCGGATCACCGAACAGCGCCGCGTCATTGCGCGCGTCCTGTCGGAGAGCGAGGACCACCCCGACGTCGAATTGCTGCACCAGCGCGCGTCCGAGATCGATGACAATATCTCGATCGCCACGGTCTATCGCACCGTCCGCCTGTTCGAAGAGGCAGGGATTCTCGACCGCCACGATTTCGGTGATGGCCGCTCGCGCTATGAACCCGTGCCCGAGGCGCACCACGATCACCTGATCGACGTCGAAACCGGCAAGGTCGTCGAATTCGTCGATCCCGAAGTCGAGGCTCTGCAACGCCAGATCGCCGAGAAGCTCGGCTACCGGCTCGTAGATCACCGCATGGAGCTTTACGGCGTGCGGCTGTCGCGCGGCGAAGATTGATGAGCGATCCGGGCGAAGCGACCGGGATCGATGCGCCGAATATAGACGCAGCTTGGGCGCTGCGTGTTGCCGCCGCTCGCGGCGAAAGCACCCCGCTCTCGATCAGAGGCTGGCTGCGGCTGACCCGCAGGGTCGCAATGCTGGTCGCACTCATCCTGATTTTCGTGCCGCTGCACTACCTGTTCCGCATCGTCGCCTATGGCTCGCCCTTCCCGATGTGGTTCCTGCGCTATGCCGCATGGGTTTCGGGCGCACGGGTAAAGGTTGAAGGCACGCATCTGAAACGCGATGTGTTCTACGTCGCCAATCACGTCTCATGGATGGACATCTTGAGCCTTGCGGGCGCCTGCGGGACCGCTTTTGTAGCCAAGGCCGAGCTTGAGAAAGCACCTGTCGTCGGCTGGCTCGCGGGGATGAACCGCACGGTCTATGTGAAGCGCGAACACCGGCTTGGCGTGGCCGAACAGATCAATGCGCTTAAAGAGGCGTTGGCCGATAATTGGGCGGTTACTGTCTTCCCCGAAGGGACCACCACCGACGGCCAATCGCTGCTTCCGTTCAAGACCAGCATGTTGAGCGTGCTCGAACCGCCTCCCCCCGGCGTGCTCGTGCAGCCGGTGCTGCTCGACTACGGACAGGTCGCTGAATGGATCGGCTGGATCGGCGAAGAAGGCGGGCTCAACAATGCCAAGCGGGTGCTGGCGCGCAAGGGCACGTTCGACTTGCGGATCCGCTTCCTCGAACCTTTCAGCCCCGCCGACTACGTGGGCCGCAAGGCCATCGGTGTCGAATCGCGCAGGCGGATCGAGGAGGCATTGATCGAGGCGCTGGGAAAGCCGCTCCGTAATTTCGCGCATGACGTGCCGCCGGTGCGTTATTCGGCGCAAAAGCCCGCCGTACCCGACGATACGGCGGTGTAACCGGGCTTACAGCCCCGCCCTGACCAGCCAATCGTGGAACAGCCGCACAGGGCGCATTTCGAGCGCGGTCGGCTTGCAGACGAACCAGTAGCTGTAGGGGCTCTGCACTTCGACGCCCGGCAGGTTGGTCAGCCGGGCATCGCCTGCCCGTCGCAGGTGGTCGTCATGCATGATCGCAATGCCCAGCCCCTGCGCCGACGCTTCGAGCATGAGCGCGCCTGAATCGTAATGGTCAATCGCCGCCGGTTCGAAATCGGCCAGATCGTTGGCAGCTTTCCACGCGGCAAAACTTTCGGGCAGCTCGTTGTGAATCAGGAAGGTCTGTTTCGACAGCGCCTCTTCGGTCACAGTGCTCCCGATGCCCGCCGCCAGTTCGTGCGAACAGATCGCGTGTACGAAGTTGTGATCCAGCCGCACCGCATGCAGCCCGCTGGCCGGCCCGCGCGAGAGGATAATCGCTGCATCGAGCGTATCGCCGACGCGGTCTTCGAGATGCGGCGCAGTGTCGATGTCGATGTGCAGCAGCGGGTGGCGCTTGCGCAATTCTCCGAGCCGCGGGAACAGCCGCTGGCTGCCGAACATCGGCAGCACACCCAACCGCAGTCGCAGCAGAGAGATATTCTCCGACTGGCTTTCCACCGCGCGGGTCAGCGCCTCCATATGCGGATTGACCGCTTCGAAAAAGGCCTGGCCCTCATCGGTCAATTGCATCGACTGGCGCGCACGGGTGAACAGCTTCTTGCCGACGAATTCTTCGAGATTGCTGATGCGCCGCGACAAGGCAGAGGGGCTGAGCCCGATCTCTTCAGCCGCAGCGCGCGCAGAGCCAAGGCGCACGGTGCGCATGAAGGCCTCGAGAGCGCGAAGAGGAGGAAGGCGACGTGCTGGCATGGTCAATATGCTCCTGTTTGGCAGAAGCTACGCAATCGCCATGCCATAGGATGCAGAAAATCGAAGGGAAATCGGAAAATTCCTGATCGAGGTGCGATTATTG
>JAYPMZ010000167.1:0-2098 GCA_038130205.1 Erythrobacteraceae bacterium | reverse complement strand
TATTGCACGGCTTCGTCTGCAACGGGGTCGGGCGTCGGCGTATCGGGGGCATGAAGGCGCAGTCGCTTCACATGGGTCTCGTCGCCGTCGGTGACCTGAATCCGCCAGCCGCTGGGGTGTTCCAGCACGGTCCCGACGGACGGCACCGCCTCTGCCAGAACAAACGCCATGCCCCCAAGCGTATCGACCGCTTCGGCAACCTCGGCCAGTTGCGGATCGACCATTTCGGCCACGTCATCAAGCTCGGCACGGGCGTCACAATCCCACATGCCTTCGCCGATCGGCACGATCAGCGCTTCAGGTGTTTCGTCGTGCTCGTCCTCGATTTCACCAACGATTTCCTCGACAAGATCCTCAATCGTAATGATCCCGTCAGTGCCCGAAAACTCGTCGAGCACGATCGCGAGATGCACGCGGCGTGCGCGCATATCGGCCAGCACGTCGAGCGCCCCGCGCGCTTGCGGCACATAGAGCGGCTGGCGCATCAGCACCGTCCAGTCGCGCGGCGGTGTCTTGCCGCTGGCGAGGAAGGGGAAAACGTCCTTGAGGTGAATCATGCCGATCACATCGTCGAGCGTGTCCCGATAGACCGGCATGCGCGAATGGCCGTGTTCGGAAAACTGATCGACCAGTTCGTTCCACGAGAGCGTCGCATCGACAGCAACGATCTCGCCGCGCGGAACCGCGACGTCATCGGCATCGTGTTCGGAGAAATGCAGCAGATTGCGAAGCATCTGCCGTTCAACCGTGGAAAGGTCGCCGTTGGACGAGCCGCTGTCGTTCTCGGCCTCGTCCTCGTGTTCGTCCTCATGCTCGTCGATCACCTCTTCGAGCTGCGCACGAAGCGAGCGATCGCCGTCTTCGGCGCCGACGATTTTCTTGAGCGCGGCCCACAGTGAAGTGGCGCCGCTGCTACTCTCCGCGTCTCCCGCGGTGGGACTGCTGGGATCGGGCATGGCCCTTACGACTTTTCCTCCGTTGAGTGTCTGTCACCATATGGGTCAGATATGCCCATTTTTGCAAGTGCGGCGATTTCCAGAGCTTCCATTGCCTCGGCTTCCGCGTCGGAATGAACGTGATCGTGACCCGCAAGGTGCAGCAGGCCGTGCACAATCAAATGGGTGGCGTGATCAGCGAGCGGGACGCCCTTTTCCTCCGCCTCGCGCGCGCAGGTTTGCAGCGCCAGCGCAATATCGCCGAGCAAGACCGGCGGGCCTTCGGGCGCGAGATCGAGCAGTTCCCCGCGCTCCAGCATGGGAAAGCTCAGCACATTGGTGGGCTTGTCGCGCTCGCGCCATTCGCGGTTGAGCGCGTGGACTTCGGCATCGTCGGTGAACAGCAGGCTTGCCGACAGCCGCGCATTGGCAAGCTCGGGCGCGACGCCAAGCACCGCTTCGGCAGCCGCCTCTGCCTGCGCAGCCGCATCAGCATCTTCGGGCCAGCTCCCGGCAAAGGCGATATCGAGTTCCATCGCCCCGCCCCTGCCCCAGCAACACAGGCTTCACAAGCTTGGTGTTCACATCTCAATCAGGATTGCGCATGGTATGAAGCCGGTAAGGGCACGCGCAAAGGGGGCGTATGGCGCAGGTTTTCGTCAGCTATTCTTCGAAGGACCACAATATCGCCAACCTCGCGGTGGCGTTGCTGGAGGAGCGCGGCCACCGCTGCTGGGTCGCCCCGCGCGATATCGTGCCGGGAACCGAGTGGGGCCAGGCGATCATCGACGGGATCAACACCGCCGATGTCTTCCTGCTGGTGTTTTCGAACAACGCCAATGCCAGCCCGCAAATCCTGCGCGAAGTCGAGCGTGCGGTGAATCGCGGGCTACCAATTATCCCCTTCCGCATCGAAGACGTCATGCCGCAGGGCAGCCTCGAATATTTCATGAGCGTGCCGCACTGGTTCGACGCACTCTCGCCCCCGGTCGAGGGTCATCTCGACCGGCTGGCGAATGTGATCGACCAGCTTGTGACCGACCCCGCCTCTGCGCGGGAGTATCGCGGGGCCCCGGCACGCGGGCTTGGCGGGATCAACTGGAACAACGGATTGCTGCGTGCGCTCGTCGGCGGGGCCGGACTGGCGGTGCTGCTGCTTGCTG
>JAYPMZ010000166.1:352-5499 GCA_038130205.1 Erythrobacteraceae bacterium | reverse complement strand
GTCCTCGACCGAGGCAAGCCGCGCAATATCTGAAAGCGATCCTTGTAATTGCGACCGGACATAGGACTGATGCCCCATTTCCAACCCGCCCATCATGATGACCGATAGCGGCAGAGCGATGAAGCCGAACTCCACCATGCTGACCCCGCGCTCGTCGCTCCAGAGTGATCCTAACACCATGCTAAGCTCCGTCATTTCGTAAGCCGCAGATAGCCGATACCGTTGCCAATTTCGGCAAACACGGCTTCGAGGTCGGAACCATCGGAAATGTAGAAGTTTTCATCCGTGGTTGCGCAAGGACGAATGTCGTCGGTATCTGACACATCGAGCGCGATGACCCACACCGTGACGCCCATCGATTTCGCCAAGTTACAGGCGGATTCGAAGCGCGAGATATGGAACCCGTCGAGCGTCCACCCGCCGTTTGTCCGCCCTTGGATTCCCTCGACGCCATAGGCAGAGTAGAGGCTCGAACCGGTATCGAGCTTGCCGTCGGTCATGAAAATAATGTGCTGGTTGACCGCAATCCCGTCACGAGTTGCGGGATTATCCGCGGCAAAGAAGCCGTCGCGCGAGATGAAGCGCAAACCCCACAACATTCCTATGTCGTGGTAGGTCCCGCCGGTTACGCGCGCTGTGGCTTCATCGACTGCTGTGTCGAACGCTGTCTCGCTCGAATACTCCGCCAGCTTCTTTGCCTCTGCCGGGCAACCGGTCTGCATCCAACGGTCGTGCACGTAGTAATATTGGACTCCGCCCGAAACGGCAGAGCCACGGCGATCATGCGCGAGCGGATCATAGCGCCCGAATTGATTGTCGCGGTCATTGGCATTGGCCGGAGTGTCGTCAACGTCCTGAAGTGTGATCGTGTCGGTATATTCGGCCGGATCGTGATCCTCGCCGCGGCTCGGGCGCTCCTCGATGCAACCGATCCCGCTGGTGCGGAAATTCTGGGTGTTGCCGCCGGTATTGCCGCCGCCATTGCCGATATTCCACTGCGATTCATTGATATGGACCAGCTTGTTGCCGCCTGAATCCGAAATGTAGGTCTGCTCGCGAATAATATCACGGTTGCGCAGGGAGCTCGCCGGATTGACCGTGTGCGAATAGGGCACAAAACTATAGCGGATCGTCCCGAGATTATCGCCTTCGAGCGCTCGGTAGAGCCCCCTCGCCCCTTCACGCAACAATTCGATCTTGGCATCCGAACCGCCACCGCTGGGTGCATTTGCCATTGAGCCGGTTACGTCGAGCACCAGCACGATGTCGCTATCGAACTGATCGCGCCGTGCGGTGCACTCGACCGAAACAGGTATCGCGTCATAGCCGAAAATCCGCATCAAGGCGGTTGGTTGGTCGGCGGATGCGGACGCAACCAACTCAAGGTCGTCGTCCTCGTCCTGGTCAATCGCAAACTGGATGTTTGTGGCGTTGTGCGTGCCGTCGGGGAAGTTGAACTCGAAGTAGTTTTCCGCCTCGGTCCGGTCGCGGTTGAGAAACCTTCCGCCGTCCATCGACTGCCGTCCGGCAAGTACACCTGCGTCACAGGCATTCTGGAGCTTGGCCTGTGTCGTATAGGCGACACTCATGTCCAGCGCTGCGCCGACGAGCGCGACGATCGGCACGAACAATGCGACACTGATCGCTATAACGTTGGCGGACGTATCGTCAGCGAACGCTTTCCAAAATGTCATAGCCATGACTCCCCACACACAGGCGCAATTGCAAATGCACCGAAATGTGCGGCAAGACTGACGGTCTATATTTGAGCCTGTAAGAACAAAACCAACCAAGGCTCATGGTTAAGACCGAATTCGCCAACTTTCTGCCATGGCCGTCCCAAGTTGCTTCACACAACTTTGAAATAAGCGGGTATTTTCCTCAAGCCGAAGCCGAAAGACTCGCATGTTAAAAACTTAAGCCCGGGCACGTGGGTTTACCTAAAGAGGCCACAATACCGCCGGATCAGCCGCCGTTTTCCTTTAGCGTCCCTGCGCAATGGCAAGGAAGTTCGGCTGACCGTTGCTGGCGGTAACCCCGCCATCCACAGGCAGGTTCACACCCGTGATGAAGCTCGCATCCTCGCTCGCGAGGAAGGCTGCTGCGCCGGCGATGTCTTCAGGCTCGCCGATGCGGCCCAGTGCGACACGGCGCATGAAGGCATCGACCATCGGCTGGTTGTCGAGGATGCCATCAACCATATCAGACCGGGTGATCGAGGGGTTGATCGCATTCACGCGCACACCCATACCGCCTACTTGCAGAGCCAATCCGCGCGTCAGATTGGTCACCGCACCCTTCGATGCGTTGTACACCGGCAGCATGGAATCTCCGCCGATCCCCGAAACGCTGGAGATATTGATGATAGAACCACCGGTCGCTTTGAGGTGCGGGATCGCTGCACGGCACATGTAGATCACGCCCTTCACATTGATGTCGATAATACGGTCGATCTCGGCATCGTCAGTCTTGTGCAGCATCGATGAGCCGCCCACGCCGGCGTTGTTGACCACCACATCGAGCGCGCCGAACTTTTCGACCGTGGCTCCGATAATCTCGTCGGCAAAGGCGCTCTTGCTGACATCGCCAGCCACCACAAGCACCCGCGCAGGGTCGAAAGTTTCGGCGACGGCGGCGCATTTTTCCGCGTTGCGGGCATTGATGACGACATTCGCGCCTTCATCGTGGAAACGCCGCGCAATGCCCTCGCCAATTCCGGTCGAAGAGCCGGTGACGATAACGGTCTTGCCGGTGAAACGCTGCGATTGGGTCATTTGGAATTCCTGTTCTTTGTTTGGTCTGCACCCAATGAAGGAACCCGCGAGCCGTTTGTAAAGCGTAGGAATGTTGCAAGCGGTCACATTAATTTGAAACAGGCTATGCCGTCAGCGGTAATTCCCGACGCGAGCTTGCGAATTTCCTGCGCGCAGTGGCCACAGCGCTCTACGTTTGATACCCAGCCCGGCAATATGAACACAGCAACGCTTCTCTCACTCGCCGCCTACTTCGTCCTCATGCTCGGCATCGGGCTTTACGCTTGGCGTAAATCAACTGACACGTCAGAGGGCTATATGCTCGCAGGCCGCAATTTGCCGCCCGCCGTCGCAGCGCTGAGCGCGGGCGCATCGGACATGTCGGGCTGGCTGCTGTTGGGGCTTCCCGGCGCGCTATATCTGACGGGGCTGAGTGCGGCATGGATCGGCATCGGCCTGTTCGTGGGCGCAGTCGCAAACTGGATCATCGTTGCCCCGCGTCTACGCGAACAGACCGAAAGTTATGGCAATGCGCTCACTATCCCGCAGTTCCTTGCCAACCGCTTCCCCGACAATGCGACCATGCTGCGGGTGGTTTCGGCAGTTGTGATCGTGGTGTTCTTCTCGGTCTATACCGCCGCCAGCCTGGTTGCCGGCGGCAAGCTGTTCGAAACAGCCTTTGCCGGCATCCTGCCCGATGCCTTCATGAGCGATTACATGTGGGGTATCGTCATCACGGCGATGGTGGTGCTTGCCTATACCATGGTCGGCGGCTTTCTCGCGGTGAGCCTTACCGACTTCGTGCAAGGGATCATCATGATGCTTGCGCTTATCGTGATGCCGCTGGTGGTGATGTTCGGCAGCGGCGGAGAAGCGGGCGGGACGCTCACCGATGTCGACGTTCCCGGATTCCTCTCGCTTACCGAAGGACTGACATTGCTTGGCTTTATCAGCGCGGTGACTTGGGGGCTGGGCTATTTCGGCCAGCCGCATATCATCGTGCGCTTCATGGCAATCGACAGCGTCAAGCGCGTCGCTCGTGCGCGCAACTGGGGCTTGTCGTGGATGGCCGTGTGCCTCGTCGGTGCAGTGGCGATGGGCCTAGCGGGCCGCGCCTATGCCGATCGGAACGGTCTGGTGGTCGAGGACGCGGAGACGATTTTCATCATTCTGGCCGACCTCCTGTTTCACCCGCTCATCACCGGTTTCCTATTCGCCGCACTGCTGGCCGCAATCATGAGCACGATCTCTTCGCAGTTGCTGGTGTCGTCCAGCTCGCTCACTGAGGATTTCTACCGCCTCTTCCTGCGCAAACAGGCGAGCGAGAAGGAAGCCGTGACCGTTGGCCGCGTCAGCGTTGCCATAGTAGCGATTGTCGCGATCTTCCTCGCCCGCAACCCCGATAGTGAAGTTCTAAGCCTCGTCGCCAACGCATGGGCGGGCTTTGGTGCCGCCTTTGGCCCGCTGATAGTCCTCGCACTGACGTGGCGCGGCATGACCGGCGCAGGTGCTGTTGCAGGACTCGTCATCGGGGCGGGCGTCGTCGGTGTGTGGATTGCGATGGGCTGGAACGCCAGCTTCATGGGCGGCGAAGGTCTGTACGAAATCGTGCCGGGCTTCATCGCGTCGTGGGTGGCGATTATTCTGGTCAGCAAAATGACCAAGGGTCGCAACCCGACGGCTCGGCCTGCGAGCTAAGGCCGCAACCTGAACCCGCCCTTCCCCCGTGTGTCGGTTTGCGCCATGCTACGCCTCCGGCAAAGGGAGATATGACATGAGCGAAGCGAGCGGACCGAGAATTTCGGGCCCCAGAGTAACCGGATTGGGCGGTGTATTCTACGTAGCGGCAGACCCCGAAGCGACGCGGGCATGGTATCGCGAAGTGCTGGGTATCGATGGTGAATACGGGCCGCAATTTGCCTTTGGCGATGATCCGAAGCCCAATCCCTATGCGCTGATCAGCCACTTCAAGGATGACGAATATATCAAGCCGGGCGTCGGCGGCTTCATGATCAACCTGCGCGTCCACGATCTCGACGGCTTCGTTGCCGGGCTGAAGGAAAAGGGCGTCGAAATCCTCGGTTCCGTCGATGAGGGTTACGGCAAATTCGCATGGCTGCTCGATCCGAACGGGGTGAAGATCGAACTGTGGGAACAGGTTGCCGAGGAACTGCCCTAGCCCTCACCTACGCAACAACCCTTAGCCTTGTGCCGACCGCTCATCAGGGATGCGCGTTACCTCGGTGTTAACCACTGTCTTGTAATGATCCCTAGGTATGAAACACCTAGCGATCAGCAAAATGACAGCCACGGCTCTCGCCGCGCTTGCGCTGGCGGGATGCGGGTCTTTTATCCCGACAAGCGACGGTGGGCGGACCGCCACAGCATCTGGCG
>JAYPMZ010000166.1:0-335 GCA_038130205.1 Erythrobacteraceae bacterium | reverse complement strand
CCTGCAACCAATGGCGGCTATTCGCGCGCTCCGGCCTTGCTTCCGACGACTCCGCGAGCCCCGGCTTCGCGGCCAGAAGACGCCGCGTGTCTGACCCAGCTCGGCGCAGCCGGGGCCCGGTTTGCGCCTCTGCCCGATTCCTATGTCGCCCCGGGATGCACCCAGCTAGGTACAGTACAGCTGTCTGCACTGGCGGGCGACCGGGTGAATTTTGGGGTTAGCAATATCGGTCCTGTGCAATGTCAGGTCGCCAACACTTTCGGCAATTGGGCAAGATTTGGCGTGGACCGTGCGGCGCGTCAGATTCTCGGCAGTCCGCTTGCGCGGATCGAGAC
>JAYPMZ010000165.1:3385-5625 GCA_038130205.1 Erythrobacteraceae bacterium | reverse complement strand
ACGCTGCCGATCAGCCGCACCATCTATCGCAGCGTCCACGGCCCGGTGATCAAGAACGACAAGGGCTATTTCGCGGTCCGCTATGGCGGGATGGGCAAGCTCGACCAGCTCGACGCCTACTACCGGCTCAACAAGGCGAAGAACTTGGAAGAATGGCAGGGCCAGCTTTCGCGGCTTGCGATCCCCTCGACCAATTTCATCTACGCCGACCGGCTCGGTAACATCGCCTACGTCTATAACGCCGCCCTGCCCGACCGGCCCGAGGCTGCGAAAGCCAACTGGCGCGGCATCCTCGACGGGACCCGATCCGAACTGATCTGGGAGGGGACGGTCGACTACGAAGAACTTCCCAAGCTCATAAATCCGGCCTCGGGCTGGCTCTACAACGCCAACAATTCGCCTTACACCGCTGCAGGTGCGGGCAGCGATCTGAACCCCGATGACTTCTCGCCAATCCTCGGCGTAGAACTGAAGCAGACCAACCGCTCGCGCCGCGCTTACAGGCTGCTCAGTGAAACCGAAGGCCCGCTGACCCGCGCCGAGTTGGAGCGCATCAAATACGACACCGCTTACGAGCGCGCAGGCTATGTTGCGGACATGTATGACGAGCTCGAAGCCTTCGATCCGGGCGATGATGCCGAATTGAAAGAGGCACGCGATCTGCTGCTGACGTGGGATTTCACCGCCGACAATGTCGGTGCGGCAGACGCGCTCGCGCTGTTGATGATCCGCGACTTCATGAGCGCGGAATACAACAACAAGACCGCCGACGAAGCGCCCGACATGGGCGAATATTTGCGCAAGAGCCGCGAGCATCTGATGACGCATTTCGGACGGATCGACCCGCCGATGAGCGAGTTGCTGCGTTTGCGACAGGGCAATGTCGATCTCCCGCTCGACGGTGGCTCCGACACTTTGCGCGCATCGACCACTTGGCAGGTCGATGACGACGGACGACTGAGCCTCGTCCATGGCGATAGCTTCATCCAGTGGGTCGAATGGCCTGCCGATGGCGGCAAGGTCTTCTCGCGCTCGATCCAGCCCTTTGGCGCGGCCACCACGCGCCCGGGTTCAAAGCATTACACCGATCAAATGCAGCTATACGTCGATCACCAGTTGAAGCCGGTGCGCTTCTGGGAGGACGATGTGCGCGTTCATGCGAGCAGCACGCGCACGGTTACGAACGCGCGATAATTCGCCTATATCATTCAAACGCCTATCTTACTCACACCAGAGCCATTTTCCTTACCGGAGGGTCCATTCATGAAGCTTCGTTTTGCCACGGCCAGCCTGACCGCGATGAGCATTGCGCTCGCCGCGCCGATCACCCCGGCCTTTGCCGATCACCACGCCGAGGCGGCCGCAGAAGAAACCGGCGATCTCACCGATCTCGTCGCACAGGTGCAGATCCCCTACGAGCAATTCGAGCTTGAAAACGGCCTCACCGTGATCGTCCACGAAGATCGCAAGGCGCCCATCGTAGGCGTCGCCGTGTGGTACAATGTCGGCTCCAAGGACGAGCCGGAAGGCCAGACCGGGTTTGCCCACCTGTTCGAACACCTGATGTTCAACGGTTCGGAAAACGCGCCTGCCGACTACTTCCAGTACCTCGCGGAAATGGGTGCGACCGATTACAACGGCACCACCAATTTCGACCGCACCAACTATTTCCAGACGGTGCCCCGCCCCGCATTGGAACGCGCGCTGTGGCTCGAAAGCGACCGCATGGGCTATCTGCTTGGCGCAGTCACGCAGGAGAAGCTCGATAACCAGCGCGGCGTCGTCCAGAACGAAAAGCGTCAAGGCGACAACCAGCCCGGTGGTCTCGTTTTCTACGAAATCCTCGAAACGCTGTTTCCCGAAGGCCACCCCTATAACCACTCGGTGATCGGCTCGATGGCCGACCTCGACGCGGCTTCGATGGAAACGGTGCAGAACTGGTTCCGCGACAAATACGGCCCCAACAACGCCACACTGGTGCTTGCAGGCGATATCGACGCCGCAGAAGCCCGCCCGCTGGTCGAAAAGTGGTTCGGCCCGATTGCGCGCGGCCCGGTCAACACACCGGCTGCGGCCGACATTCCCACGCTGGCAGAGCCGGTGCGCAAGGTCATGCACGATCAGGTCGCAGCGACAACGGTCGATCTGCTCTGGCCCGCTCCGGGCATCACCAGCGAAGAACTCGCCGCGCTCAACATCGGCACGCAGATCCTCGGCGGTCTCGCCTCCAGCCGTCTCGA
>JAYPMZ010000165.1:0-3375 GCA_038130205.1 Erythrobacteraceae bacterium | reverse complement strand
TTCCAGCGCGTCGGCGTTCTTAACGTCAGCGCCACTTTGCGCGACGGCGTGGAACTCGAAGCGCTCGAAACGCGCCTCAACGAACTGATCGCCGAATTCATCGCCGAAGGTCCGAGCGAGGACGAAGTGCGCCGCGCAGCGACCACCAATCTTGCAGGCACGATCCGCGGGCTGGAACAGGTCGGCGGTTTCGGCGGCAAGGCGGTTGCGCTTGCACGCGGCGAAGTGCTGGCAGGCGACCCCGATTTCGCGGTCAACCAGCTTGAACTCTACGCCTCGATCACCCCTGCCGACGTGCAGGCGGCGATGCAGAAATGGATGACCCGTCCCGCCTTTACGCTGATCCTCGAACCCGGCGAACGCGATGCCGAATACGAGGAAGCCGCCAGCGTTGGCGGTGCGGAAGAAGCCTCCGACGAAGGCCCCGCCGACAACACCATCACCGTTTCGGTCGAGCGTCCTGCTCCGGCCATCGACGGCATGGCGTCGCTCGAATTCCCCGAGCTTCACCGCACCACGCTCGCCAATGGTATGCAGCTGACCTACGCGCAGCGCGACGCGGTTCCGGCGACCTATGTCACGCTGTCCTTCGATGCGGGCAGCGCGGCTGATCCGGCCACTATGCGCGGACTCGAAGGGCTCACGCTTGGCCTGTTCGACGAAGGCACGGCTTCGATGTCGAGCCAGGAAATCGCCGAAGCGCGCGAGCGTCTGGGCGTCAACATTTCGACCGGCGGCGGCGATGACCGTTCGAGCTTCACCTTGAGCGCGCTCTCGGCCAATCTGGCGCCTTCGCTCGATCTGTTTGCGGAAATCGTCCGCGAACCCGCTTTCAACGAAAGCGACCTTGAGCGTGTGAAGGCACAGACCGTCACCGGCATCCGTTCGCAGATGCGCTCGCCGCAGGGCATTGCCCGCCGCGCGCTGGGCGTCGAAGTGTTCGGCAACGACACCCCCTATGGCGGGGTGACCACTATCGAGAGCGTCTCGGCAATCACCCGCGATGATCTGGTGGCGTTCAAGGACGGCTGGATCCGTCCCGACAATGGCGAGGTTTTCGTCATTTCGAGCCTGCCGATGGACGAAGTTGTGGCCCAGTTGAACGCCGCTTTCGGTGACTGGACCGCTCCGGCAACCGCCAAGGGCACCAAAGACTTCTCCAGCCTGCCGACCGAGACCGAAGGCGGCCGGATCGTCCTGATCAACCGCCCGAACTCGCCGCAGAGCTTCATTCTCGGCGCGCAGGTCACGCCGCTTGATGCAAGCGATCCGGCGTGGGTCGATTTCTCCAACGCCAACAACTCGCTCGGCGGCAATTTCCTTGCGCGGCTCAACATGAACCTGCGCGAAGACAAAGGCTGGTCCTACGGCGTGCGCGGCGGTCCGCAGGCCTATGAGAACGCGGTAATCTACGCGATCTCGGGCGGTGTTCAGGCCGACCGCACCGGCGATTCGGTCGCGGAAATGAAGCGCGAAGTGACCGAGTTCCTCACCACCAACGGCGTGACCGAGGCAGAACTGACCCGCAACGTCGCCTCGGAAATCGGCGAGTTGCCGGGCCGTTTCGAAACCTCGGGCTCGGTGCTCGGTGCGATGCAGAGCCTCGCGCTGTTCGACCGTCCCGACGATTACTACGAAGGTCTGGTCGCCAAGTATCAGGCACAGACCGCCGACAGCCTCGACGCGGCAGCGCGCGGCGCACTCGACGTCAATGACTTCGTCTGGGTGATCGTCGGAGATGCATCGGTGGTGCAGAGCCAGCTCGAACCGCTCGGCATGCCGATCGAAGTTCGCGAGATGGAAGGCGGCGAATAAACCCGCCGTCCGCAGTCAACGCGAGACTTGAGAAGCAGGGCGGAGGCCGCTTTCGAGCGGCTCTCCGCCCTCTTCATTTACAACGATGTTAATAGTTGAACGCCCCCGTTCTACGTGCCAGAACGCAAGGCAAGCCAGCCCGCTTTCGGGCCCTGGTAACCTGAGGAGATAGGCAAATGTCTGAAGTATCCGGAACCTACAACACCACCGTCAAAAGCCCCATGGGCGACCAGTCGGGCACCTTCACCGTGGTCGACAATGGCGACGGCACGTTCAGCGGCAACATGGCCGGTGGCATGGGCTCGATGGACGTCGAAGACGGCAAGGTCGACGGCAACCAGCTTAGCTGGAAAATGAACATGACCGTGCCGATGCCGATGACGCTCGACTGCGAAGCAACCGTCGCTGATGGCAAGCTCACCGGCAACGTCAACGCCGGCGCATTCGGCGCGATGCCGTTCTCGGGCGAAAAAGCCGCCTAAGCTCTACTGCAAAGCAAACAAAAAGGCCGCCGCAGCATCACGCTGCGGCGGCCTTTTTTGTGTTCGCTGCGAACGTCAGGCTTCTGGCGTGACTTCGCTGTCGGCCTGCGCGGCTTCAACCGGCTCGGGCACTTCTACTGCGGCAGCGGCAGCCGCCTCTGCTTCGGCCTTGGCGCGTGCTTCTGCCTCGGCCTGTGCCTGTGCTTCGGCCATTGCGATCTCCTGCTTCACATCGATCACCGTGTCGCGGTCGTAGCGCAGCACGCCCGACATCGGCGGCAAGCGCAGAACCCGTGCCTGGAAGTGGTTGTTCATCTTGCCTGCGGCGCGGAAGTCAGCCTGGACCACCGGCAATTCGTGCAGGACCGCAGGCACTGTGTAGTCGATCGGCTCGACCACACGCTCGTCATCCGCTTCCCAGAATGCGCTGGCCTGACGCATCGCGTCATTGCCCGCCCAGCGTTCCAGCAACATGTCGCCGATCGAGGTGATCTCGCCCGCTTTGACCTCGAACTTCACCGATCCCATGCAATAGCATGAGCCGGTGAAGGCGTTCCCGGCGTAGAAGACCGGACCGTAATAGGTGTATTCGCCAGGCTCGACAGCGTGGAGGTACTCGTAATAGTCCTCTCCGCTCGGGCGATCGCCTTTGTCGAACACATATTGCGGCCCGATCACCAGCCAGTGACGCATTTCGATCGAGCCGATCGAGAAGTTTTCCTCGGTCGGTTCTTCAGGCTTTTCGAGCCCGCGGTCATCACCGCTGCGGCGAGCCCGCTCTACACGCGCTTCCCAGCGTTCGAGCTGGCGCGGATACTTCTCCTGCTCCTTCTCAAGCGCCTCGCGCCATTCCTCCTCGTATTCGGCAATGTCTTCTGCATTGGGTGTCTTGAAGAACATGCCCGTCAAACGGACAGGGCCCTGCATGAAAATATAGCCGCGATCGGCAGACAGCGTTTCCTTGCCGCGCTCAAGGTCCTTGAGCTCGACCGCGCCATAGCTGATTTCTTCGTCGTCAGCCTGTGCCGGAGCGCTCAACGCCATGGCGGCGAAAGCCAGCGAAGCCACGCCCGCAAGG
>JAYPMZ010000164.1:3769-5741 GCA_038130205.1 Erythrobacteraceae bacterium | reverse complement strand
CCCCAGCCGTGGTCTTCTCGTCCCCCGCCGCCCCCCCCTCGGAAGATGCGGGCTCCCCCGCGGGGGGGGGCCCCACCGCGGGGGGGGAATGGAGGGCGTCCTGCGCCGCCGCGAGCTCCGCCTTGGTGTTCTGCCCAAGCGCCTTGAAGGACTGCTCTGCGCCCTTCAGATCCTCTTGCAGGCGCTTGGCGTCTTCCATGATGCGCGCGTTGTGGAGTTCCCGGCGAAGGTCGTCGGCGCCCACTTCCCGCTCGAGCTCGGCTTTTAGCGTATCGAAGCTGCGCCGCGCCGAGCCGACCATCCGGCCCACGGTGCGCAGCACCTCGGGTGTGAACTCGGTGATCGAAGGGCCGACGATGGCGACCACATTGCTCTTTTCCAGATTGGTGCGCAGGCCCTCGATCAGCTCGGGCGCATTGCGGCTCTTCATGTCGTCGAGCGGTGCGGCAAGGTCGCGGATTTGGACGCCCGTCGTGTCGTTGAAGGCGGCCTTGAGCCCGTCCGCCTGATCAATGCCGAAGCTGTCGCTCGGATAGATGCCGAGCACGACCGGGGTCATGTCCTCTGGCGGCGGCGGGGTGCGCGGCCCGGTGAAGAACTGCATCGCGAAATAGCCTGCCACCAACAGCGCAAGGACGCCCGCCCCGATCGGGACAAACCGCTTCCATGCAGGCGCTTCGTCCGATGTGCGCGGCGATGCTGCGGGTGAGTGGCTGGGCGTCGGCGCCGTTTGCGCAAAGGCCTGCGGTGCTGCTTCCTGAGCGGGAACGGATGCCGCAGCCTTTCCGGTGCTTTGCGCGCGACCTGCGATCTTGTGGACGCTGTCGAGAAACTCGGGCCAGTTGCGGCTGAGCGTGGGATTGTCGGCGGCGTCTTGCAGTTCTGCTGCCTGGATACGGCGGAAACCGCGCGGGATGGTCACATTGTCGATCAGCGCGGGAACGAGCTTGTTCTCTTCGACCCCGTCCTCGGCCTCTTCCTTGACCCAGTTCGAGCGGGTCGAGTCCTTGGACCAGATGACGACGATGGCCTTGGACTGCTTGATCGCCTTGTCGATAACGTGGTCGAATTCCTCGCCCGCGCGGATGTCGCGGTCCCACCAGACCGAATACCCCTCCGCCTCGAGTGCCTTGGCGATGAAATTGACTCGCTCGCGGTCGTTCCGCGAGTAGGAAATGAATATGTCCACCAACAATGTCCCCCTGCGAACAGTCTTAAGTCCCCCGACTGTCTCCGTAAAGATGGATATGCAGCCGGTCGGAAAGGCGGAATCCCTGTTCGAGACACAGCCCGCTGAGCCAGCTTTCGCGAGTGCGTAGAGTTTCGGAACGCGTTCCCTCGGGCATCAGGAACACGTGGCCGGGCGCAAAGCGATGGATGCGCTGCAGCTCGCGCACCTCCTCAACATCTTCAGGCTCGGCGATCACGAACTTGAAGAAGGCGCGCGGATCGGCGGCGTAGAAGTCGAGCACCTTGGGCACGAGCGCCAGCTGCGCCGGATTGCCCGAATGGGCGAGCTTGGGGCTGACGTTGAATTGGTCGACGCGGATGTCGAGCCGCGCGGGAGGCTTGGCAGTGCCGTTGGTCTCGATCTCGATATCCATGCCCGGCACCAGCGCATCGAGCGCTTCCAGCATTTCCGCGAGCGCGCCTGCCTGCAACATCGGCTCGCCGCCGGTGATGACGAGGCGCTTTTGCCCCAGCGCCGCAATCCGCTCCGCAGCTTCGGCAGGAGTGAGCGCGAACTGGTTGGCCTTGCGCTCGTAGTGCGTGTCGTCGCGGTGCGGGCGCTCGTCCTCCTCGAAGCGCCAGGTGTAGGCGGTGTCGCACCACACGCAGGCGAGATTGCAGCGCGACAGGCGCAGGAAGGCGACAGGCACACCCATGCTCGGCCCTTCGCCTTGCAGGGAAGCGAAGATCTCGGGCCCGCCCGTGTCATCAGTGGCGCAGATCAGATCGGTCATGCCGGACG
>JAYPMZ010000164.1:2971-3759 GCA_038130205.1 Erythrobacteraceae bacterium | reverse complement strand
GCAGTTCATGCACGCTGCCATGCCACGAAAGAGCGCCAGTAGGAAATGGCCTTGGGTCGCGACCGCTCTTTGGTTCTTTTGCCGCCAAGCGGAAGGCCCGCTTACGACCCGATTGCGGTTAGAAGTCCGGCTGCTAAGATAAGCCATGGCTGAAGGTTATAAAGTCCTGGATCTCGCTGCGACTGGAGTGGAGTTCGCGCCTTGGGCGACTGAAGTTGAGAACGATCAGTTGACATTGCATACGGTCGCTTTGTCGGAAGATCGCATCCTCACGGCCATGTTCAGTTCAAAGGAGAAGCAAGCGAACGTTACGTTCACCTTCGACCAAGTCGACGCATTTCGCGTGTTGGACGAGGGAGGGTTGCTTGAGTTGTGGGCAGCATCAGCCGAGAAAGCGCGACCAGCTCAGACCACATTTCGTGTGCGCGGGCATATGTGGCAAAAGGAAAGTCCGCTTGCGTGGATACATGGCACGGAAGAACCATACTTTAGCTATATGATCGCGACGGATTGGGATTGCTTGGAAGTAATTTCACGCAATCCACCGCATACCAAGGTTGGACCTGAAAGCTCATGAGGTCCAACGTCCGCTTTTCACCCCACTCCTGCCGTTCGCTGATCTAGCCGCTCGTCCCACGAGCATACAGCACCCGCCGCGACGCCACGCCGCGCTCGGGCTTGCGCGAAGCTGTACGGGGGGAGCCTGTCTGCGAATCCGCAAATTACCGGAAGGGCAGGCGCCAGCGCGTGTCATTGGTGGAGTAGCCGCCCGCACCCGCCGGGCCGGG
>JAYPMZ010000164.1:0-2961 GCA_038130205.1 Erythrobacteraceae bacterium | reverse complement strand
CTATCACCCCATGGTCGGGATGACGAAGGCGTTCGAGCCGTCACCGCCGCCGTCGGGCCAGCGCTGGGTGATCTTCTTGTTCTTGGTCCAGAAGGCGAGGCCCTCGGTGCCGTATTGGTCGATGTCGCCAAAGCCCGAGCGCTTCCACCCGCCGAAGGAGTGGTAGCTCACCGGCACGGGGATAGGCACGTTCACGCCGACCATGCCGACGTTGACGCGGCTCGCAAATTCGCGCGCGGCGTGGCCGTTGCGGGTGAAGATCGCGACGCCGTTGCCATACTGGTGCTCGCTCGGCAGACGCACCGCTTCCTCGAAGTCCTTGGCGCGCACGATCTGGAGCACGGGACCAAAGATCTCTTCCTGATAGGAGCTCATCTCGGGCGTGACGTGATCGATCAGCGTCGGGCCGACGAAGAAGCCCTTTTCGTGGCCCTGAAGGTTGAAGCCGCGACCGCCGATGACGATCTCGCCGCCTTCTTCCTCGGCAGTGGTGATCCATTGTTCGATGCGCGCCTTGTGTTCGGGCGTGACCACCGGACCGTAATGTGCGTCTGCGTCGGTCGAGACACCCACGCGCAGCGCGTGGATCGCAGGGATCAGCTTTTCCTTGAGCCGTTCGGCTGTGTCCTCACCGACCGGAACCACCACCGGCAGCGCCATGCAGCGTTCGCCGGCCGAACCGAAAGCGGCGCCCGCAAGATCGTTCACCACCTGGTCGAGATCGGCGTCGGGCATCACGATGCCGTGGTTCTTCGCGCCGCCAAATGCCTGCACGCGCTTGTGCTGCTCGGCACCGCGCTTGTAGATGTAATGCGCGATGTCGGACGAGCCGACGAAGCTGATCGCAGGGATATCGGGGTGGTCGATGATCGCGTCCACCATCTCCTTGTCACCGTGAACGACCTGCAACAGCCCTTCGGGTGCGCCTGCTTCGACGAACAGTTCGGCAAGGCGGACCGGCACGCTGGGATCGCGTTCGGAAGGCTTGAGGATGAAGGCGTTGCCTGCCGCGCAGGCCATGCCGAACATCCACATCGGGATCATCGCGGGGAAGTTGAACGGGGTGATGCCAGCGCCAATGCCGAGCGGCTGGCGGACCGAGAGCACATCAATGCCCGGGCCTGCGCCTTGCGTGTATTCACCCTTCATCACCTGCGGGATGCCGCAGGCGTATTCGATCACTTCAAGACCGCGCTGCACGTCGCCCTTGGCATCGTCGACGACCTTGCCGTGCTCGCTGGAAAGCAGCTCGGCAAGGCTCTGCATGTTCGCCTCGATCAGTTCCTTGAACTTGAACATGACGCGCGCGCGTTTTTGCGGGTTGGTCGCGGCCCATGCCGGCTGGACTTTTTTCGCGGTCGCCACCGCCTGTTCAAGCAGCGCGGCATCGCCCAGCGCAACCTCGGCCTGAACCTCTCCCGTCGAGGGGTTCCAGATCTGGTGCTTGCGGACTGGCGCGGGGCTGTCGCCGACGATGAAATGGTCAATCTGGCGCATAGCTGGTGTTCTCCGTTCTCGTTTGCGAAGTCCCATGACGCTGCGGCGCGTGGCGCGCAAGGGGCAGCGGGACAGTTCGTGCGCCACCTAGGCGAACACGGGCAGGTTTCGATACTGACCAATTGTCGAGGCCAATTGCTGACAGCAATGAAACGCCCTATCGCAGCGGACGCATCGTTTATTCGCCGGAGACAGCATTTGAGCACCGATCTTTCGACCCGCCTCCAGTCCGCTCCTGTGGTCCCGCTGGTGGCTGAGGATGATCCGGCGACGGCTGTGGCAGTGACGCAGGCGCTTGCAGCAGGCGGGCTGACGGTGATCGAAGTCGTGCTTCGCAGCGACAATGCGCAGGCGGGAATGGAAGCGATCCTTGCGCAAACCGAAGGGCTGGCTGTCGGCGCAGGCACGGTGCTGACGCTCGATCAGGCGAAATCCGTTGTCGCGAGCGGCGCGCAGTTTATCGTCTGCCCCGGCCTTGTCGACAATATCGCCGAATACTGCCTTGCCGAAGGCATCCCCTTTTTCCCCGGCACCATGACAGCGGGCGAAGTGCAGCGCGCCTATGCGATGGGACTGCGCGAGGTGAAGTTCTTCCCTGCCGCGCTGGCTGGCGGCGTGCCGATGCTCAAGGCATTTTCCTCGGTCTTCCGCGAAATGCGGTTCATGCCCACTGGCGGCGTATCGGCGGGCAATCTGACGGAATTTCTGAGCGTTGAGAGCGTGATCGCCTGTGGTGGCAGCTGGCTGACGCCTGAGGATGCGATTGCGGCTGGCGACTACGGCAAAGTCACCGCGCTCGCTTCCGAGGCGGTCGCAATCGCAAAAAGCGTCCGCCCCTAGGTCGTTCCGCGACTGACAGGCCTAGGTCGTCCCGCGACTGACAGGAATGCTCGCGCCGGTGATCGCGCGCGCCTTGTCCGACAGCAGGAATGCGATGGCCTTCGCAATATCGGCAGGCTGCACCCATTGCGAGAAATCGGCATCGGGCATGTCGGCGCGATTGGTCGGCGTGTCGATGATGGTGGGCAGGATCGCGTTCACGGTCACATCGTCGCCGCCGAGTTCCGCCGCGAGGCTTTCGGTCAACCGCGCCACGCCCGCTTTCGAGGCGGCATAGGCGCCCATTCCAGCATCGGCTTTGGCCGCGGCAGCTGCGCCGATGTTGACGATTGCTGCGCCGGGAGCGGATTTGAGCGTATCGAGCGCGGCAGTGCACATGGATACGCAGGTGAGCGTGTTCATGCGGAACATGCGCTCCCACGTCGCAAGACCGTCTTCGCCCAGCGTCTCCCACACAAACCCGCCTGCAATGTTCACCAGCCCGCTGGGCTTGCCGACATCGGCCATGACCTTGTTCCATGCGGATTTCGCAGCTGAGGGATCGGACAGGTCGATACCGCCGATCCAGCCGCGCTGGTCGAGCGGGGCTTGCGCATAATCGACGCGTGCAACCCGGCAACCAAG
>JAYPMZ010000163.1:0-5758 GCA_038130205.1 Erythrobacteraceae bacterium | reverse complement strand
GACCACGTTCTGCGTGTGCATGATGCGCAAGTCGTCGAAACTGTATTCTTTGGCGAGCCGAGCCATGATGCGGATTTGTTCACCCGTGGCATCGCCGGGAATCCCGCCGACTGGCTTGAGCGAAATGACCGCCGAGACGTAGCTGTCGTGCTTGTGGCGATGGGTGTTGCGATCAACCCAGACTGCGAAATCGGGGTCCGAACGATCGACCTGCTTCACCCCGTTCTCGAAAGCGGGATCGGCGAAGTGCGTGCGGATGCGCTCCAATTCGGCGAGCGGCGGCTCGATGCCTTGCGTGAGAAGATGCGCGAACTCTTCCTCGACCTGACGGGTGTATTCGTCCTTGCCCAGTTCGTGGACGAGGATCTTGATCCGCGCCTTGTACTTGTTGTCGCGCCGGCCGTAGCGGTTGTAGACGCGCAAACATGCCTCGGCATAGGTGATCAGCTGATCGAGCGCCACGAAGTTGCGGATCATCGGCGCGATCATCGGCGTGCGACCCATGCCGCCACCGACGTAGAAGCGCGCGCCGAGTTCGCCAGCTTCGTTCTTCACGATCTGGATGCCGATATCGTGCAGCCGCATCGCCGCGCGGTCCTTTTCAGCGGCGATCACCGCGATTTTGAACTTGCGCGGCAGATAGGTGAATTCCGGGTGGAAGCTCGACCACTGGCGCATCAGCTCGGCATAGGGGCGCGGATCGACCAGTTCGTCTGCCGCTGCGCCTGCAAAGTGATCGGAGGAGATGTTGCGGATGCAGTTCCCGCTGGTCTGGATCGCGTGCATCTCGACCTTGGCGAGATCGGCGAGGATATCGGCGGCATCCTCCAGCTTGATCCAGTTGTATTGCAGGTTCTGGCGCGTGGTGAAGTGGCCGTAACCGCGGTCATACTTGTCCGCGATATCACCCAGCGCGTGCATCTGGCGGCTATTGAGCGTGCCATAGGGGATGGCAACGCGCAGCATATAGGCGTGCAGTTGCAGATAAAGCCCGTTCATCAGCCGCAGCGGCTTGAACTGGTCTTCGGTCAGCTTGCCTTCGAGGCGGCGGCGTGCCTGATCGCGGAATTCTTCCACGCGGGCATCGACCATTGCCTGGTCATAGTGGTCGTAGGAATACATCAGATTACCCAGTCAATCGCTTCGGGGGATTGCGGTTTGAGAGTGAGGTCGGGGCGCACTGTGGGGCCGAGCGCGCGGATACGGTCCTTGATATGCGCAGGCCGGACCTTGCCGTCGTCCTCGCGCGTTGCCTGAATGGAGTAGGGCACGTTGACGCGGCGCAGCGCCTCTTCGCGGGCGAGGATTTCTTCGGCCTGCTCGCCCACATCGACCGCGTCGTCGACATAGAGCGACCAGTCGGTTCCGTTCCACCATGTAACAGCGCCGCTCTTTAGGTCGTTTCCGGTGAGAATGATCATTGGTGCGCCTCCACGGCAATCTGCGCGACGTCCACATCCTCGCGCGCGGTCACTTCGCCGATGACGATCAGCGCAGGGCTGACCACGGCTTCGCGCTCGACCAGATCGGGAAGCGCAGCCAGAGGCCCGCGCAGCACGCGCATTTCGGGGCGCGCGGCGTTTTCTATCACGGCGACGGGCATATCCGGGGCGAGCCCGTCCGCCATCAGCTTTTCGGCGATCTGCGGCGCGGTTTTGACGCCCATGTAAATCACCAGCGTGCGGCCCTTGCCGGCAAGGCCCGACCAGTCCTGATCGGACAGCCCCTTGCACTGACCGGCAACGAAGCTGACCACGCTGGAGGCATCGCGGTGGGTGAGTGCGATCTGGGCGGCTGCGGCTGCGCCGTTTGCAGCAGAGATGCCGGGGACTTTTTAACCCGGCACACCGGCGGCGCGGGCGGCTTGGTCTTCCTCGCCGCCGCGTCCGAAGATCTGGGGGTCGCCGCCTTTCAGACGCACGACATTTTGTCCCGAGCGCGCGAGGACGACCAGCAGTTCGTTCATATCTTCCTGCGGCATGGTGTGGCGCGCACGCCGCTTTGCGACAGAGATCAGCCGCGCATCGGGAGAGGCGAGCGCGAGAATGTCTGCGCTCACCAGCCCGTCATGCACGACGACATCGGCCTCCCCGATCAGCCGCGCCGCGCGCAGCGTGAGGAGGTCGGGATCGCCGGGGCCTGCGCCCACTAGGTATATTGTGCCACTGTTCATGACGATGCAGATGCGCGAGCCCGCGTCTGATCGCCAGCGAGAATGGATTGGGGGTGGTGAAGGTAAGCTTTCGGCCCCTAGGGAGCGGCCACTTTTCCTCCGCTCATCAATTCGACAATCTGATCGAGCTGCTTCGAACTGCGCAGGTGCAGATCATGCTGCGGGAACGGGATCTCGATGTTGTTCTCTTTGAACAGCTGCCACAGGCGCATGTATACGTCGCTGCGGATATTCGCGATTCCGGACTCGGGATCGGAGATCCAGAAGCGGACTTCGAAATTGACCGAATTGTCGCCGAATTCCATCAGATTGACGCGCGGCTTGGGGCGTTTCAGGACGCGCTCCGTCTCGTCCACCGCCTGATAGAGCAGCTCGGTCACAAGATCGAGGTCGCTGCTATAGGACACGCCCACGGGCGCCTTCACCCTTACGTCCTTCGACGAATAGGACCAGTTGATCATTTGGTTGACCATCAGGTTTTCGTTCGGGATCAGATATTCGGTCTGGTCGCGGGTGATGACGGAAATCGCGCGGATGCCGATCTTGCGGATTTGCCCGACCGCTTCATTGCCCGCCTGATCGCTGACCGAGATCACATCGCCCGGCTTGATAGACTTGTCGAGCAGCAGGAGGATACCCGAGATCAGGTTACCGAAGGTCTTTTGCAGACCGAAACCGATGGCGAGGCCGAAAGCGCCGCCAAAGAAAGCAAGCGCGGTGAGATCAATACCGATCAGATCGACCGCGACAAGGAAGGCGATCGTCCAGATCACTATCGTCACCAGCTTGTCCGCCAGCAATTTCTGCGCATCGTCAAAACCGTTGATCCCGCGCACCAGACGGCGGGCGAGCTTGGCGATGAACCATGCGACTGTGACGACCAGCGCAACGCTGGCAAGCAGGAACACGACATCGAAAGCCGAAATGCGGATCGAGCCGATGGTCAGTGCCGCACTGTCGAGCCAGTCAACGATCTGCGCCAGCGTATCGCTTTGCGAAGCTATCCCTTCCTTCGCTCCTTCGGCGACGGTGACGACATCCTTTTTCGGCTCGACCGTTTCCGCCATGCTCCACAGCTGGCCCGGCTGAAGAGCCTCGGGCGTTGCTTCGGCAGCCGGCGTGTCGCTGGGCGTGTCGGTCGGCGTCGGCAGTGTCATTGGTTCTCCATGCCGGCGAGGCCTCTGGCGAGGTCTTCGATCAGGTCTTCGGGATCTTCGAGGCCTATCGATAGGCGAAGGGCGGGCCGGGGACCAGCCCCCGCATCTCCGCCACCTTCAGGCCCAGCTTCAGGCCCAGCTTCAGGCCCAGCTTCAGGCAGTGTCGGCGATCCCATCACCGTGCGGTGTTCATGCGGGGCGATGGGCAAGGCAAGGCTCTCGTAACCGCCCCAGCTGTACCCGATCCCGAACAGGTCGAGCGCATCGGCTACGCGCCCGCTGGCGGCTGGATCGTCGCTGGCGAGGACAAAGCTGAACAGCCCGCAGCCGCCGGTGAAGTCGCGGCTCCACAGCGCATGGCCGGGATCGCTTTCGAGCATAGGGCACATGACCTGTGCGACCTGCGGCTGCTCACCGAGCCACGCGGCAATCCGCTTGGCGCTGGCGGTCGATTGCCGCAGGCGCGCGGGCATGGTCCTGAGGCCGCGCGCGGCGAGCGCGGCATCATCGGGCGAGACGACTTGACCCAGCTCGTGCGAAGTCCTTCGCAGCGCCTTGTACCACCGCTCTCCCGCGCTTGCTGCGCCCATCATCAGGTCCGAATGTCCGCCGACATGTTTGGACAGACTCTGGACTGTAATGTCGCAGCCGTGCTCCAGCGCCGCAAAGCCCAATGCGCTCGCCCAGGTGTTGTCGATCAAGGTTACCGCACCGGCATCGCGTGCAATGGCCGATAGTGCGGGGACGTCGCAGACCTCCATGGTCAGGCTGCCGGGGCTTTCGAGCCATACGGCGCGCGGTTTTTGTTCAGAGGCCAGTGCCTCGAAGGCAGGCAGGTCGAGCGGGTCGAAGAAGCTGTGGGTGATGCCCATCCGCTTTAGCAGGCCGAGCGCCATGCTGCGCGAGGGATCATAGGCGTTGTCGGTCATCAGCAGATGATCGCCCGTCCGCAAAACCGCCAGCAGCGCGCCGACGATCGCGGCGACCCCGCTGGGATAGAGCACCGTGCCCGCCGCGCCCGGTTCGATCTGCGTGAGCGCATCGGCCAGCGCCCATTGCGTCGGCGCACCGCGCCTGCCGTAGAAGAAATCGCCGTCCTTCTGCGCTTTTCCTGCTGCCTTGCGGTCGGCCTCGGTCGCGTAGAGGTGGGTGGAGGCGCGCCAGACGGGCGGATTGACCACGGGGCCGGTCCATTCGGGACGCCGGCCTGCGCGGGCAACGCGGGTGTCGGGCTTCAAGTGCTTGTCATCGCCAGAGCCGCTCATGGTGTTGTCGTCTCCCTTGGTCCTTGCTCCTTGGGAGTATCGGGATCGGCCTCCCACTCCTGCCAGCTGCCGTCGTAGAGTGAAACGTCGTTCTTGCCCGCAAGGCGCGCGGCGAAGAGCAGCACGCAGGCGGTCACGCCGCTGCCGCATGTGGTGGTGACGGGCAACGCCATATCGACGCCCGCCTCCTCAAATGCGGTGGTGAGTTCGGCTGGCGATTTGAACGTGCCGTCATCGTCGAACACTTGCCCGAAAGGCAGGTTGAGCGCACCGGGAATACGTCCGTTCTGCCCGCCGTGAACCGGGTCGATCCCGCTGCCGAACACGCGGTCCGCGCCGCGCGCGTCGAGCACTTGCTCCGCGCCGGTGTCGAGGTTGGCGAGCATATCGGCCTTGAATTTTACGCCGGTTGCAGAATGCAGCTTTGGGCCGGGGAGGGGAGTGATTTGCGGCATTCCGCTGTCGAGTGCGCGCCCTTCGCTACGCCATTTTTCCAGCCCGCCGTCGAGAATGGCGACGTTCTGCAATCCGGCTGCGGTCAGCGTGAACCACGCGCGCGCAGAGGTCTTCACCGCGCTGTCGTCATAGATCACGATCCGGTCGTCCGCTGCCACGCCCAGCGCGCCCAGCCGTTCGCCCAATTGCGCCGCATTGGGCAACGCGGCCGGAACGGGCGAAGCAGGGTCGGTGAGGCTTGGCAGGTCAAGAAAGCGTGCACCGGGAATATGTGCCGCTTCATATTCGGCGCGCGGATCGCGGTTTGCGGCAGGCAGGTGGCGCGAGGCGTCGAGCACGATCAGGCCCGCTGCGTCGAGATTATCGGCCAGCCAGCCGGTCGAAACGAGTATCGGGAAGTTTTCGCTCATCACCGCATGGGTAGCGCGGGGCTTGCGCGCCGCCAAGCGTTTGCGATCAGGCAGTTTGCGCGGGGCTGCGGTCGCCTTCGTCGGATTGCTTCACAAGCTGCGCGGCGAGCGGGGGGAGGCCGCCCGGAATTCCGTCGAGCGGCAAAGGGTGGACACGGCCCGTTCCCGCTGCACTCGGCGTGCCGAGCACGAAGCTGCGGCTCATCGCGTTCTGTCCATTGCCCTCGATCGTGAGATGAAGCAGCGGGATGAGCAGGGGTTTGCTGCCCTGCATGATCGGCGTGACTTCGCTCAAGG
>JAYPMZ010000162.1:2820-5774 GCA_038130205.1 Erythrobacteraceae bacterium | reverse complement strand
TGTTAGCGTTCTCCTGATTTCTCGGCTGGATAGTTTGGAATGCCGGTCGGCGCGAGCAGCGTTTGCGTGAAGAGGGGCAGCCTGCAAAGGCGCAGGTTGTCGAACTGATCGCGAGCACCATTCCCAAGGTCCGTTTTGCCTGGAATGACAGCGCCGGTTCGCGCCATGAGGCGTCTCGCCCGCGTCACCCTTCGCTTGGCCAGATCGCAGTCGGCGAGACAGTCGACATTTTCTACGATCCGGCCAATCCAGCCTCGGCGCTGCTGGCTGTAGAGATGGGTAAGCCGGTCTCAGCTTGAGCGCACCCGTGACCGCATCGCACCGCTATTACCTTTGGTTCGCTATTGCCGCGCTTGTAGGGCTGTTCGCGCTGCTCGGCACGATTGTCGTTGAGCGTCAGGGTCGGATGGATCGTTTCGCGGCGGACGGCGTCAATGCTCACGCGCAGGTCACTGGTCGCTATACCGAGACTGTCACCATGCCTGAAGGAAAGCTTCCGCGCACATGGTATTTCGCCAAGGTCCATTACCGTGTCGAGGGCCGCGACTATCGGCCCAGTGCGCGTGTATCCTACGATTTCTACGAGAGTCTCGAAAACGGCGAAATGCTGACGGTGACGTATTTGCGCGATGATCCCGAGACGGTGCTGATCGACCCGTCCCATGAGGCGCGCAGCCTGGGAGCAATCTGGCTTCTGGGGATCGGCTTTCTTTGTGCACTGTGGGTAATGGTCTGGCGCGAACTGCGCGGCGGTCCAAAGCGTCGGGATCGGGAAAAGCAGCAAGAGGCGATACGACATCCAACCGGCCGCAAACTGCCACGCTGGAAGACC
The DNA here is from genome assembly GCA_038130205.1 of Erythrobacteraceae bacterium. Classification (GTDB taxonomy): domain Bacteria; phylum Pseudomonadota; class Alphaproteobacteria; order Sphingomonadales; family Sphingomonadaceae; genus Erythrobacter. The sequence goes on along the minus strand of JAYPMZ010000162.1, from coordinate 4,942 downwards.
TCGCTGTCCATGGTGCTCATGCTGATGGCGCTCGCCTCGTTCTTCACCGTCTCGATTTGGACGAGCCGCGCGGTCGAGGCCGCTGCAATCGAAAGCCTTAGCCCGGCGCTCAGCTGGCTAAGTCTTCCGCTAGCGCTGGCTGCATTCCTATTCCCGCCAGTGGCTTTGGGCATAATCAACCTGTGGCTGATGAACCTTCCCGCAGGACGAGGGCAGGACTAGAGGCACGCCTCCAGAAACGCCTGGTCGAAGCCAAATTGACGCGCTTTTTCAAGCGTGTAGGGGCGCAGACCCGAAGCGCGGAATTCGCCGATGATCTTGCCGTCGTCGCTCTCGTCCAGATATTCGAACTTGAACAACTCCTGCGTCACGATCACGTCGCCTTCCATCCCGATCACCTCGGTGATGTTGGTGGTGCGGCGCGAACCGTCGCGCAGACGTTTCACCTGAACGATCAGGTCGACCGACTCCGCGATCTGGCGCGAGATGGCTTCCTTCGGGATCTTGATGTCGCCCATCAGGATCATGTTTTCCATACGGCCAAGGCACTCACGCGGACTGTTGGCGTGAAGCGTACACATCGAACCGTCGTGGCCCGTGTTCATGGCGGCGAGAAGGTCAAAGCATTCCGCGCCACGAATCTCACCCAGGATGATGCGGTCAGGACGCATACGCAGGGCGTTCTTCACAAGGTCGCCAATGGTGATCGCGCCCTGGCCTTCAAGGTTCGGCGGACGCGTTTCGAGCGGCAGCCAGTGCGGCTGCTGCAGGCGAAGTTCGGCGGCGTCCTCGATGGTCAGCACGCGCTCGCCCGGGTCAATCATCTTCGACAGGGCGTTGAGCATGGTGGTTTTACCCGAACCCGTACCGCCCGAGATAACGATGTTCATCCGGCATGCGCCCGCGATTTTCAGCGCGGTACACATCTTCTCCGACATCGAACCGAATTCCTTGAGCATGTCGAGGGTGATCGGCTTCTCGGAAAACTTACGAATCGAGAGCGCGGTGCCGCGCAGCGAAAGCGGCGGCACGATGACGTTAACACGGCTGCCGTCCTTCAAGCGGGCGTCGGCAAGCGGCGTGGTCTGGTCGACACGGCGGCCGACCTGATTCACGATGCGCTGGGCAATCTGGAACAGGTGCTGTTCGTCGCGGAACCGGATCGGCGCGATGACCAGCTTACCCTTCTTTTCAATATAGGTCTGGTCGGGTCCGTTGACCATGATATCGGACACGTCCGGGTCGTTCAGCAGCTCTTCGAGCGGACCGAAGCCCAGAAGCTCGTCGATCAAAACCTTTTCGAGCGCAAACTGCTCGCGGCGGTTCAGCGTAACTTTCAGCTCGGCGAGAACTTCGAGGATGATCGGACGGAATTCTTCCGACAGCTCTTCCTTCGAAAGCGTCGCTGCCGCTTCCGGATCGACGCGTTCGAGCAGGCGCGGGAGCACCTGTTCCTTGATCTTGTGGACGCTTGCCTCGAACCCGCCTGCTTCGCTTTCCGAAGCGTTGGTCGCGTTCATGCGTTCGGTCAGACGGTCCATCGCCTCGGCGGCGGACGCAGGTTTTTTGTTACCCGAACTGGGCGGGGGAGGTGCAGAAGTTGCAGGCTTTTCACCGCCGCCATCGGCAGGGAGCGGCGGGAATTGTTCGCCGCCTGCACTGCTATCGGGTTTCGCGCTGCCGCCCTTCATTGGGCGGGCGACACCGAAAGCGGGCTTCGCGCCCGGCCTCATCCCGCCTGCGCCACCCTTCTTGCCGAATGCGCTCATTCTTTAAGCCCCCAAGGCTTGCCAATAAAAATTCACGGCAGTCCTCGCTTATTATCACGAAGAGTGCCTCTCGAAGTTTGGTGAATAAATCGGAAACCTTATTTTTTTCCTAAGCTTTGGACAGGATTGCGGATTGTCCGGTGCGCAGACCGGACATTGCTGACGGTTTCGCTGCAAGCCGCAAATGCGGGGCTTCGACATAGCTTCAAACGAGGCCTTGGACGGGTTTGAGCCTGTGCTTTCAGGGCTGGTTCGCTAGGGACTTCTTCAGGTCCTTTACGTATGGGGCTGGCAGGAACCTCTCTCGGGCTTAACAGGAAATGCGGGAGAGGCAGGAAGGCCGCCCCGGCATA
>JAYPMZ010000162.1:0-2810 GCA_038130205.1 Erythrobacteraceae bacterium | reverse complement strand
TGCGGGGCAGAATTGGATAAGGGTCGCGCATGAGCGTCGAAACGATTGTGGAGCAGGTCGCCGGTGCGGGCGAAGCGAAGCGGCAAGGATTTCTGCCTGCCTTGGGATTGCAAGCAGGCGCCACAATTGCGTTGATCGTGTGCCTGATGGCGTTCTACACGACTGTCTATTCGGTCCACACCGACCTTGCCGGTATCCTGCTTTCGGGCCGTCTCGCGGAAACGCTGGGCAGCGATTTCGAGGATTACACTCTTTATTTCCCGCCAGCCGAGCGCATTTGGTTTAGCTACGCGGTCTGGCTCAGCGATTGGACCGGGCTGCGGCTCGATCTGTCCTCCATCCTTCTTACCAGTCTCGCGGTCTCGTTTTCCACCGGACTTGCCTATCACATCCGCCGCACGACGGTCGGAGCTTCTCCGTGGTTCTTCGTCGTATCGATGGCGGTGCTGGTGATCGTGCCGATCCTCTACAAGAACCTCTACGGGCTGCGCGAACATATGGTTGTGCTGGGGCTGTGGCCCTATCTGGTGCTGCGCCTGTCGGACCCCGACAGCAAGACCATCGGGACCAAAACCCGTGTGATCGTAGGTATTTGGATGGGCGCGACGCTCACGCTCAAATACCTCTACGCGCTGGTCGTGCTGATTTTGGAACTGGGCGATGCGGCAATCCGTAGGCGCCCGCTAGGATTGTTCCGGATCGAGAACCTGCTCGCCGGAGCGATCGTTGCGGCTTACCTGTTCTTCTGGTTGGTGATTGACCCCGCGCAGCGCGAAGTGATCTCAGTAATCGTATCGGCAATCGACGCCAATCTGGCGAGCACGCAAGCAAACCTCGAGCAATCGGCGATCCATTTCTCGCTGGCGATCTTCTTCCTGCTGCTTGCGTGGATCTACAAGATTCCGGCGCGGGTGAGCGTCATCGGCATTGCCATGGTGGTCGCCGCAATCATTGCCTCGTGGATCCAGTCGCGCTGGTACAGCCACCACCTGTTCCCCATCACCATGGCCTATATTGCGTGGGTGTGGATGATCCACCGCGAGGTGCGGCTGCTCTGGATCGTCGCCATCTGCGTGCTGTTCGTGCGGCCTTTGGTGGGCGAGTTTGTTGCAACGGGCCCCTATCAGCGCTCGGTGACCGAACTTGAAGGGGCCATGGCGGAATCGGATATCTCTGTTGCGGACAAGCGCGTGGGCCTGCTCAATATGCACCCTTCTCCGTTCAACCAGTATCTTGCGATGCATGGCGGTGTGCGCTGGATTTCGAGCATGAACAATTCCTACGTCGCCTCGGAACTAAAGCCGCTGGACCGGCCAGAGAACGAGGGCATGACCGCACCCGCCGTGTCGCTCGATAAGCCGGGCGTGGCCATGCTTCACACGGAAATGCTGCGCCTTTGGGAAGAGAAGCCGCCCGAAATGCTGATCCTTGACGAAAGCACCAGCTGGCCGCTGCAATTCGTTAATGTCGAATGGAAACAGGCATTTGCCGAAGACGCGCGTTTTCAGGCGATCCTTGAGCAGTATCAGCCCGTTTACACGCACGAGGGCGATATGTTGTCTTTCACGATCTACGAGCGGTCAAGCGGCGCGGGTGCTGACTAGGCGAGTGCGTCCCAATCGAGAGGCTCGCCGCGTTTGAGATTGCGCGAGGCATTTCGGCCGAGCACTTCGGGCAAATGCTTGGGCGCAAGCCCTTGACCCGGACGGATCGAGCGGACGTTCTCGCGTGTGATCGCTTCGCCTGCCGCCACGTCCTTGACGACATAAAGAGAGCGGCGGAACTGGACCGAGCCGCTTTCCGCGCCTTGCAGATCGTAAGTCGGATGGCCGAGCGCACGCCATGCGCGCTTGCAGTCAGTGACCAGAGTAGAGAACTCTTCCGGCTCAAGGCTGAAGGCGGAATCCGGCCCGCCATCGGCGCGGCGCAGTGTAAAGTGCTTTTCCACCACGCAGCCGCCAAGCGCAATCGAAGCAACCGACACCGCCGATCCGAAAGTGTGATCGGACAGACCCGAGATAACGCCGAAACGCTCAGCCAGATCGGGCACGGTGCGCACGTTTGATTGCTCGTCGGGCGCGGGATAGGAACTGATGCAGTGCAGGAGGACGATTTCTTTGCACCCGTTCTCTTGCGCCGTGCGGACAGCGTCACCGATCTCTTCAAGGTTCGCCATGCCGGTCGAGATTATCATCGGCTTACCCTTGGACGCGACATATGCGACCAGCGGTAGATCGACCGCTTCGAAGGAGGCGATCTTGTAGGCGGGAGCGTCGAGTGCTTGGAGCATATCGACCGCGGTTTCATCGAAGGGCGATGAAAACAGCGTCACGCCCAGTTCGCGCGCGCGGGCAAACAGCGGAGCGTGCCATTCGAACGGGGTCTGCGCCTCTTGGTAGAGTTCATGCAATGTGCGACCGTCCCACAATCCGCCTTCGATTTTGAACGCGGGGCCATCATGATCGATGGTGATGGTGTCGGCGGTATAGCTCTGCATCTTGATCGCATCGGCGCCGGTTTTGGCGGCTTCTTCAAGCAGATGCAGCGCACGATCGAGACTGCCGTTATGGTTCCCCGACATCTCGCAAATAATATAGGGCTCGTGCCCCGGCCCGATAGGCCGCCCGTCGATGTGGATTTCCGGCGCGCTGGTCATGCGAGTTGGTCCTTGGTCTTGTGAGAACGGTGCTGTCGGGGTGAGCACCATATTTGCAAACACCCACCTTGCGAACAGGCTGCGCGATCAACCCACAACTTCGGCAGGGGGAGGGAGGGTCAGCTTTTCAGAAAGCCCGGCGATAGAACTATCC
>JAYPMZ010000161.1:5377-5797 GCA_038130205.1 Erythrobacteraceae bacterium | reverse complement strand
GCCCTTCGACAAGCTCAGGGTGAGCGGTTTTGGATGTGGGTCTGCTTAATCTCGCCTGACAACCCCCTGTTCTTTCGCGCATCCTGCTGATACGCTTTGCCACGAACCGCCGCTGCATCTGATCGCGGGGCGGGTAGTCGCTTTGGCTTCACACCTTTGGGGGGAATACACCATGCACACCACTTTTGCGCGCCGCGCACCGCTCGTTCTTGTCGCCGCTCTCGCGCTGCCGCTCGCCGCGTGTGGCGGGATGGTCGACAAGGAAGGCATGTATGAAGAGTTCGCGGCGAGCTGCAAAACCTCCTTCGTCGCAGAAGGCGGCCCGCCGGAAATGACCGAGCCGTTCTGCGAGTGCTCGACCAACAAGGTGCGCGAACAGGACCTCGGGCCCATGGATATGCTCGACGAGGAAAAGATGAC
>JAYPMZ010000161.1:0-5367 GCA_038130205.1 Erythrobacteraceae bacterium | reverse complement strand
GGCGAGACCTGCGCCGAGGAAGTGCTCGCCAGCATGCAGATGTAAGGCGCTTGACCGCCTGACGCTTGAACCGCCCGTGCCGCGATTGCCGTGGCGCGGGCGGTTTGCGTTTGGGGGCAGGGAGGCGCGGGTGCGCAGTTTTCCTACTCGCGCGCTTTCCTATAGCTGGATCAGTTCCTTTGTTGGCCTGACAGGAACCCCCGGCATGAACGCTCCGATATTCGACCCGACCACCACCATCATTGAACAGCGCGGCGCTTTTGTGTCGCCCCCTCCGGGCGCAGAACCGGTCCCCACTTCTGCTGAGGGGGCGAGATATTCCGTCTTTACCCTTGATCGCAAGCGCGCTTTCCTGCGCAATCTCCAGCTCTTCGGCAATGTCCGCCATGCGACGCGGGCGGCCTGCGTCTCGGCACAGACGGCTTACCGTGCGCGCAGGCAGTCCGCGCAGTTCCGGCTCTTGTGGGATGCGGCGCTGCTGGCGGCGCGCGGGGCGGCGGAGGCGACGCTGGCGGATCGCGCGATCAACGGGGTCGAGGAGGCGGTCTATTACCACGGCGAGGAGGTGGCGCGGCGGCGGCGCTACGATTCGCGGCTGCTGCTGGCGCATCTGGCGCGGCTCGACCGTCTGGAAGAGCGCGAGGAGGTGACCGCGATGCTCGAAACGCTCGACGACTGTATCGACGCGCTGGGGGAGGGCGTGGGGGTAGAGGAGGCGCTGGCGCGCCACGGTCCGCACGCGCTTTCGGGCGAGCGGGTGGGGGGCCTGGTGGAGGAGGGCGGAAATTGTTCCCAAGGGGGTGTTCCACCTGTTCCATCCTGTAGGAATGGCGAGCCCGAAGCCGAGGACGCGGATGGGCCTGAACCCGCACTCGAACAGCGTCTGCAGGAGATGGAGGCGGCGCGGCCCGACGATGCTCCCCCGCTCGCCGATCTGGCCTGCGCGGAAGCCGACATCGGCCTGATCGAGGCGGCGCAGCTCGATGCCTTCGAGGCGGGCGAGCCGCTGTGGTGGGAGGCGATGCCGGAGCCGCTTGCGGATTGCACGGAGGATGACGATCCCGCTTCCGCGACTCACTCGGCAGGCGTATCATGGCCGCTCCTTCGGGATAAGGAGAGAGACTGATGAAACACGGCAAATGGAGCGTAATGGCGGTATGCGGAGCGGTGCTGGTCGCCGCGCCGTTGATGGCGGAAGAGCAGTCGGTGGGCGCTTCGCTGTTCGGCGAAAACGAGGTCGGCCATAAGGGCGCGGGCGAGGACGCCGGCGGCGACTTCAGCGGCTTCATCGACACCGAGGCGGGGACGCTGTGCTACTACCTCGAGACCTACGGCCTCGACACAGTGACCGCCGCGCATCTGCACAAGGGCCGCGACGGCAACAATGGTGATCCCGTGGTGGTGCTGAAGGCGGATGAGGATGACGAGGTCTGCGTCGAGGTCGAAGCGGAAGTGCTCGCCGACATCGCACGGCGCGAGCAGAACTACTACGTCAACGTCCACACCGAGGCGTTCCCCGCTGGCGCGATCCGCGGACAGCTGGGAAGTTGACAAAGCAGCGGCCTAGGGCTCGATCAGCTCCAGTGCTACGGTGCCGTGACCGCGCGCGATGAGGCCCAGCTCCTGGGCAGCGGCACGGCTGACGTCGATGGTGCGCCCGCGAGCGTAGGGCCCCCGGTCGTTAATGCGTACGGTGACGCTGCGCCCGTTGCGCGGGTTCGTCACCTTGACCAGACTGCCGAAGGGCAGGGTGCGGTGCGCTGCGGTCATCGCGTGCATGTTGAAGCGCTCGCCATTGGCCGTGCGCCGACCGTGGAAGCGGCGGCCGTAGTAGGACGCGGTGCCACTGCCGAGACTGCGCGTGACGGGAGAGGCCTCAAGCGGAGGCTCGAAGCTGTCGAGGTCCACGGCATCGCCGGGCAGCGCGAGGTCCAGCCCCTCGTCGTCCGGGCCGAGCGGCGGGACGATCTCGGCAAAGTGTGTGTCGAAGGGGGAAGAGGTGTCGCTGTCGAGTTCTGCAGCGGCCGCGGTGTCGAGCGCGGGCGTAATCTGCGGCATGCCTTGCGGAGCGACCTGCTGTGCGGCGGAAGGCGAGACGGGAAGCGCACCGATCGCGGCCAGAAGCGCAATGCGGCTCACACGCGCTCTGAGACGCCGGCGGTGCGGCAGAACGGTGGCGGTTTCGCGGTCGATGTGCATGTTTGGTGCTCCTCCCATGGTGGGGTGCCCATACAGCGAGGGTCGGTGCGTAGGCAAACCACAGAGCCGTGAAGCGGCCTAGACGGCACTAGACGTGCGGCGAATGGAAGTTTGCGGAGGTGCGAGTAAAGGACCCGCAAAGCAAATGGGGCCGGCATTGCTGCCGACCCCACTCTCACCAGCGCGTGGGCGCTTTGGTCCTGCGGGCCTTGGGGCGAACCCTTCGAGCCTGCTCTTCCGTCCGCGCACTTGGCGCCCGATGTCTAACCCGCGTCCGGTTGCTTTGTACCTGCGCGTCCCTTGCGGGCCGTGCGCTTCCAAAGCCGCCTTGCTTCGCGGTTCGTCACCGGCGCTCGCACCGGCATCCGACTGTGCTTCGTGACCGCCTCGCTTGAGTACGCCGAAGCGCACTCGCGCCGACATTGCCCCTTGGCATAGCCGAGGTCGCGTTACCTTGGTGGTTGGCGGGTCAACACTGCATGGTCTGCGCTCGAAAGCGCTTTCCTACAGCTATCGCCATCCGGTATCGTGACCTTCACGATGACATCACTTCACACTCTCTTCAGGCAAGCCGCATTGCATCCGGTTTGATCCTTTTGCATTGCGTCTCTCAGACAGCGCGTGGACAGTCGCCACCGCGATCTTCGCAACCAAATAACTTCTGAAATTCAATGCCTTGCGGCATGTTTCTCGAAAGCTCTTTTGTCCCGAAGACAATCTGAAACTGCGCCCGATTCCGGGTTTCGGCAAGCTGGAAAAACGCGAGTTTTCCACTTTCGCCGCGATAGGCTGTGGACGGCGGTGGACAAGTCAACGCCTCGTCGCATTGGCGATGAGCATGACTTGTGTTTTGGCAAAGCGAAGCAGTGCAAATGCACGAAGCGGCAAGCGCTTGTTTAAGATTGTTTCAGACGGTTGAAACGAGCGCGCGGCGACTCACTGATTGGAGCGAAAAGTGAGTCGCGGCGCGGTTTAGCGATCCCGCTGTGCGAGCAGTTTCAGGCGCAAGGCGTTGAGCTTGATGAAGCCTTCTGCGTCATGCTGGTCATAGGCACCCGCGTCGTCTTCGAAGGTCACATGGGCCTCGGAATAGAGCGAGTGGGGCGACTTTCGGCCAACAACGCTGGCCTGGCCCTTGTAGAGCTTGAGCCGAACAGTGCCGGTGACCTTTTGCTGGCTGAGGTCGATGGCCGCCTGCAGCATCTCGCGCTCGGGAGCGAACCAGAAGCCGTTGTAGATGAGTTCGGCATATTTCGGCATCAGCTCATCCTTGAGGTGAGCCGCGCCGCGATCCAGCGTGATCTGTTCGATGCCGCGGTGGGCACGGGCATAGATCTCGCCGCCCGGCGTTTCATACATGCCGCGCGACTTCATGCCGACGAAGCGGTTTTCGACCAGATCGAGGCGTCCGATGCCGTGCTTGCGGCCAAGATCGTTGAGGGCCGTGAGCAGGGTAGCAGGCGACATTGCCTCGCCATTGAGCGACACGCCATCGCCGGCTTCGAAGCCGATTTCGATATATTCGGCAGTGTCGGGTGCGTTTTCGGGGTGGTCGGTGCGCGAATAGACGTAGTCGGGCGTCTCCGCCCATGGGTCTTCGAGCACTTTGCCTTCCGACGAAGTGTGCAGCAGGTTCGCATCGGTCGAAAAAGGGCTCTCGCCGCGCTTGTCCTTGGGCACGGCGATCTGGTGCGCTTCAGCCCATGCAATCAGTGCGGTGCGGCTCGTAAGGTCCCATTCGCGCCACGGAGCGATGACCTTGATGCTCGGGTCGAGCGCGTAGGCCGACAGTTCGAAACGGACCTGATCGTTGCCCTTGCCGGTTGCGCCATGCGCAATCGCATCGGCGCCGGTTTCGTGCGCAATCTCGACAAGGCGCTTGGAGATCAGCGGGCGTGCGATCGAAGTGCCGAGCAGATAGTCGCCTTCGTAGCGGGCGTTGGCGCGCATCATCGGGAAGACAAAGTCGCGCACGAATTCTTCGCGCAGGTCTTCGATGAAGATGTGGTTGTCGGGGATACCCATGGCGCGCGCCTTGGCGCGAGCCGGCTCGATCTCTTCGCCCTGACCAAGATCGGCGGTGAAGGTGACAACCTCGAGCCCGCGCTCGACGCTGAGCCATTTGGCGATGACGGAGGTATCGAGGCCGCCGGAGTAGGCCAGAACGACGCGCTTGATATCGGACACAGGAAATCCCTCACTATTAGGTGTCGCGCCGCTAGCAGGGGGAGGGGGCTGCATCAATCCTCTCGACAGGAAATACGGCTTTGTAACTTGCGCATGGCAAGCCGAAGCACGATTTGTGGAAGCGTTTTGGGGGCAAGTGCTCCGGGGAGGTCGCGAGTATGTGGGCAAAAGCACGCGAGTTGGCGCAGATGACGCCGCCGGAACGCAACCGCTGGGTTGATTTCCTGCGCGCTGTTTCGATCATGGCGGTGGTGATCGGCCATTGGCTGATGGCAGGGCTTTACGTCGACGAAACAGGCGCGCTGCAACGTGGCGATTTGCTCAGCGTTTCGGAGTGGGCGCATTGGCTCACATGGGGCTTTCAGGTGATGCCGGTGTTCTTCCTCGTCGGAGGCTATTCAAACGGGGTCAGTTGGGAAGCGGTGCTGCGCAAGGCAGAGCCGGGACAGGTGGGCAAGTATCGCGATTGGCTGGCGAGCCGTGTGCAGCGGCTGATCACGCCGACGTTCCCGGTGCTGATGGTGTGGGCTGTGCTTGCGGTGGTGCTGACGCAGGCAGGCTTACCGCGCGACCAGATCCGCATGGCGACCGAAGCGGCGCTGATCCCGGTTTGGTTCCTTGCTGTCTACCTACTGGTTACTGCTTTCACGCCGCTCGCCTATCGCGCGTGGAAGCGGTTCGGGTGGCTCAGTTTTGCGTGGTTCATTCCTGCCGCGATGCTGACCGACTGGCTGCGGTTTGCGCATGATGTGCCCTATGTCAGCTTTTTGAACTTCCTTTGGGTGTTCCTCGGCATCCATCAGCTTGGCTTTGCGTGGCGCGAGGGAAAATTCGGCAATCCACTGTTCGCGCTGGCGTGGTTTGCGGTATCGCTCGCGGTGCTCATCGCGATCACGGTATATGGTTTTTATCCTGTCTCCATGGGGTCCGCGCCTGACGGGTTTTCAAACTCGCTGCCGCCGACCTGCGCGCTGTTTGCGC
>JAYPMZ010000160.1:1360-5940 GCA_038130205.1 Erythrobacteraceae bacterium | reverse complement strand
GAGTGGGGCGGAAAAACCCTCACTCTGGAAACCGGCCGCGTTGCCCGTCAGGCAGACGGCGCTGTGCTGGCCACTTATGGCGAAACCGTGGTGCTGTGCGCCGTGACTGCCGCCAAGAGCGTGAAAGAAGGCCAGGACTTCTTCCCGCTCACCGTCCACTATCAGGAAAAATTCTCCGCAGCAGGCCGCATTCCCGGCGGCTTCTTCAAGCGTGAGCGTGGCGCGACCGAAAAGGAAACGCTGACCTCGCGTCTGATCGACCGCCCCGTGCGCCCGCTGTTCCCCGAAGGTTTCTACAACGAAATCAACGTCATCTGTCAGGTTCTGTCGTTCGACGGCGAAACCGAAGCCGACATCGTTGCAATGATCGCTGCTTCGGCCGCACTGACGATTTCGGGCGTTCCCTTCATGGGCCCGATCGGCGGCTGCCGCGTTGGCTTCATTGACGGCGAATATGTCCTCAACCCGAAACAGGACGTTGCTCTGGCTGACGGCCGTCTCGACCTCGTGGTCGCCGCAACCCAAGACGCGGTGATGATGGTCGAATCTGAAGCAAAAGAACTGACCGAGGAAGAAATGCTCGGCGCAGTGATGTTTGCGCATGATGAATGCCGCAAGGTTGTTGGCGCGATCATCGATCTGGCCGAAAAGGCCGCCAAGGATCCGTGGCAGATCGACCAGTCGGACGACAAGTCGGCGATGAAGGAAGAACTGCGCGGCATCGTCGGTGACGATATCGCTGCTGCCTACAAGCTGACCGATAAGTCGGCGCGTTCGGACGCTCTTAACGAAGCGCGTGCGAAGGCCAAGGCGCATTATGCCGAGGCCGATGGCCAGACGCAGATGACCGCTGGCAAGCTCGTCAAGAAGCTCGAAGCGGACATCGTTCGCGGCGCGATCCTCAAGGATGGCCAGCGCATTGACGGTCGTAAGCTCGATCAGGTTCGCCCGATCGAAGCCATGGTCGGCTTCCTGCCGCGTACCCACGGTTCGGCGCTGTTCACCCGCGGTGAAACGCAGGCGATCTGCACCACCACGCTGGGCACCAAGGACTCCGAGCAGATGATCGACGGTCTTGAAGGCCTGTCGTATTCGCACTTCATGCTGCACTACAACTTCCCGCCCTATTCGGTCGGTGAAGTGGGCCGCTTTGGTGCTCCGGGTCGCCGCGAAGTCGGCCACGGCAAGCTCGCATGGCGCGCGCTGCACCCGGTGCTGCCTGACCATGAAGACTTCCCCTACACCATCCGTATCCTGTCGGACATCACCGAATCGAACGGCTCGTCCTCGATGGCGACCGTTTGCGGCGGCTGTCTGTCGATGATGGACGCAGGCGTTCCGATCGAGCGTCCGGTGTCGGGCATCGCTATGGGTCTGATCCTCGAAGGCGACGACTTCGCCGTCCTGTCGGACATTCTGGGTGATGAAGATCACCTCGGCGACATGGACTTCAAGGTGGCCGGTACCGAAGCAGGTATCACCACCATGCAGATGGACATCAAGGTTGCCGGCATCACGCAGGAAATCATGGCCAAGGCGCTTGAGCAGGCGAAAGCCGGCCGTACGCACATCCTTGGCGAGATGGCCAAGGCACTGACCGGTGCCCGCAACGAAGTGTCGAAGCACGCTCCGCGTATCGAAACGATGCAGATCGACAAGTCGAAGATCCGCGACGTCATCGGTACCGGCGGCAAGGTGATCCGCGAGATCGTTGCTGAAACCGGCGCCAAGGTTGATATCGACGACGAAGGCGTGATCAAGATCTCGTCCTCGAACGCAGATGAAATCGCGGCTGCTCGCAAGTGGATCGAAGGCATCACCGAAGAAGCTGAAGTCGGCAAGATCTACGAAGGCAAGGTCGTCAACATCGTGGACTTCGGTGCCTTCGTGAACTTCATGGGCGGCAAGGACGGTCTCGTCCATGTCAGCGAAATGAAGAACGAGCGTGTCGAAAAGCCGACCGATGTTGTCAGCGAAGGCCAGGAAGTGAAGGTCAAGGTTCTCGAAATCGACAACCGCGGCAAGGTCCGCCTGTCGATGCGCGTCGTTGACCAGGAAACCGGCGAAGAGCTCGAAGACACCCGCCCGCCGCGTGAGCCGTATAGAAATAATGGGCGCCGTAGCCCGCTTCTTGAGAGCCGCACTGCAAAAGGATCGGACTTCGGCGAAGAAAAAGCGAGTGCCCCAAGCAACCCTATCGTCCGTTTTCTCGCGGAAGATTGAAAGGCAAAGTCAACCTTCTAGTCCGATAGCGAACAAGTTTGAGTAGGCATAGTTACTCTTCTCGGTCGGAATGGCCTTGGAGAAGTTCTGCCTTCAGGAACTAATATCTCACATAGGTGCGTCCTGAATTGGGGCGCAAAGCCGACTTCCACCGGTCCAGTTTTTCGGCTGGGACTGTTGGGTATCAATTGCGCTGCCGAAGTTCCTTGTCGATCAAAGCCGACACGTCGTTCGCCGCCTGAATTATCGGCTGGTTGGCGAGATGTGCATATCGGGCGGTGGTTTGCACCTGCGTGTGCCCAAGTAGCTTTCCAATCATCGGAAGGCTCTGACCATTGCTGACTGCGACAGATGCGAAGGTGTGTCTCAGATCATGAATACGCGCATTCTTCAGGCCTGCTCGACCGCGTAAACGCTGCCAGAACGGCTGGAGGTCTGTAAGGTGGGCTCCTGGATTGCGCCCAACAATCACGAAGGAATTTCCCTCCACTTTGTCGATTGACTGCAGCACCGAGATCGCCGCCGATCCCAAGTGCACCACTTTGGCGCCAGTCTTTGAGTCCGGAAGTCGAAGAGCATGGCCCGCAAGATCGACGTGCTCCCATTTAAGCTTCAGGATCTCGCCTAGTCGGCAGCCGGTGAACAGCAGGAGCCGCACCGCGGCTATCGCAGATGGCAGTTCGATCCGCTCTTCCTCCATTTCGCGAAGAACACGTCCGATTGCCTGGAGCTCGGCGGCAGAGAAATACCGCTCACGCTTCTTCTCGGGATACTTCTTGATGTGTTTGCGCGGGTTGGTGCCGTCAGGGCGAAGACCCCAGAGTTCAGCTAGGTTGAACATCTTTGAGATGATCTCGATGTTTCGGTTGGCTTGGTATGGGCGGTGGCGCCAGTCGTGATGATACTTGGCGATATCGGCGCGGGTTACGTCGATCACGCGCAGATGCCCAATCGCTGGAAGGATGAAGAGCTCGAGGTTTCGCCTATATTCCTTTGCGGTACTCGCCTTAAGGCGCACCTCAATGTGCTCTTCGTCGAAGCGCTTGGCGAGTTCATTGACCGTGATGGCTTCTCGCCGCTCACGTTTCTCGAGCTGCGGATCCACATCGTGTCTGATCTTGACCAACGCCTCCAGCGCCAAGCCACGAGCCTGATCTGGAGTGAGTGCACCGAACCGTCCCAAACTCATCCGGCGCGACGTTCTTCCGAAACGGTATTGGAGCACAAACTGCTTGCGGCCAGTGGGAAACACCCTGATACCCAGTCCAGATAGCTCCGTATCCCAAACGAAATAGTCCTTGTCGGCTGGTTCGAGAGCTTCGATTTGCCGTTTGGTGAGTTTTGCCAATTTGACCTCCTGTTACCAGTGCCGGTTTGGAGGCTCGATCCGGAAGCAAATAGGAAGCAGGCGGGAGCGAACCGTAGCGAAACCGTGCGTAGACACACAGTCGCAAGGTGCGCTGACAGTCAATGTAACGAACTGAGAATAAGGGATTAAGGGTATTTCTGCGCACTCGGGCGTAGGCTTAGGAGACAGCCCTCATAACCTGAAGGTCGTTGGTTCAAATCCAACTCCCGCAACCACCTTTCATCAAAACCCAACAGCACAATTCATAGACGTACGCCCGCAGCTTAGCTGTCGGGCGCTATTGCTGTTGGAATGACAAGTGGAGGATATCACAACGCATATGCCCGAACCCATTCTGACCGAACGTTTCGATGCGGCGCTTGCCTACGCCAGTACAGCGCATCGAAAGCAAATCCGTAAAGGATCGCTCATCCCCTACGTCTCTCATCTACTGGGCGTGGCAGCGATCGCGCTCGAAAACGGAGCTGACGAAGATCAGGCGATCGCTGCGCTTTTGCATGACGCAGTCGAGGATCAGGGCGGGCTGGGGCGACTTGAGGATATACGTTCAAGCTTTGGTGCGCGGGTCGCAGGCATGGTGGCGGATTGCACAGACGATCTGGAAGGCACCAAGTCTTCAGCACTGACACCAAGCGAGAAGAAGCGTGAATGGAGAGAGCGCAAAGAGCGCTACATTGCGGGTCTCTCGCAAAAGCCGGAGGCGTCACTTGAGGTGAGTGTTGCCGACAAAACCCACAATGCTGCCTCAATCAATATGGATCTGCGCACATCGGGTGAGGCAGTATGGAGTCGGTTCACCGGTGAAAAGGACGGCACCCTCTGGTACTATGCCGCTCTCGCCGATGCATTCGGCTGTCTCATCCCCGGACGCGCAATTGAGCGCTTCCGCCGCGAAGTGGACGAAATGAGGGAGCTTTCGCTCTAGCCTTCACGCACCTGGTGCATGAAGCTGTCCACCTGTGCGCGAAGCGTCGAAGCCTGATGCTCC
>JAYPMZ010000160.1:0-1350 GCA_038130205.1 Erythrobacteraceae bacterium | reverse complement strand
CTCCAGCGCTGTTGCACTTGAGAGTACCTGGCTTGCCGCAGAGCCGGTGGAAACCGACAATTCGCGCACTTCCTTGATATGGCCCGACACCTGCTCGGTCCCGCGTGCGGCTAGGTCGATGCTACGGGCGAGGTCTTGACCTGCCACAGACTGCTGATCGACAGCGCTGGCGATGGAAACAGCGGTGTTTTCGAGCTGCGAAACTTCGTTTGCAATCGATCGTAACGCTTTCACACTCGCACCGGTTGTATCTTGCATGGTGCGGATTTGATCGGCGACCTGCTCGGTCGCGCGACTGGTTTGCATTGCGAGTTCCTTGACCTCGCTTGCGACCACGGCAAAGCCGCGTCCCGCTTCACCGCCGCGTGCCGCCTCGATCGAAGCGTTAAGAGCGAGAAGGTTCGTGCGTTGGGCAATCGATTGAATCAACTGGACGATCTGACCGACCTGATCGGCACTGTCGGCAAGTGCCGAAATCGTACTGTCGGCCTCGGTCGCCGAGACTGTAGCCTTACGTGCCATTTCGGCCGAAGATGCCGCCTGACGGCTGATCTCACCGATCGACATTGCGAATTCGTCGGACGCAGCCGCAGCGGCTGTTGCGCCCGCATTGGCTTCTTCCATTGCACCGGCCACCTCACCGGTGCGAACAGACGCCTGTTCGGCGCTGGCGGCCATCATGGTGGAGGTCGTTTGTAGCTGGGTCGATGCGCTGGCGACTCCGCTGACCACTTCGCCAACCGTGCGTTCGAACTGGTCGGCAATTCCTCGCAGCGCGTTCTGGCGCTCGGTGCGCGCCTCTTCCTGCTGCAATTGCAGCCGCGTTTGCTCCTCGAGTTCGGCACTGGCGCGGGCTGCGTTCTCCATACTGAGCGTCTTAAGCTTGATGCTCGCGTGACGGATGCGTTCGATTTCGACCGCCATTTCGCCATATTCGTCAACGCGATCCCGATAGGGCACGACAAGATCATGCTGGCCTTCCGAAATTCGGCGCATACTGTCGATGATATTACGCGAAGTCCGCACAATGTCTTTTTTCAATGTGTTGAACAGGAACAGTGCGAACACGATGCCGATCAGAACCGCGCCGATCATGGCATAGCGGACGACATCAACCGCTACGGCTGCTGCGTCGAGCGCTGTTCGGTCTCCTGCTGTCAATTCTGCGGAGATGAATCCCAAGCCGAAGAATGCGAAGCCTGCAGTCTGGAGCACCAGTATCAAAGGCACGCCCACCGTCAGGAACAATTTGGTCCCGGTGCTGCGGGACAGACCGAAGCTGGCGCCGATTGCAATATAGCGATCGCCGACTACGACCGGATATTGCAGACGATCGATCAGGGACCGGCA
>JAYPMZ010000159.1:3895-5949 GCA_038130205.1 Erythrobacteraceae bacterium | reverse complement strand
GAACACAGTCCTGGGGTTAAAAAGTTGGCCCTGCGCGCGCAGGGTCCCGGTGGCGCCCATATGGCCGATGTGCTGCGGATTTGCGACCATTCTCATGGCTTGGCGGTTAACACAGCCCGACAACAGTAGGAAAACCGGCAAAGCTGGGGCATGGGATGCGCTATGCATGCACTGGATACCGACGAAATCGATGGTGGCGGCCCGCTGATTTTCGGGCGAATTCTCGACGGCAAGGGCGGTGCGCGCCCGGTAAGCCGCGGCGAGGTGGACGGGTGGGAACCCGCCGACCCGGGCGAAGTCCTGTGGCTTCACCTCAAGCGCGATTGCCCCGAAGTGTTGCCGTGGCTGCAAGGCGATCTGGGCATACCCGAACCGACCGCCGAAATGCTGGTATCGGATTCGACCCGCCCGCGCGCTTTTCGCGAGGGCAATGCGATTGTCGCCACCTTGCGCGGGATCAACTTCAACCCCGATGCCGAGCCCGAAGACATGATCTCGCTCCAGCTATGGAGCGACGGCAAGCGGCTGATCACCCTGCGCAAGCTGGCGATGCAGACCCCGCGCGACATTGCGCTCTCGCTCGACGCAGGGACTGGGCCGGTCGATGCGGGCAACACCATCACCATGATCGTCGAACATCTGGTGGTGCGGATGAATCAGTCGATTGTCGATATGAACGACAAGATCGACGAGCTTGAGCTGATGGACATGGAAGTGGACGACGAGCTGATCCTGTCCAAGATCACCATGATCCGCCGCAACTGCCTTGCGCTCAAACGCCACATGTCCCCCCAGCACGAAGCGCTCGACTGGATTTCGCGCACCGCGCCGCCGTGGTTCGAGGATCACGACCGGCGCGAGATTGCTGAATCCATCGACCGGCTGAAACGCTATCTCGACGATATCGACATCAGCAAGGAAAGTGCGCTGGTGCTGCAGGACGAATTGCGCGCACGCAGCCTCGCCTCGAACGAGCACGCGACCTACATGCTCACTATCGTCGCGGGAATCTTTCTGCCGCTCGGCTTTCTCACCGGGCTGATGGGCATCAATGTCGGCGGGATGCCCGGCGTCAACGATGGCGATGCGTTCTGGATTGTGGTCGCCGTCTGCCTTGCGATCATGGCCGCCCAGCTGTTCTTCTTCTGGCGCTGGAAGTGGCTCTAGCCCACCTTGCACCCTGCGCTCACCACCGGATCAGCGGCGGAACGACAAACCGCCCGATCACAGCCGCAACCGGTACTGGCAGTACATGGATGATGCCGACGTGGGCAAGGCTGTCTAGCGGGCAGGTGATGCCGTAAGCGATCGAGCCGAGCGAACCGGCGGCAAGCCCGGTGAGCCAGCCCGACCGTTCGAGCGAAACCGGCGCGCCGCGGCGCAGAACGGCAATCGCCGATCCTGCCACCAGAAGCCCCGCACACAGCGCATAAAACGCGCATTTCCAGAACATCAGCCCGCTGGTCGCATGGGTATCGCCGGGCGCTGCGGTCGCAATGCCCAGCAGCGCCGCCACGGGCACGACCGCCAGCATCGCCGCGCTCCACGCAGGCGCATTGCCGCGCGCACCGACACGGGGCAGCGAACCTGCGACCAGTCCGGCCGTGCTCGCGATGCCGAGCACCAGCAGCAGGCCGTTGATGATCCAGAAATAGCTTGAGGCCTCGCCTGCAAAAATGCCCATCCAAAGCCGATGCAAGACCACCGATATGACCGCCGCCACAACGCTGCCGAGCGCGATGAGCGCATAGCCCTGCGATGGTTTCACCCGGCGCACCGGGGTGATCTCTTCCGAAAGGCTGGCGATCAGGTCTGCGCGCGAGCGGGGGGCGGGGGTGGGAGTAGGGGTATTCATATCAGTCGGCTTTCTCGACCAAGGCGGCCAGCTTTTTAAGGCCGCGATGGATATTCACTTTGACCAGGCTTTCGCTCTGGCCGGTCTTTGCGGCAGTTTCACGGATCGACAATCCGCCGATTTTTACCAGTTCGATGGCTTCGGCCTGTGCTGCCGGCAGTTCGTTGAACAGCCGGTCGAGGCTGACGCGGGCCATCAC
>JAYPMZ010000159.1:1869-3885 GCA_038130205.1 Erythrobacteraceae bacterium | reverse complement strand
ATCGTCTTCGAGCAATTCCTTGCTTTCGTGCTTATAGACTTTGCGCAGGTGATCGACCCAGCGATAGCGCGCAATCGCAGCGAGCCACGGCAGGAACGCGCGCGAGGGGTCCCACGTGGCGCGCTTGGTGTAGAAGGCGATCAGCACTTCCTGCACCAGATCGTCGATCGAGTGCGGCGGTACGCGGCGGCGGAAATAGCGTTCGAGCCACACGCCCACCTCGGACAACAGCACATTGGTTGCGGCTTTGTCGCCATTCTGTGCCGCTACCATGAGGCGGGCGAATGTGGGCTCGTCGGCAACCATGGCGCTATGCCTCACCTGCCTTGTTGCCGATGGCAAGAGCGATGACCTTGTCGAGCGCGATCGCACCCGGGCCGCGGCTGATAATGATCGCGGCAAGCGCGAGCACGGTGAGGTCCCAGCCGAAGAAGTGCGCCCACGTCGGGAAGACGAAGAACTGGATCACCAACGCCATCACTGCCAGCGCCGCAGCCGAAAGACGGCTGGCGAGCCCTGCGAACAGCAGGATCGGGAATGCGAATTCGGCATAGACCGTCATCGGCACCGCCAGATCGGCAGGGATCGGCAGGCCGGTAAACTCGTTCTCGAAGATGAAATACTGCGTCGGGTCGATGGTCAGCAGCGTGCCTTCGACCACTTTGGTTCCGTAGCTGCGCCAGAAAATCCCGGCGAGCGCGATGCGCACCATGAAAAGCGCGATGCTCTCTACCACGGTCCCGGATAGGACGGCGGTGAGGCGCTGCCAGTAAGTCGCGACGGTGTTCATGTCGGTTCCTCCTTAAGAAGCCGGACAGCCCGCAATTTTGCCTGACGGGCTGTCCGGCCGCTAGATCAGCGGTTGATCGGGGTCAGCGAACCCTTGCCCTTGGGCGTTTCGATGCTGGTGCAGGTGCCCTTGTCGACATATTTCCAGGCGTTGCCCTGATAGTCGCGGGTCGAGGTGCCTGCACAGCTGGTGCCGGGACCGGCGGCGCAGTCGTTCTTGCCTGCCAGCGAAATGCCGTAGCACTTTTCCTTCGCACCTTGTGCGGCGACGGGGCTGGTGGCGAGGCCGGCTGCGATGCTGGCGGAAAGGGCGAGACCGGCGATGCCGGCAATCGATTTGGCGTTCATGGATGTTCTCCAAAATGTGTGTCGTCCGGCGGGGTTTGCGGGACTGACCGGTTGTTCGCGGCGGGTTCGCGCGCGGTTACAGAAGCGCGAAAATTCTGCGCTGCGCCGACTGCTCGAGGCTTGCTGTAACGCGGGCCGCCCGGCTCCCGTAATCAACAGCAAGAGGTGCGCGACATTGCTGCGCCAAAGCTGCTAGGGATAGTCCGCCATGCATGATCAGCACGCACACATCGCGCCTTTCGACGGCTTCGGCCTCGGCCTGCGCCGGGTGCATTACGACGATTTTCTGGCAGGCGGCGTGCCGGTCGATTTCGTCGAGGTGATCAGCGAAAACTACATGGTCGAAGGCGGGCGGCAACTGCGTATTCTCGAACAGATTCGCCGCGATCTGCCGGTGATCCTCCACGGAGTTTCGATGTCGATCGGCTCGGCTGGCGGTCTGGACGAGGGGCATCTGGTTGCACTCAAGGCGCTAGCCGACCGGATCGAGCCGCTGTGGGTGTCCGACCATCTGTGCTGGACCCGCACCAGCGCGCACAATTCGCACGATCTTTTGCCGATGCCGCTGACCGGCGAAGCGCTGGATGCGGTCTGCGCCAATATCGACCGCGCGCAAGAGGCGCTGGGTCGGGCGATGCTGTTCGAGAACCCGTCGAGCTATCTCACCTTCCCCGAAGACGAGATGAGCGAATGGGAGTTTCTCACTGCGATGGCGCGGCGCACGGGGTGCTTTCTGCTGCTCGACGTGAACAACATCTACGTCTCCTCTCGCAATCACGGCTTCGATGCGCGCACCTATCTCGCAGGCTTGCCGCTGGAGCGCGTGCGGCAGATCCATCTAGCGGGGCATGATCCGGCAACGCCCGAGCGCGAAGTGAT
>JAYPMZ010000159.1:0-1859 GCA_038130205.1 Erythrobacteraceae bacterium | reverse complement strand
ACCGTGCCGTGGCCGATCCGGTGTGGAGTCTCTACGCGGAGGCCGTCGCCATGCTGCCGCAGCCGGTTGCCACCATGATCGAGCGCGATGCGGATATCCCGCCGCTGGGCGAACTGCTTGCAGAACTCGACCACGCACGCGAGCTGCTGCCCGCATGAGCGATCTTGCCCAACGCCAGCAGGCTTTCCTCGCCGCGATACTCGATGATCACGCACCGATGCCGCAGGGGTGGGGGAACT
The DNA here is from genome assembly GCA_038130205.1 of Erythrobacteraceae bacterium. Classification (GTDB taxonomy): domain Bacteria; phylum Pseudomonadota; class Alphaproteobacteria; order Sphingomonadales; family Sphingomonadaceae; genus Erythrobacter. The sequence continues at coordinate 1,620 of JAYPMZ010000159.1, read as the reverse complement.
CGCAGGCGGCGGGGATGGACGTCTATCGCGGCAATTACCGCAGCGCGCTGATGGATGTACTCGCCGACACGTTCGAGCGCACGCGGCGCTATGTCGGGGAGCAGCCCTTCCGGCAGGTGTCGATGCATCACATCATCACCCACCCGCCCGCAGGCTGGACCATCGACGAGGCGGGCGAGGGGTTTGCGCAGACCTGTGCCGATCTCTTCCGCGAAAATCCCGAAGCGGGCGAGCTGGCGTGGCTCGAATGGTCGATGCGCCTGCTCGCGACCGCTCCCGACACCGCTCCGCTGACCGCGCAGGACTTTGCCGCTGCGAGCGCCGACTTCGGAGACGAGGAGTGGTCTAACCTGCGCCTTGCTTTCGCCCCGCGTGCCACAACGCGGCTGGTCGGGCACGATCTTGAAGCGTTGTGGCGCGCGATGGGTGAAGAAGGCGGCGAAATGCCGCAGGCGGTGCTCTCCGAGCAGCAATGCTGCCTTGTTTGGCGCGAGGGCGAGCGGCCCACTTTCAAGCTTCTTGAAGCCGATCACGCCGTTGCCTTCGCTGCCATGGCGGGCGGCGCGAGCTATGCCGAGGTGATCGGGCTGCTCATTGGTGAAGAAGCTGAACCGGCTCCCGAGGCGATCCAGCAGGCCGCAATGCGCGCAGGCGCGATGCTCGGCGCATGGCTTAATGAAGGGCTCGTCATCGCGCTCAATCCTTGACTTGCGAGGCCCTTCGTCCAGTCATGGGCCAAGGGAAAAAACGGGGGAGAGAACTATGCCGACCAGCACCGCGGCCGAATTGCGTTTTGAGCGGCCTAGCCTTTTGATGCGGGTCATCAAGTGGCTGCTTTCCAAGCGCAAGCCCGTGTTCCCGCCCACTGCCGAGGGCGCGCGCGAGCATATCGCGAACCGCAAACTGCCCAAGGATGCGCCGCTGCCCGACAAGATCGGGAGCAAGCACCGCGCCGAGCATTGGGAGCTTGAAGGCCAGAAGATCGTGACGCTCCACCCGTCCAGCGGAGCGGGCGAATGGCACATGCTCTATTTCCACGGCGGCGGCTTTATCGAGCCGATGTTCGACGTGCACTGGCCGCTGGTTGCCGCGATTGCGGACAGGTGCGGGGTGAGCGTCACCGTGCCGCTCTATGATGTCGTCCCCGAAGCCCCCGCCTCGCGGCAGGATGCGCTGGCCGATGCCAGTTTCGCAGCGCTGGCGGCCAAGCACGATCCGGCCAAGATCATCCTCAACGGCGATAGCGCGGGCGGTCATATGGCGCTCGCGCTGGCTTTGCGGTTGGCGCGGGCAGGCGGCCCGCAGCCGAGCAAACTTGCGCTGTTCGCGCCGTGGCTCGACCTCACCATGGCAGACCCTGCGATGGAAGCGGTCGAGCCGCATGACATCATGCTCAAGATCGGAACCTTGCGCGCAGCAGGCGAAATGTATGCAGGAACGCGCGACCCCGCGAGCCCTTCATGCAGCCCGCTCTACACGCCGCCTGAAGACCTCGCGCTGCTCCCGCCGACGCGCATGTGGACCGGACGGCACGACCTCTTCATCGTGGATTCGCGGACCTTCCTCGGCAAGCTGCAAGCCGCCGGGGTGGATGCGAAACTCTACGAATACGGTGGCGCA
>JAYPMZ010000158.1:5160-5989 GCA_038130205.1 Erythrobacteraceae bacterium | reverse complement strand
GGTCCATCCAGTTCTTGTTGTTCTTGGTGCGGACCTGTTCGATGGAATCGATGATGTCCATGTAATAGGCTTGGCGGGTTTCGGGTTCAGTCACGAAACGCTCCTTCCATGAGTTTTGCGCGTGACGCGCGCCATTCGTCGGCGGTGATGCCGAGCAGGACCGCATCGTGGCACTCCTCGCCGCGTTCGATATGCCGCCGCCGGACGCCTTCTTCCTTGAAGCCGAATTTCTTGTGCAGGCCGATCACCGGCTGGTTGAAAGCGAGCACTTCGCAATTGAGCTTTTCAAGACGCTCGAACGCATATTCGAGGAATTTGAACTCGAGAGCCGAACCGATGCCGCCGCCTTGGCGTTCGGCGTCGAGATAGAACGCCCAGTCGGCACGGTGGTTCTTGAGTGAGATTTCGTTGAGGCTCACTGCACCGATCAATTCGCCTTCGAGGAAAACGCCGAAAAACTCACGCGTGTCGTCACCAGTAAGGCCATCGATCCAACGGGCGTGTTCTTTGTCGCTGATGACATGCGAGGTGTACATGTTGCGGCGCACCTCGGGCTGGTTGCGCATCGCGAGGATTTTTGACTGCTGCGACGAGGTCAGCTGATTGATGGGGCGCAGTTCAAGCGCTCTGACCATCTCCATCAGTCCCAATTTCGCCTCCTGTTTTGTTCTTTGCGCACCCTTGAATTGTGACGTTAGCGACAAATTCTTAACGAAAGAAATTGGCTTGAGGATAACCATCTCAGCACTTTCCGGCAGCCCGGAAAGGCAGCCAGATTTAAGCCGCAATTTTCGTAAGTTGCGCGCTGGTGAGCTCTTGCCGCCGCCCG
>JAYPMZ010000158.1:3745-5150 GCA_038130205.1 Erythrobacteraceae bacterium | reverse complement strand
GAATAATGTCGAGCGTCGAACCGAAGCCACAATGCATGAGCATATCGATGATGCTCATATGGCTGGTGAAGCCGTCGCCGGCTTGCGGGTAAATCGGATGGGCGAAATTGTGATAGCGCAGATCGACCCGCGAACCGGCAAAGGCACCGCCTTCGCGTTCCTGTTCGATATAGGCTGCGCTGCCTTGGGCCGACAGGTAGGTTTCTGCGCCGATAGCCTCGCAGATCGACAACAGGCGATGGTCCTTACGCCCGTCGATGCCGGAAAGCTGCGAACTGCGCGTGAAAGGCGTGTCGATGCCCATGCGCCGCGCCACGGTTTCGATGAAGGCCATGTTGAGCGCGCCGATGGTCGCATGATCGACGGCGTAAAGTGCTTCAATCTCTTCGAAGACGGCACGGAAGAACGGGGCCTTGGCATAGGCGTGGCGGATCGTCGACAGATGGCTGCGGCGCCATTTTTCGCCAGGATCGACCGCCGTGTTCGCAAAGGAGCAATCGGCGTTCTGGCTATGTCCGACCAGCGGCACGGTGAGGAACGTCTCGCCCTGCGCGCTAAGCACGCGGTTGCGCACGCCCCAACTGCGTTTGAGAACTTGCGCGTCGTCGAAGAATACGAAATTATCGACCCGGTCGATCAGATCGAAATAGCCGATCCACGGCAGAAAAGTCGGCTGCATAATCGCGGCGATCATTGGGTTTCCGCCATGACTTGGCTGGCAAGCGCGGTTTGCAGGTTCTCTTCCACTTCCACGAATTTCTCGCCCTTCGCGTATGCTGCCCAAGCGCCGGTAATGAAATTGCCGCCCCGGCTCGCCCGGAGCGCAGCGCTCAGTTCGGTGAGCTTAGTAATTGTACCTATGGAATGATACAACCAGCGCGGCTTCACGGCGGTGTAGAGCAGCTCGCCAATGGTCAGTTGGCCTTCGAAGCCGTCCAGCATCGTGTGAATGTCGCGGTGAAGCGCGGCGATCTCGCATTTTTCGACGCATTCTGCGGTAAGCAGAACCTCGCCTGCGCTCTCGTAGATATACACGCGGAAGCAGCTTCCCTCGGCAGTGAAGTTCTGCACGTAGAAGGGCAGCGCGCCGCTCCAGTTTACCGCAAAGGTGTAGGTCGCAAACTTGCGGGCAGGCGCGCGGGGCACTTCGACACCCATCGGCTTGAATAGCGGGATCGGGCTGGCCGCCCAGACCACCACATCCTGCGCACATTCGTCGCTGAGCATCCGCTTGGCAGAGGCCATATGCCCGTCGAAAATGCGAACGCCGATTGCACCGAGCGCTTCACGGCAGTGATCGAACAACTGGTGGAACCCGCCTTTGGGCAGGCTCGCCTTGGAATTCGAGGTGTAGCCCCACAGATTGCGCGGGATTCCGAAAATCTCGTTGGCGAGGGCATCCACG
>JAYPMZ010000158.1:0-3735 GCA_038130205.1 Erythrobacteraceae bacterium | reverse complement strand
TTGATTGCCATGGGAATTGCCGCGCTTTCGTGCAGGTCGGCCGCCTCGCAGCCCGTGTGCCAGCGCACGTAACGCTCCAGCGGAGCGGCGAGTTCAGGCGCGTAGCAACCCAGCCGGTCGCCAAGGCTTTCGCCAGCGGGCTGGGTCAGGCTTATGTCGCTGCCGGCCAGCGCAGGGCCGCCGAAGTCGTCGAGATAGGCAAGGCCGTCCGCGCCCGAGCTGACCGAACCGAAGCGGTTGTCGAATTCCTCGAACTCGGCCCCATGCGCTTCGAGCAGGTCGCGGATCGGATCGCCTTGCGGGCCGAAGTAGATGCACCCTTCGCGCATCTCGCGTCCATCGCGCAGTTCGGGCTGGGCCACGCCGCCCAGACAGTCGAGCCGTTCGTAGAGTTCGATATCGCGCGCGCCCAGGCGGTGCGCCTGAAACGCGGCGAGAATGCCGGTCAAACCGCCACCCACGATCCGCACACGCGGGCCGAGTGGAAATACCTCGGAGCCTCCGAAAGACCGCGGAAATGGCAGGTGACGATGATGGTGTTCGGCGCGCATGCCGAGAGGATTACGGGGCAGACGTAAGCAATTGGTTAACTACGTTTTTGGTTTTGCTTTTCGCGCGAAAACGCGTGATCAGACGTTGAGCTTGCGCGGCTCGTGCTCGCTGCGGAGAACGTAGATCGTAAACTCGAACGGCAGTGCACCGGGGCGCACGGCATAGTCGTGGCGCAGGGTCACGGCAGGCGAAAGCTCTTCCTTGCAGAACTGGAACGCGCTCATCGGGTCTTCGTAATAAAGTCCCTCGTCGAAATAATCGACGAAGCGGCTGATCATGTTGAACGAATAGCCCACGCGCGCCTTCGCCATCAGACGCCGCGACACCTCTTCGAAGAAGCCGCGATTGTCCGACATCTTGTTGTTGAACACCCCGCTCAGCAGCACGAAGTCGAACTCCTCCACGCCCGGATCATCGAGGATGTCGCGCACCTCGAAGCGGCCTTCGGGGTGGGCCTCGCGGGCGAATTCGATCGCTTCGGGGGAAATGTCATAGCCGACATATTCGCCTTCGAAGCCGATGGTGCGTTTCAGCACGCTCAGCATCTGGCCCGTCCCGCAGCCGAAATCGAGCACCTTGCTGTCCTTGGCAACGCCGATCTCGGAGAGCACTTCCATGCGCTTTTCCTGGCTCGTGCGGTCGGCGTATTGCGCGCCTTCGGCAGCATTGCCGTGCTGTTTCACCAGATCGCCGTAATGCTTGGCGAGGGCATCGATGTCGCTTTTGAAGTTCGAAGTCATATCAGCGGCTTACAGCCTCCAGAATGGCGTGTGCAGCGTGGGCACTCGGGTCTGCGATAAAGGCGTCACGCATGCGTTCAGCCATAGTTGTTCGCAAAGATGCGTCGGACAGAAACGTGCCGAGCGCCTGCGCAAGCTGTGCGTCCTCGACGGTATCGGCAAGGCCAAGGTCAAACACAAGACCCGCCTTGGAAAAGACCTGCGTTTCGCCGTCCTGTCCCTCGTTCTGCGCAATCGCGGCGACGGGCACGGCCATATATGCGCTCTCGTATTTGATCAGCCCGCCGCCGGTGATCGCGGCATCGGCCCACAGCAACTGGTCCGAGAGATCTTTCTGGCGTGGCAGGATCGCGCTGTCGGCGGCGAAGCCTGAAAGCAGCGGTTCGAGCTCCCCCATGTTCTGGGCGATGGCGCGGACGGTGATGCCCTCGGCCTGCCCCTTCAGGCAGCGGAGCAGGCGCGCGGTGATATCCTTCGGGTCCGAGCCGCCGACCGCGATCAGCACCTTGCAGACCGCGCCCATCCGATCCCGCTCGATGCTGCGCGCGCGTTGTTCCACCAGCCTGCGGCGGGCGGGAAGATAATACGGCCCGAGCAGGAGTGTGGGCCCGTCAGGGTAGGAGAGGCTCGGCGCTTCCTGGGTGAAGTTGAGCACCACGTCGCAGGGATAGGCCGAGAGTGCGCGGAAATCGTCGATCACGACCACACGCGCGCCTTGTGAACCCAATTCGGCGATATAGCTTTCATCGGCGCGGTAGCTGTCGATGACGATTGCCTCGGTCCTCGGCAAACCCGCGAGTTCTTTTGCAGCGCCTTGTGAATTGACGGCGGAAGGGAGATTCTCACAGACAAGCCCGGCGGCGCGCACCTGATCGGCGGCAGCATCGTCATACTGCCCGGCAAAGCTGCATTCGGCACCCGAAAGCCGCAAGGCCTCTGCCAAAGCGATGCAGCGGCTCAGGTGGCCAAAGCCGATGTCTGCGGTCGCATCGCAGCGGAACAGGATCGAAGTCATTGCCGCTCGCGCGTGGCGGCAAACAGGCGCTCTGCCATATCCCAATCCTCGGGCCGGTCGATATCGACCGCGCGCGAAGCGGGGAGTTCGACAAAGCGGGCGTCCTCACCGAACACAGGGCGGCGTTCGAGCCACGCATCGCACGTGCCCCAATAGAACTGGCCCGCATCATGAAAGACTTCGGGCAAATCCTGTGTGCGGGTCGAGCGATGTTCGGGCTGGAGCAGGGCAGGGCTGCCGTCTTCGGCCCTTACAAAACCGCGCTGGGGCGGGTGGCTATAACGCAGCGCGGGAAAGACGAAATCGCAGCCCGTCGCAAGTTGCGCGTGGGTGTCTCGCAGGTCTTCAGGCGCGATGAAAGCGGCGGTTGCGTAGATGCAGCAGGCCGCATCAACCGGCCATCCTGCACCAATCGCCCATTCGAGCGCGTGGACGACGACATCGGTGGTTCCGGCGTGGTCATCCGACAGCTCGGCCGGACGGGTGAAGGGGACTTTTGCTCCTGCTTGGCGCGCCACTTCAGCGATTTCCTCATCGTCGGTGGTGACGATGATGTGATCGAACAGCCCCGATTGCGCCGCAGCCGCGATTGGCCAGGCAATCATCGGCTTGCCGCAGAACTCGCGGATGTTCTTGCGCGGGATGCGTTTGGAGCCACCGCGTGCGGGAATAATCGCGATATTCACCGCGAAACCGCCTTACGCACCGCCTCGATCACCTGATCCTGCTGCTCCCCGCTTAAAGTCGGGAACATCGGCAGGCTGAATGCCTCGGCATAATAGCTCTCTGAATTGGGGCAGAGGCCCGGTTCGAAGCCGAGTTTGCGGTAATAGGGCTGCAAATAGACGGGCATGTAATGCAGGTTCACAAGGATGCCGCCCGCCCGCAACTCGTCAAAGATCACGCGATGATGCGCGGGATCGACGCGGATCACATAAAGGTGCCAGGCCGAATTCGCCTCGGGCAATTGCCACGGCGTCGTCACCGGCAGACCGGCAAAGGCCTCGTCATAGCGGCGGGCGATCACGCGGCGGCGGTCGATGAATTCCGCAAGCCGGTCCAGCTGGCTAAGGCCAAGCGCCGCATTGATGTCGGTCATACGGTAATTGTAGCCGAGCCGGTGCTGCTCGTAATACCAGGCGCCCGGATCGCTCTCTTCCATCATGTCGGCGTCGCGGGTGATGCCGTGACTGCGATCCAGCTGCATCAGCTTTGCGACCTCGGCATCATGGGTGAGCGCCCTGCCGCCTTCGCCGGTCGTCACGATCTTGACGGGGTGGACGCTGCAGATGGTGATGTGGCTTCTCGCAGTGTGCCATGTTGTGCTCGTGATCGCGCCCTGGGAACCCTCGCTGCCGCTTTTGCGGTTGCTCAGCACGGCAGCCATGATGCGCCAGAGTACGAGCTCGCTTTCAGATCACCCACACC
>JAYPMZ010000157.1:1395-6017 GCA_038130205.1 Erythrobacteraceae bacterium | reverse complement strand
CGACGAAGTTCACATGCTCTCGCGCAACGCCTTCAACGCGTTGCTCAAGACGCTCGAAGAGCCGCCTGCGCATGTGAAGTTCCTGTTTGCCACCACCGAGGTCGAAAAGCTGCCTGTGACGGTGCTGAGCCGCACCCAGCGCTTCGATCTGCGGCGTATTCCCGCAAGCCTGCTGGCCGAGCATTTCGGCAATGTCTGCAAGGCCGAAGGTGTCGATGCCGAGGATGAGGCGCTGCGCATCGTCGCGGCGGCTGCGGAAGGTTCGGCGCGTGACGGGCTCTCGATTCTCGACCAGGCGATTGCCCATGCCGACATGGACACCGAAGGGCGCGTGACCGCCGAACGAGTGCGCTCGATGCTTGGCCTTGCCGATAAGAGCGCGCAGCGGCGCGTGCTCGGCAGCCTGCTAGAAGGCGATGCCAAGGCGCTGCTTGCGGGAATCGACGAACAATATGCGCTCGGCGTCGAGCCGCTGGCGCTGATGCGCGCGTTAATGGACCTGATCCACCGCGTCACCGTCGCACAGGTTTCGGGCGGAGAGCCTGACGCGCCTTCCGAGGAAGAGCGCAGCGCGCTCGCGGAGTTTGCAGCGCGGCTGGGAGCAGCGGAATTGCACCGGCTGTGGCAATTGCTGCTCAAGGGGCATGACGAGGTGCGCCAAGCGCCCGACCCGCTCGTGGCGCTGCAAATGGCGCTGCTGCGGGTGCTCCACGCGGCGCAAATGCCCGATCCGGGCAAGCTGGCGCGCACGCTTGAGGAAATGGCGAAGAACGGCGTTTCTGCGTCGGCCGCACCGCAGCAAGGCGAGTCTGCGCCCGCTCCCACTTCTGCGATACCCAGCAATAGCCAGCTCGAATGGGCAGCCTTGGTCGATCAGGTCGATCATTCCGGCCAGCTGCGCGTCGCCCAGATGATGCGCGACCGGATTCGCGTGATAGAACTCGCGCCCGAACGGCTCGTTTACGAGCAAGCCGACAATTTCAGCGACGATCCCGCGCCCGATATCCGCGATGCGCTGTTCAAGCTGACCGGCAAACGCTGGCTGGTCGAACGCGGGCAGGCCGCTGACGGGCAGGGCAGTGCACAACCGTCCTTGCGCGAGGCAGAAGAGGCCGATGCCAAGGCCAAACAGGACCGCATCCGCTCGCACCCGCTGGTCGAAGCCGCTTTCGAGGCATTTCCCGATGCCGAACTGATTGATCCCAACGACAATGTCGCCCGCGCGTCCGGCGGCAGCAAATGGAACTGATGGAGTAAAAGCCATGAAAAGCATGGAAGAAATGATGCAGGCCGCCCAGGCCGCAGCCGAAACGATTCAGAAGCAGATGAGCGACATGCAGGTGAAGCTCGACGCAATCGAGGTCGAAGGCAGCGCAGGCGGCGGTCTGGTCAAAGTCCGCGCCTCGGCCAAGGGCCGCATTCTGGGCGTCAGCATCGACGACAGCCTGATGGTCAAAGAAGAGAAGAACATCGTCGAAGACCTCGTCACCGCCGCCTTCAACGACGCACGCGACAAGGCCGACCGCGTATCGGGCGAACAGATGAAGGAAATGCAGGGCTCGATGGGTCTTCCGCCGGGCTTCAACCTCCCGGGAATGGGCTAAACACTAGGCTTCCACAGCTTCGGCGAAACCCGCCATTGCGGGGGAGGGCAGGCCTACCCATATTCTTCCCAAGGGCGCGCCCCAATGGCGGCCACGGATATAGAATATGACCCAGAATTTCCCTCTCCTACCCTTGCGCGACATCGTCGTCTTTCCCGGCATGGTAGTGCCGCTGTTCGTCGGGCGCGACAAGTCGGTGGCGGCGCTCGAAGCGGCGATGGAGACGAGCAAGGATATCTTCCTGCTCGCCCAGCTCGATCCATCCTGCGACGATCCAGAGGCCGACGATCTTTATGACGTCGGCGTGGTTGCGCAGGTGCTTCAGCTCCTGAAACTGCCCGACGGCACCGTACGCGTGCTGGTCGAAGGCAACATGCGCGCTTCGGTGGCGCAACTCACCAAGCAGGACGATTACGTCCTCGCAGAGGTCGAAATCCGCGAGCCCGAGACGGTGGCGGGCAGCGAAGTCACCGCGCTGATGCGGCAGGTCGTCGATCAGTTCGGCGAATATGCCAAGCTCAACAAGAAGATGGGCGAGGAAACCAACGTCGATCTCACCGATGTCGATGATGCAGGCCAGCTGGCCGACACCATCGCCGCCGCGCTTTCGGCCAAGGTCTCGGACAAGCAATCCCTACTGACCGAAGCCAGCCCGCTCAAGCGGCTCGAACTGGTCATGGCCTTCATGGAAGGCGAGCTTTCGGTGCTGCAGGTGGAGCGCAAGATCCGCGGGCGCGTGAAGCGCCAGATGGAGAAGACCCAGCGCGAATATTACCTCAACGAGCAGTTGAAGGCGATCCAGAGCGAACTCGGCGGCAGCGACGATGGCGAAGGCGACGAGATCGCAGAGCTGACCGAGAAGATCGAAAAGACCAAGCTGTCGGAAGAGGCAAAGACCAAGGCCAAGGCCGAGCTCAAGAAGCTGCGCGGTATGCAGCCGATGAGCGCCGAGGCGACTGTGGTGCGCAACTATCTCGACGTGCTGCTCGGCCTGCCATGGGGCAAGAAGAGCAAGATCAAGAAGGACATCGGCAAGGCGCAGGAAATCCTCGACGCCGATCACTACGGGCTTGAGAAGGTCAAGGACCGTATCATCGAATACCTCGCTGTGCAGGCGCGCACCAACAAGCTGAAGGGGCCGATTCTGTGCCTCGTCGGCCCGCCGGGTGTCGGCAAGACCTCGCTCGGCAAATCGATTGCCAAGGCGACGGGCCGCGAATTCGTGCGCCAGTCTCTGGGCGGCGTGCGCGACGAGGCGGAAATCCGCGGCCATCGGCGCACCTACATCGGTTCGATGCCAGGCAAGATCGTCTCCAATCTCAAGAAGGCCGGAACCAGCAACCCGCTGTTCCTGCTCGACGAGATCGACAAGCTTGGTCAGGACTTCCGCGGCGATCCGGCTTCAGCGCTGCTCGAAGTGCTCGACCCCGAACAGAACGACAAGTTCCAGGACCATTATCTGGAGCTCGACCTCGATCTGTCGGGCATCATGTTCGTGACCACCGCGAACAGCCTCAACCTGCCGCAGCCGCTGCTCGACCGGATGGAGATCATCCGTCTCGAAGGCTATACCGAGGACGAGAAGGTCGAAATCGCCAAGCGGCATCTGATCGCAAAGCAGGTGAAGGAGCACGGGCTCAAGAAAGGCGAGTTTGAGCTGACCGAAGAGGGTCTGCGCGATCTGATCCGCTACTACACCCGCGAAGCAGGGGTGCGTACGCTGGAGCGCGAAATCGCCCGGCTGGCGCGCAAAAGCCTGCGCAAGATTCTTGAAAAGGAAGTCACCAGCGTCACCATCACGCCCGAAAACCTTGGCGACTTCGCAGGTGTGCGCAAGTTCAAGCACGGCATGAGCGAGGACGAAGCGCAGGTCGGTGCGGTGACGGGGCTGGCTTGGACGAGCGTGGGCGGCGAACTGCTGACCATCGAAAGCGTCACGACGCCGGGCAAGGGCGAAATCAAGACCACCGGCAAGCTCGGTGATGTGATGCAGGAAAGCGTCGCAGCGGCCTTCTCCTTCGTGAAGGCGCGCGCACCGAGCTACGGCATCAAGCCATCGCTGTTCCAGCGCAAGAACATCCACATTCACCTTCCCGAAGGTGCGGTTCCCAAGGATGGTCCGAGCGCCGGTATCGGCATGGTCACTTCGATTGTCTCGACGCTGACGGGCGCGGCTGTGCGCCCCGACATCGCGATGACGGGCGAAGTCACGCTTCGTGGCCGTGTGCTGGCGATTGGCGGGCTCAAGGAAAAGCTGCTGGCAGCCTTACGCGGCGGGATCACGACGGTGCTCATTCCCGAAGAGAATGTGAAAGACCTCGCCGAGATTCCCGAAAACGTGAAGGAAGGGCTGGAGATCATTCCGGTCAGTCATGTCGATCAGGTGCTCGAACAGGCGATCATCGATCTGCCGGCTCCGATCGAATGGACCGAGGCCGACGATCTCGCGTCGCAGCCGAGCGCGCATCCGGTCAGCGGAACAGACGTGCCAACCGCGCATTGATTGGTTAAAGCAGCCGCTCTTGCCGCGAATCACGGCAGGGTCGCTATGCGCATCATCTGACATCCTGCCGGAATTCCTCGCGGATTCCGTATGGGAATGACGACGGTTGGGCGCAAAACAGCAACGCAAGTTTGCCGCAAGCAGTTTTCTGGCAGGAATGCCTTTGACAGCCTGTGGAAAAACGTTTCATGTTGCCTCCTTTCGGGGAGGCGATTCACTCGAACCCGGCTCGAATTCTAAGAGGGGACATTCACAATGAACAAAAATGATCTGATCAGCGCGGTTGCCGAAACCAGCGGTCTTTCCAAGAGCGATGCAGCGAACGCCGTCGAAGGCGTCTTCGATGCAATCCAGAAGGCCCTTGCTGGCGGTGACGAAGTGCGCCTGGTCGGGTTTGGTACTTTCGCTGTCGCCAAGCGCAAGGCCTCGATGGGCCGCAACCCGCGCACCGGCGAACCGATGCCGATCAAGGCGTCGAACCAGCCGAAGTTCAAGGCCGGCAAAGGCCTCAAGGA
>JAYPMZ010000157.1:0-1385 GCA_038130205.1 Erythrobacteraceae bacterium | reverse complement strand
TGAAAGTGCCTTCGACTTCCGGACTGTTGGGCATCTCTCCGTACTCGGACTGGCTCATTCCCATTGCGCGAAGGCCTGAAAGACCGCCAAGTCCGCCCATGCTGCCCATCATCGCGCCCATCGACCCGGTGTTGTCATTGCCATTGGTGAAGCCGGGCGCATTGACCCGCACCACGTCACCGTCGCGCAGAATGATCTGGACGAAGGGATTGGTCACGGGGAAGCCCTCGATCACCGGGAACATGAAGTCATGGCTCAATTCGCCGCTGACCGAATAGCGCACGTCGAACACGCCGTCGCCCTTGTCGACCACGCGCTCCCAGCCTTCCTGCCGCAGCAGCAGTTCGACCAGCTCGGCCGAGGCTTCGGGATCACTCGGGTCAATTCCGCCCATGATCGCCGCCATCTGTTCGGCTTCCTTGGCGGACTCGGCAGCGCGCTCTTCTGCGTTCGCTTCCCAGTCGGCGCGCTGCTCGGCAGTTTCCGCTTCGGTGCAATCGCGCTCCTCATAAGTGTCTTCATCGAAGCAATAGGCTTCAAATTCACCCGACCCGCCTGCCATCGCCGCAAGGCTCGAAAGGCCGAGAAAGAAGATTTCCCCGTCATAGGTGAAGGTGAAGCGGTCCTGCTCGGTCAGCACCAGTTCGCTGGTGAATTTGCCGGGCGTGATGAAACAGCCAGTGAGCAGCAGCGAAAGGCTCGCCAGAACGGCGGTCGCCAGCACACGCGGTGAACGGTAGATAGTCATGTCGTATCCCCCCAAAAGGCTGCGCTAATCGCTTGAGCGCGTTGCCGCAGCGTATAGCGCAATTGCTGCCGCATTCGAAACATTCAGACTTTCTATCGCGGAAGTAATCGGCAGCTTGGCCAGCGCGTCACAATGCGTCTGGATATTGTGCCGCATGCCTTCGCCTTCCGCGCCGAGCACCAGCGCGAGCGCACCTGTGGGCATGGCTTCGGCGAGAGTCGCGTCAGCCTCTCCGGTCAGGCCGATGCGCCAGTATCCGGCCTCGGCCAGTTCATCGAGTGCGCGCGACAGATTGACGACGCGCACCCATGGCACGGTTTCGAGCGCACCCGACGCAGACTTTGCCAGCACGCCGCCTTCGGGCGGGGCGTGGCGGTCCTGCGTGACGATGCAGGCCGCACCGAAAGCCGCGGCCGAACGCAGAATCGCGCCGACATTGTGCGGATCGGTGACCTGATCGAGCACGACCACCGGGGCGGATGGATCGCCCGTTGCGACTTCATCGAGAAACACGTCGTCGAGCGGCTCGCACTCGAGCACCAGCCCTTGATGCGGGGCGTCTTTGGCAACGAGGCGGGCAAGATCGCTGACATCGGCATATTCCAGCGGGACGTCCTGCGGCAGCTCGCCGTCGAGC
>JAYPMZ010000156.1:0-6028 GCA_038130205.1 Erythrobacteraceae bacterium | reverse complement strand
GTTCCGAACCAGTCGCCGAAAGTACTTTCGTCATGGCCGTTGGCAGTGAGGTAATCGATCACCTCCTGCTCGCTCTGGTAATTTGCATAGCGGATGTTGCCATCCTCGTGCATCAGCGCGCGCAGGTAAGCCGTGCCGTCGGTGAGCGCGAAATAGACTTCCCATACGCCGTCGCCGTCATAATCGTCCGCGCCGAGCACGCGGTTGATATTCTCGATCTGGAGATCGTTCTGGAACCGGCGCTGGCTGTCATTGTCGCTGCCAGCTTCGACATCGCCCGATTGCACCAGCGGATCGATATAGATGCCTGCAACGCGCGTTTCGCCCGCCCAGCTGTAGTCTTCGAAATAGACAAGGCCGCCCTGCGTCCCGACAGTTGCAAACCGCCCAATAGCATCGTTGACGAGGATCTGGTCCACGTCGCCATCGCCATTGATGTCCGCGCTGCCAATGCGCAGCCACGCTCCGTCACCGCCAAGCGCATTGCCGTCAAAATCGCGGATCGCGTCCATCGCATCCTGATAAACGGACGGGTCGGCAGTATCGAAATCCACGCTCACGCCGGTGCCGGGGAGAAGCCGCAGGACTTCATCGTCAAATTGCAGGAATTCGACTGCGGTCAACAGGTCGGTGCCGTCGGGTCCGGACACTTCGAACACGCCGGTCGCGATCTGGGTGACTGTGTAATCCGCGCGATTGCCACTCACGATAGCGCGGTCGACATTGCTGCCCCCGTCGACGCTGTCATCGCCAAGTCCGCCGTTGAGAAAATCCACTCCGTCCAGACCGCGCAGGAAATCGACCCCTTGCGTCCCATCCATGATGTTCGAGCCGTCATCGCCGCTGGTGACCGAGTAGAAATTGCGGAGCTGGACGTTGTCGGTGATCGGATTCTCGGTGAAATTGCTCCAGATGACGGCCACATCCCCTGTCCCGAAGCTTGCAATCAGCGGCAAATGCTGGCCCGCGTCGGAACCATCATCGACATGAAACTCTTCGCCCAGCAACTGCCCGTCGGCGCTGACGCGTTGCGCCCTGATTTCGCCGATCTGGAAGAAATTCGGACCATTGCCCGGCACGCGGTAACTCCACGCAATCAGGACCGAGCCGTCATCGAGCAGTTCGATATTCGGCTGGATCGTTTCATAGACGTTCGAGGTGTCGACACGGAAAGCTGCAACAACTTCATCGCCATCAACATCATAGATCGCGGCCATGATCCGGCTCGGTTCGAATTCGAACAGGTTTTCGTCCCAAACCAGCATGAAGTTGCCGTCGGGCAGTCCTACCACCGACTGGTATCGGTTCTGGATGAATTCCTGTTCGGGTTGCGGCGAAACGATCGCTCCCAACGGCTGCCCCGCATCGTCGAACGTCCTTGCGTGAACCTCGTTGTTTTCACTCCAGGACGCGACGAAGCCGCCACCGGCCAGCGCAGCGAGCTGCGGATAGAAATATCCGTTCACCGCACCCGTCTGGCTCAGCGTGAAAACATCACCGCGCGGCTCTCCGGCAGGAGAGAGAACCTGCGCTTGCACCGAATCCGGCCTGCTCTGCGCAGTCCACGCGACAACCAGATCACCATTTTCCAGAAGTATTGCCTCGGCCTGCTGCAAACCCCTGTCCGACGCGATCACATTGAAAGCATCGTCCAGCGCAGTGCCGGTCGCATCGAAGAACTGCGCGGTGATGTGGTAGGTGAGCCCAGTCGCATCGGAAAACGTGGTTGGATAGACCGCCGCAAAACCGCCGTCTGCTGTCGCTACCAGATCGAAATCAAGCGAAACGCCGGTCGCGACTTGGATCGCATCTCCGGTCGCGACGCCGTTCTCGTCATAGACCCTGACAAAGACATCGCCGGAAATCGCGAAGGCCAGCACATAGCCGCCGCCGGCAAGGCCTTCGATAGCCAGTGGCTCGGCAGAATTGGTGCTGCCTCCAAAGCTCGCCCGTTCCTGAGCGAAGGAGCCAAAGCGGAAATCGGAATAATAATCTGGCATGAGCTGCGACCCCGAGACCAAGAAAGCCGAAAAATATCAATCGGCAAGAGGCGTGGTGATAGCAGCAGCCGGAAAAATAAGAACTGCGAAATTCTAACGGCCAGTAAAGCGGTTTTCCTACTCGCGAGGCGCGCGGTATGCCGCGTCGCGTTCTTTCACATCGTCAGCCCCTGTCGCCTCCCCCTATCGGGGCGAGAGCTTTGCGCACGGTTTCACACCCCGGAGTTTTTGGCTCCAAGGGTGTGTTCCATGTGTTCCATCCTGTAGGGTTTCAGCCAGCAGCCTGCTTGTGCTTCGCAGCCGCCAGCACCGGCGCAGGATCGAAGTAGTAGGGCTTGATCTCGCAGCACTTGCCGTCGCGGAAGCGGAACATCTCGCACAGTTCGGCGTCCTCCAGCCCCTCGCCTGCAAACTGCATCTTGAGGATGGTCACCGCATAGTCGCCGCCGGTCACGGTCTGGATGCGTTTAAGCCCCGACACGTTGAGCGTGGCGAACACGTCGATGAACAGGTCATGCAGCGCGTTCTGGCCGGTATAGGTCCCTTCCATCGGCAGCCCTGCGGCTTCGGTGATGACAAGGTCTTCGGTGAGCATGGCATTGGCCCGCTCCCAATCGCCGCTGCCGGTTGCCGCATACAGGTCATCTACGAACTGGACGATCTCATCATGGGTCATGTGCGGTTTCCTCTCTTGTGTATATCTGCCCCCTTGTCGCGTCATTCGGGAGCCTTCGAACCTGACGAATTGGCTAGCCCTGACGGCTGCTAGCACTTTGCAGAGTAGGCCGAGGCGCCCGCACGCCTAGGTTCATCGCTTCAGGGGAGAGGGATCACGATGACACGTTTGCACGGAAAGCGCGCCTTCATCACCGGCGGAGCATCGGGCCTCGGTGAAGCGATCGCGCGGCGCTATCTCGCGGAAGGCGCTTCGGTAGTGATTGCCGATATCGACGAGGGAACCGGGTCGGCCCTCGCCGATGAGCTGGGCGAAGCCGCGCGCTTCGTCCGGCTCGATGTATCCGATGAGGCCAACTGGCTTGCCGCGCTGGGCACTTGCGATGCGATTGACGTGCTAGTGAACAATGCGGGCATCACCACGCTCGGCTCGATCGAGGAGGTGACAGTCGACATGCTGCGGCACGAATTCGACATCGACGTGGTCGGCGTGTTCCTCGGCTGCAAGCATGCTTTGCCCAAGCTGCTTCCGCATGGCGGCTCGATCATCAACATGTCGTCAATGGCAGGCGTGCGCGCGCAGGGTCATTTGGTGGCTTACAATGCGGCCAAGGGCGCGGTGACGATGATGACCAAGTCCTGCGCGCTTCACTTTGCCGAGAAAGGCTATCCGATCCGCTGCAATTCGCTCCACCCCGGCGCGATCCACACGCCGATCATCGACAAGGTGCTGGCCCAGTCGGACGATCCCAATGCGCTCTACCAGAGCTTTGTCGAAACCCATCCGGTCGGCAGGTTAGGCAAGCCCGAGGAGATCGCGGCAATTGCGGTCTATCTCGCCTCGGACGAATCCGCCTTCGCCACCGGCGCCGAATTCCGCATCGATGGCGGCAGCACGCTGTGACCCAACAGTTTCACCAGCTTGCCTCCCCGGAGCCATAATGGCAGGGCGACTGCAGAACACGGATATTAGAGAGGATGAAAACCGTCGTGAGTGAAAGCTGGCACAATCTGATCGCAGAGAGCGAATTCCCCGAGGAAGGCAAACTCGCAACCCAGATCGCCGGTTGGTATGTGCTGGTTGGCAAGACTGACGACGGGCTGTTCGCGGTTAATGACCGGTGCACCCATCAGGCGGCACTCCTGTCGGGTGGCCGTATTCGCCGCGGCGCGGTGATGTGTCCGCTTCACGGAGCGCGCTTCGAGCTGGAGACGGGACGCTGCATCGGCGGGGCGTACAAGGACCTGCGCTCCTTCCCGCTGCGCGTGAGCGACGGCATGATCGAAGTGTGCATCCCGGACACCGCGCCCACGATCGAAGAGCTGCCCGTCGGCGCCTGAGCCGCCGCACTCCCCTCCCCAATCGGATAGCTTCAACCGGGGCCCGCGCGGTCTAGGTTGCAATCATTCGACGGGAGACAAACAATGCCATTTACCGGACCATTCGAAGACCGGCTCGCCATTCGCGAGCTGATCGATGCCTATGCCGACGCTGTGACCAAGCGCGATGCGGAAGGATGGGGTGCCACCTGGGCCGAGGACGGCCACTGGACCATGCCCGACTACCCCGAATTCCCCGCCCAGACAGGCCGCGAGAACATCGTCAATCTCTGGGTCGGTGCGATGGAACAGTTTCCGGGTATCATGTTCGAAGCATGGCCGGGCTCGATCGAAGTCGACGGCAACACAGCCAAAGTCCGCAGCTACACCGCCGAAGTCTATGACCAGGGCGACACCACCGTGCGCGACCGCGGGGAATATGACGATGAGTGCGTGAAGATCGAGGGTCGCTGGTACTTTTCGCGCCGCGCCTTCCGCAACATTCACAAGCAGATCCAGCCCAAGGGCAGCTGACCTTTCAAAATCACTCACAGCGCTCAGTGCAGAGCGCACAAACAGAAAGGGCGGGAACTGCTTCCCGCCCTTTCTGTTTGGGTCAAAGGTTTGATCAGAACCGCTTGGTCAGTTCCACCATCACCGTGCGCGGCATGCTGCCGAAGCCTAGCTGGTCGGCCTTGGTGCCGACGGCAGTGCCGGTTCCCGAACCGGTCGAAGGACCGTCGACCACACCCGTCACGTAGAACTCGTTGGTGAGGTTCTTGCCGATCAAAGCGATCTGCCAGTTGCGATCATCAGGGCCGAAGCGGATCCCTGCGTCGATGGTGACGAAGCTGTCCTGCTCGCTGAGCGGATTGCCGAAGCCCGATGCAAGATAGCTGTCCGAATAGCGGCCATCGAAGCTGAAGCCGAGCTCCATCGAATCGCCCACCGGAACACCGTATGCAACACCGAGCGTGCTGGTCCATTCCGGAGCCACCGACAGCGGAGCACCGGTCAGGTCCTGCCGCGCGTTGAGACCGCCGACGAGCGTGCAGCCTTCGCCGGTGGTCTGGCCGGCATAGCAAGGTGCCCCGGTGAAGTCGGTGTATTCGGCATCGGTGTAGTTGATCGAACCGCGCAGATTTAGACCGGGAACCGAATAGGGAGCATACTCGAAATCGAATTCGATACCGCGGGTGCGGGCATCCGCCGTCAGCGTCTGGAAAGCGAAGATCGGCGAGTTGAAGAAGTCGACCTGCAGATCGTTATAGTCGTAGCTGAACGCGGTGAGGTTCAGACGCAACTGGTTGTTGGCAACCGTCGACTTGATGCCGAACTCATAACCTTCGACCGTTTCGGGGTTGAAGGTAAGGTCGCCCTGCGGGTCGGCCGAGAAAGCCGAGTTGATGCCGCCGTTCGAGAAACCGCCCGACTTGTAGCCGGTTTTGTAGGCACCATAGACCAGCAGCCCGCGATAGGGATTGTAGGTCAGCGTGACTTCCGGAGCAAAATCCTTGAAGTCCTGGTTTGCGGTGACTTCGCCCAGACCATCAGCCGAGTTCTGTTCGCGGAAAATCGCGGTCACGCCAGGATTGTTATACGGCTGGGTGAAGAAGCTGTCCTTCGATTCAGCCGTATAGCGGCCACCGGCTGCAAGCTCGAGCTCGGGGGTAATGTCAAAGGTCATCTGACCGAACAGCGCGAAGGTATCGCCATTGGTGAAGCTGCGCTTGGTCGAGGCGAGATACTCGTTCTCGGGCGATGCTGCGCTGTTGCGCAGGCCTGCGAACATCACGAACTGGTCGAACTGGCGCTCGGTCTCCTGAGAGAGAGCGCCGAACATGAACTTGAACGGGCCGTCAAAGGTCGAGAGGATGCGCAGTTCCTGCGAGAGCGCTTCCCATGATGAATCTTCGGTCGCCCAGGTGCCGGTGTTGTCACCGGTCTGGAAATCGCAAACACACATAAAGGTGTTGTCGTTGCGCTGGAAGTTGGTGACCGAGGTGATCGTGAAGAGGTCGCCTTCGTAGACC
>JAYPMZ010000155.1:5805-6054 GCA_038130205.1 Erythrobacteraceae bacterium | reverse complement strand
GGAGCGGGTACGAGCTCTATCACCGCGACGGAGACCGTCTTGGATCTCGGGTCGCCGGCAGCATTTACCAACACCGCCACGATCAACCAGTCAGGTGTCGATAACACCATCGATTCAGGCCAAGTCGGCGACGGCAACTCGTCCTTCATCGATCAATCAGGCGCAAACCTTGACGCGACTTTGGCGCAAGGCGGGCTCGGCAACAGTTCCGGTATTACGCAGGGCGGTTCGTTCAACACTGCCGACGTT
>JAYPMZ010000155.1:2372-5795 GCA_038130205.1 Erythrobacteraceae bacterium | reverse complement strand
GGACGGCAATGGCAACGCTTCGACCGTGGTCCAGATCGGAACGACCGGCACTGCCGACGTCGATCAGGTCAGCACCGACAGCACCTCGATCATCTCGCAAAGTGGTTCGAACCAGAATGCGACCTTGCTTCAGGTTCTCGGCAGCTCGGACAATCGCTCCGAGATCACGCAGAACAGCATCAACAACACGGCCGACGTTCTTCAGGACGGCAGCAGCAATGTGAGCTTCGTGACCCAGAACGCTCAGAACGGCACTGTCGATGTCGACCAGACCGGCAGCACCGGCTTCTCGGTCGTCAACCAGAACAATGGCCTGCTGCACGATGCGACCGTTGTGCAGGGCGGAACCGGGGCAAGCTCCATCGTCTCACAGGGCGGCACCAGCCAGATTGCGACGATCGATCAGTCGGGAACGAACAACCGCTCCGAAGCTACGCAATTCAATGTCCAAAACGAAGCGGATGTTTCGCAGACCGGAACGGGCGACACCTCGTTCATTACGCAGAGCGGCACCAACGGCTTTGCTGATGTGAACCAGTCTGGCAGCAGCAGCAATTCGACCGTCAACCAGAGCGGCAACCTCAACTTTGCCTTTGTCGATCAATCGGGTTCCAATCAGACGTCGACCATCGTCCAGTCCTCGAACGTCAATAGCTTCACGTTCTCGTCGGGCGCATCGGTCGTGCAGGGCGGATCTGACAATGTTTCGACCGTCAACCAGAGCGGGGCGGGCGGATTTGGACAGTTTATCGGATCCACGGGCCAGACCGGTTCGCCGGTTGCCAATATTATCCAGAACGGGGCTGGAAACTCGAACAATGTCATCCAGTCGGGGACCGGCAACATCGGCTTCGTAACGCAGCAGGGTGATACCAATACCACAATCATCTCCCAGAACGGCGAAGATGGTGAGGCCCGTTCGGGGCAGACTGGCAATGGAAACCTTGTCAATGTGATCCAGACGGTAACCGGGCCAAACTTCCTTTCGCAAGGTCGCGTGAGTTCCGATCAGACAGGCGATGCAAACCAATCGTTCGTGATCCAGACCGGAAACGCGACAGACAACGCGTTCGACGGCGGCACACCCTCGCTGGTGGCACTGGTCAACCAGACAGGGAACGGCAACTTCTCGAATGTGGTGCAGGCCGGTCAGGACGATCAGGTCTTCGTTGACCAGATTGGCGACGCGAATACCTCGCGTGTTGTGCAGAATGCAGGCGGTGTCGAGAACTTCGGCGATATCGACCAGACCGGATCGGACGGGCTTTCTGAACTGACCCAATCGGGTAGCATGAACTCGGCTACGCTCTTGCAGTCAGGTTCGCTCAACCAATCGTTCATCACCCAGAACGGCACAACCAATTCGGCTGATGTGACCCAAGGCGCAACGGGCAATCTGTCTACGATTGTGCAGACCGGAACGGGCAACACCATAACCGTCAGCCAGAACTGACAGGCGACACGGACACGATAAAAAGGGCGGGCCAAAAGGTCCGCCCTTTTGTTTTGGGGATCAGGCGGAAACCACCGAGTTCGCCGCGCTCAGAACAGCACGCACCGATGCGGTGGCGATGTCTTCGTCGATGCCGCAGCCCCAGATCACGCGGTCGCCGGACTCGCATTTGAGATAGGCGGCAGCGCGCGCATCGCGTCCTGTGCCAAGCGCGTGTTCGGTGTAGTCGAGCACTTTGAGGTCAAGCCCGAAGGTGTCCTCCAGCGTGCTCACCACGCTCGAAATGAGGCCGTTGCCGCGGCCCGAGACGCTCTGTTCTCGCCCGTCCACCGAGATCTTGCCAGCAAATATCCGCGTGCCGTCCGAAGCGCGGCTTTCCTCGTAATCGACCAGTTGGAAGTGCTTGGGGTGCGTCTTCACGTGATAGGCGCGCTTGAACGCTTCCCAGATGTCGGCTGCGTTCAGTTCGCGGCCCAGATCGTCGGCCATATGCTGGACGTGTTTCGAGAAATCGGCCTGCATCTGTTTGGGCAGTTTGAGGCCTTGGTCCTGTTCCAAAACCCACGCAAAGCCGCCTTTCCCGCTTTGCGAGTTGACCCGGATGACGGCTTCGTAATTGCGGCCCAGATCCGCCGGGTCGATCGGCAGATATGGCACGCGCCAAAGTTCGTCATTCTGCTGGCCGTGCGCTTCGAAGCCCTTCTTGATCGCGTCCTGATGCGAGCCGGAGAAGGCGGTATAGACCAGTTCGCCGCCATAGGGGTGGCGTTGGTGAACGGGCAGGTCGTTGCAATATTCAACCGTCTCGATCACGCGGTCGATGTCGGAGAAATCGAGTCCCGGGTTGACCCCTTGCGTGTACATGTTGAGCGCCATGGTCACGAGGCAGCAATTGCCCGTGCGCTCGCCATTGCCGAACAGGCAGCCTTCGACGCGGTCCGCACCCGCCATCAACCCCAGTTCCGCCGCCGCAACGCCCGTGCCGCGGTCGTTATGCGTATGGAGGCTGATCACCGCGCTTTCGCGGTTCGGCAGGTTGCGGCAGAAATACTCGATCTGGTCGGCGTAGATATTGGGCGTCGACGCCTCGACCGTGGCGGGCAGGTTGAGGATGATCGGGTGTTCAGGCGTGGGTTCGAGGATTTCCATCACCGCCGCGCAAACCTCGATGCTGAAGTCGATTTCGGCGGTCGAGAAAGTCTCGGGGCTATACTGGAAATGCCACTCGGTTTCGGGGCGCTTTTCGGCCTCTTCGCGCATCACCTGCGCACCCTTGCGGGCGATCTCGACGACTTCCTCTTTAGACATGCGAAACACGATGTCGCGCCATGCGGGGCTGACCGCATTGTAGAGGTGGACGATCGCGCGCTTTGCGCCGGTAAGGCTTTCGAACGAGGTGCGGATCAGGTCCTCGCGGCTTTGTGTCAGCACCTGCACGGTCACGTCATCGGGAATGGCTCCTGATTTGACGAGGCCGGAAATAAAGTCGAACTCGGTCGCGCCTGCGCTGGGGAAGCCGACTTCGATTTCCTTCACTCCGATTTCGACCAGCAGATCGAAGAAGCGGCGTTTCTTCACCGCGTCCATGGGATCGATGATAGACTGGTTGCCGTCGCGCAGATCGGTCGAGAGCCAGCGCGGCGGACTGTCGATCACACGGCCCGGCCATTGGCGATCGGGCAGATTGATCGGTGCAAAGGAGCGATATTTGCTTGAGGGGTTCTTCAACATGGTCTTGGTTTTCGGCTCTATTTCGTGAAACTGTCTGGCGGTCTGGTCCCCTGAACGATTGAGACCCTACGCCGATGTCACGCGCGCGAGCCTACTCCGCCCAGGGGCGGGTAAGTCGTAGTAGAAGCGCGGTGCCGATAATCATGCGGGGGTCTTTGCCGCGTATTTCCGCGATGTGCAAGCGGGGCGGTGCCTAATCATCGAAATTGACGTGTAACCAAGCGCCGTGTGCGCGCGAA
>JAYPMZ010000155.1:0-2362 GCA_038130205.1 Erythrobacteraceae bacterium | reverse complement strand
AATTCCCCGTTCGCGCCCCTGTTCGCGATAACACTTCTCGCCACCACCGCAGCTTGCGGCGGTGCGACCGAAAGTTCCGATGCCATGTCCGGTGATGCCATGGACGGCGATGCCATGGCAGCCGAAGCAGCGCCCGCGCTCTATGCCGATCTCGGCGGTGAGAACACGGGTCCGGTGTACACCCCATCAAAGGGCGATACGCTCGCCGTGCGCGGATATGACGTGGTGAGCTACTTTACCGGCGACGGCGTTCCGGTCGAAGGCACGGAAGAATACACCGTCCGCTACGAAGGCTATGACTACCGGTTTGCCAGCAAGGACAATGCGGACGCATTTGTCGCGGAACCTGCAAAGTATGCGCCGGCCTATGGCGGCTATTGCGCGTGGGCGATCGGCGCCAATGACGCGCTCGCACCGGGCGATCCCAATGTCTACAAGATCGTGGACGAAAAGCTCTATCTGAACTTCGACGAAAATGTTGCGACCAAGTGGAACGCCGACATCCCCGGTTTCATCGCCAGCGGGGATGTGAACTATCCGACCCACGCACCTGACGAACATTTCCAGGACTGATCTGGCACACGAATTTGGCCCTGCACCGGGCCGGACGGACCCCGCTGCTCGCGAGAGCGGCGGGGTTTTGTTCAGCCGCAGCGCGCGTCGCGAATGACACCAAGATTGTCGATCATAAGGTTGAGGCGCGGGCTCGACGGATCTGGGCGGATATAGGCACCGCCGGGCGAAATGAAGCGGACCTCGCGCGCGCCCACCGCAACCGCCATGATCTGTGCGCGGGTGGGATCGTCGGCGGGCTTACCGATGTATGGCCCCATCAGGTTCGCGCCGCAGGTCGCGCTGGCAGGATCGGTGGCTGTGCCGGGTGCATAGGCTCCGGGAGCCGCGCCTTGTAGCGGTTCGGCGACGGTCGGGGCGACGGTCGCCTCGGTATTGGATTGGCCGCCGTTGATCCGCGCTGCGAAATCATCGGCATCGTCGGCCCCGTCCTTGGTGCTTCCGCCACAGGCGGCAAGCGCAAGGAGGGCGGGCAGGGCGATCAGTGCGGCGAGCTTTGTCATGGTCAATCTCGAAATGAGGTGTCGTTTGCAGCGCTAAGGCGCGCCTTGAGTTACACGATTATGACAAGGTAGCCGATCAGCAGCGCGAGCGCAGCCGATCTTTGGTCAGTTGATCGACACTGGTCACACCCATGAGCCGCATCCCGCGCTCGATCTCGTCCTTCAGAATACCGAGTGCGCGCTCGACGCCTTCCTGTCCTGCCGCTGCGAGCGCGTAGAGGTAGAGCCGCCCGCCCGAAGCTGCGGTGGCGCCGCTGCACAGCGCCTTTAGCGCGTGCGTTCCGCGCCGCACGCCGCCGTCGCAAATGATCTCGATTTCGCCGCCGACTGCATCGACGATTTCGGGCAATTGATCGAAGGGCGCGCGGCTGCCATCCAATTGCCGTCCGCCATGGTTGGAAATCATGATCCCGTCCGCACCGATCTCCACCGCGCGGCGCGCATCGGCGGCGCTCATCACGCCCTTGAGCACGAACTTGCCGCCCCATTGTTCGCGGATGGCGGAGGCGGTGCTCCAATCCATCGAGGTGTCGAGCATGGTGTTGAAATACTCTGCAATGCTCACGGCCTTGCCGGTGCCCTCGGATACATGCGTATCCAGATTGGGCAGGCGGAATTTCTCGCGGAAGACATAGTCGAGCGTCCAGCGCGGATGGGTCGCGTAAGAGATCATGTTCGCGACCGTAAAGCGCGGCGGAGTGGTGAAGCCGCTGCGCAGACAGCGCTCGCGCTTGCCCGATACGATGGTGTCCACGGTCAGCGCCAGCGCGTCAAAACCCGCCGCCTGACAACGCTCGATCATGTGGGTGTTCAGCCCCTTGTCCTTATGGACGTAGAGCTGGAACATCTTCGGCCCGCTGGTGAGCGCGGCGATTTCTTCGATGCTGCGGGTGGCGAGGCTGGAGATACCGAACCACAGGCCAAATTTCTCCGCTGCTTTCGCCACGGCAGTTTCGCCCTGCCAATGGAAGGCGCGTTGCACCGCCGTGGGTGACAGGACCAGCGGCAGCGCGCTCTTGCGGCCGAGGATCGTGCAAGAGGTGTCGATCGCCTCAACCCCGGCGAGCACATCGGGAACCAGATCGACGTCGTCGAAGCTGCTGGTGTTGCGTCCCTTGGTCAGCTCGTCATCGGCTGCACCGTCGATATAGTCGAACACAGGGAAGGGAAGGCGGGCCTTCGCCAATCGCCGGAAATCGTCGATATTTTGGCAGTCGCTCAGCCGCATTTGTTCCCCGTTTTCTCTGGTTGCGTCGTCTCTGACCGATTGCAGGAATTGTGTCGAG
>JAYPMZ010000154.1:0-6059 GCA_038130205.1 Erythrobacteraceae bacterium | reverse complement strand
GGATAGAGATTTTGCGAATACTGGCTTTTTCCGCGAGCAATTCCTCGGTTTCAATCAACCGCGAACTGGTCGAATATGCCGCGTCGCTGGCTGACGGCCACGAAATCGAGACGCTCGACATCCATGACTACGAAATGCCGATCTACCGCCATGACCGCGAAGAGGCGGACGGCATCCCGCAAAAGGCGCATGATTTTCTGGAGCGGATTGGCGCGGTCGATGCGCTGATCGTTTCGTTTGCCGAGCATAACGGCAACTTCACCGCCGCTTGGAAAAACCTGTTCGACTGGTGCAGCCGAGTGCGGCCGGACGTGTGGCAGGACAAACCGATGCTGCTGCTAGCCACGTCTCCTGGTCAGCGCGGGGGCCGCAACGTGCTCGACCTCGCAACCGCCGCCATCCCGCGCTTTTCCGGGCAGGTGATCGGCCGGATGACCGTGCCCAGCTTCAACGACGCCTTCGACAAGGAGGCAGGCAAGCTGACCGACTCCGACCTCGACGAAGAGCTGCGCGGTCTGATCGCGAAGCTGACGGACTAGTCGGCTTTCGGCCCGGCAAAGCTCTTCCCGCGCCCGTCGATTTCGGGGTTGGGATTGTCGTTCCACCACGGCACATCAGTCCACGGCCTCAGGTCGATCTCGTGCGTCCAGCAATTGCGCGGCTGCTGCGCGAGGTGCCAATAGGTGTCAGCGAGGCTTGCCGGATCGATTACACCATCCTCGCCTTTTGAAGCCTTATAGGCATCGAATTTGTCGCCCAGCAGCTTGCCCAGCGTATCGGGTGCATTGACCGCGCCATCGACGACCACATGCGCGACGTGCACGCCCTGCGGTCCGAATTCGGCGTTAAGCGTTTGGCACAGCATCCGCCGTGCGCCCATCGCTGCCGCGTGGCTGTGCTGGCCCGCATTGCCGCGCACCGCGGCGGTGGCAGAGGTGACGAGCAGCGATGCGTGCTGCCCGCTTCTGGCGCGCTCGACCATCGCTGGGAACATCGCATGAGCGAGGCGGAACAATCCGTAGCATCCCAGCCGCCAGCCCAGTTCGAAAGTGCGGTGCGGGGTGTCGTGCAGCTTGCGGTTCCCGATCTGCGCGCCGAGATTGTAGAGCGCGGTCTCGATCGGGCCGATGTCGGCCTCGATCCTTGCAACCATCTCCTCGATTGAGCCGTCTGCGCTGGCATCGACCAGCATGCCGCTGGCGCTGCCGCCGCCCGCCTCGATCGCCCCGACCAGTCGCGCCAACCCTTCTTCATCCGAACGTCGTGCGAGCACCGCGTGATAGCCCTCACGCGCAAACCGAACGGCAACATGGCCGCCAATCCCCGCGCCTGCGCCGAGGACGAGGATGACGGGTTTGCGTGAACTGGACATAACTCTCTCCTGATTGCTCAGGAGAGAGTTAGTCTGTTTTTCAGACGAATTCCAGCGCCTGTTCGAAGTCTGCGATCAGATCGTCGGCGTCCTCGATCCCCACGCTCATGCGCACGAGGCTGTCGGTGATCCCGAGCGCGTCCTTGCGCGCCTGCGGGACCGAAAGGTGCGTCATCGAGGCGGGGTGGCTCGCGAGCGTCTCGGTGCCGCCGAGGCTGACCGCGAGTTTGGCAATCGTCAGATTGTCGAGGAAGCGGAAACACGCCGCCTCGCCGCCCTTGATGAAGACGCTGAAAGTCGAACCTGAGCCCAGACAATGACGGTCATAGATGTCCTGCTGGCGTGCATCCTCGATCATGCCGAGATAGCCTAGACCCTCGACCTTGGGGTGCTGTTTCAGGAAGGCGCAGACCTTCGCCGCATTCTCGCCTGCGCGCTGCATGCGCAGTTCGACGGTTTCGAGGCTGCGCAGGAGCATCCATGCGGTGTTCGGATCGACGATGCCGCCCATGGTGTTACGCAGAGCGCGCACCGGGTCCATCAACGCTTTCGAGCCCGCGATTGAACCGGCGACGAGGTCCGAGTGACCGCCGACATATTTGGTCAGCGAATAAGCGACGATGTCCGCGCCGTGATCGAGCGGGCGCTGCCACAGCGGCCCGAGGAAAGTGTTGTCGATAGCGATGGGGCATCCTTGTGCGCTACCGCCTTCGGCTGCTTGAGCGCCGAGGCCGGCATTGTCACGCGCGTCGCGTACGGCCTCGATATCGACCAGCGCATTGGTCGGGTTGCCGGGGCTTTCGAGATAGATCATCGCGACCTTGCCGCCGTTTTTGACAGCCTGCGCCTTGGCCTTTTCGAGCACTGCTGCGAGTTCGACTGCAGTCGCACCGGCGGGGAAATCGACATAGGTTACGCCGAATTTCGAAAGAACCTTGGACACAAAACCTTCGGTCGCTGCGTAAAGCGGGCCGGAGTGCACGATCACGTCGCCGTGGCTCACATAGGCCATCATCAGCACGCAGATCGCGGTCATGCCGCTGGAGAAGGTCAGCGCATCTTCCGCGCCGTCCCAGATTGCGAGGCGATCCTCGAGGATTTCCTGGTTGGGGCCGTTGAAGCGGCTGTAAACGAGCCCTTCCGCGCCGCCCGGACGCTGTCCGGTGATGCCTTCGAAATGGCGCTTGCCGTCGGCCGCGCTGGGAAAGGCAAAGGTCGAGGTGAGGAAGATCGGCGCCTTCAGCGAGCCCTCGGACAATTCGGGGTCATAGCCGTGCCCCATCATCAAGGTCGCGGGCTTCAAAGGGCGACCAGCGATTTCGGTGCGTTCCGGCTTGGGCTTGCGGCGGGGTGTCGGGGTATCGGTGGCGTCGACAGGGATGTCCGTCATTGCGGATGCCTTCCTTGTGTTGCGCTCCCAGGAAGGCAGGAGCCGATTGGAGGGCAGCTCGGGCACCCGCTTCTAACCTCCGCAGAAGCGCCTCTCCCTCACCGCCATGCAATATGCAGCGATTACCGAGAGATGGTTTCTCTTGCAACCGGTTTGGAGTGTGAAGAGGCGGCTCTCTAGGGGATTAACCTGATTTTAGGCATAAGATTTTACCAAGCTTTTCATGGCCCATGCCGCACATCTTGAAGCCGCCTCTACAGCGCACAAAGCGGACGCTTCGTTGCTCGCCGAAATCCTCAAGCGGATGATCTGGCTGGCGGCGATCTCTTTTGCCGCTGCGCTCAGCCTCGGACCGCTGTTTGCGCCCGCCTCCGCCTTGGAAGCGCAGGGGAATAAGGAAATCCGCGTGATCCTTGATGACCCGAGGCCGCACAGCCGAGCCGAAACCGATGAGCGCGCAAACGCCGTTCGGTGCCGCTCTGCGGTGGACGGCCGGCAGGAAGAACTGCTGGCGCTGGCAGCAGCGCGTCTGGGCGGTTCGACGCAGGACGAACCTTTCGAATATATCTCCACCCGGTTCTGGAACGAGGCTTCGGGCACAGCCGAGGTGACGGTCGAATTCTGGTACGGCCCGCACAGCGCGAGCCGCAAACTCTATCTGGGTCGCGGCACGGTCGATATGGACAGCTGCGCGGTGGAACTGACTTCGCTCGCCTAAACCAGCGCGGCGATCCCCCAGATCATCCCGACCATCAGGAATATCCCGCAGAGATCGAGCACCAGCCCTGCACGCATCAGGCGCGGGATGGTGAGGCGTCCGGTGGACCATGCAATTGCATTGGGGCCGGTGCCGGCAGGCAGGATGAAGCCCCAGCTTGCCGCCATGGCAGCGGGCAGGGCGATCAGCAGCGCGTCCTCGCCCAGACCCAGCGCCGCCGCAAGGCTGGCGACGACGGGGATGATGGCCGATGAGGTTGCGACATTGCTGGCAAACTCGGTCACCAGCACCACCATCGCGACAATCGCCAGCGACATGACGATCAGCGGCAGCGTGTCGAGCGGCAGCAGCGCCTGACCGAGCCATTCGGCGAGGCCCGAGGCCTGCATACCGGCGGCGAGCGCAAGGCCCCCGCCGAACATCAGAATGACGCCCCACGGCGCGCGGTCGGCCTCGTGCCATTCGAGCAGCCTGCGCCCGCTCCCGTCGGGCAGCACGAACAGCGCCAGCGCCGCGAGAACCGCGATAGTCCCATCGGTCCAGCTTCCGGTTGGCAGGTAGGGCGCAACCCACAGCCGCGTCATCCACGCAAGGAAGGCGAGCGCGATAATCGGAACGAGCCGCTTTTCGGCGGGGGACCAGGGCGAATGATCGTCAATCGCGGCGCGCGCGGCGGACACATCGAAAGGGTGGGAAGCGACCTTTTGCACCCATGTAATGATCAGCGCGGCGAGCGGCACACCGATGATCACGATTGGCAGGCCGTATAACGTCCATGTCGCAAAACCGATCTCGAGCCCGATCATATCGTTGAGCAACTGCACGCCGATGCCGTTTGTGGGCGAGCCCACCAGCGTTCCGAGCCCGCCGATGCTCGCTGCAAAGGCGATACCCATGGGCAGCGCGCCCGAAAGTCCCTCAGGGCTGATTGCCCCCGTTTGCCTGCCTGTCTCTCCGCCTGCCAACACCGCCAGCGCCATCGGCATCATGATGAGCGTGGTCGAAGTGTTGGAGATCAGCATAGACAGCACCGCCGCGCTCACCATGAAGGCGAGCAGCAGTCGCTCCTGTCCTCCGTTGGTTCCGATGGCTCTCAGGATTGCGAGGCTCAGCCTGCGATGCAGCCCCGTGCGCTCGATCGCGAGCGCGATGAAAGCGCCTCCCAGCAGCAGGAACAGGATCGGCGCGTAATAGGCGCTTGCCGTGTCGCGGGCATTCATAACCCCGCTCAAGGGGAGGACGAGGAAGGGCAGCAGCGCGGTTGCCGCCAGCGGGACCGCCTCGGTCATCCACCATGCGGCCATCCACACCACGAGCCCCGCGACCAGCCAGCCCTCAATACTCATGCCCGCAGGCGGCGCGGTCAGCGCAGCAAGCGCGAACACCGCAGGGCCAAGCAGCAGGCCGATTGCGCGGGCGGTCATGTCAGGATAAGCCTCTCGTCTTTTTTGTTGGCGAGAGGCCTATCAGGGATTGCGCAAGGATCGCAAGCGGGTGGGCTATTCTACCGCGTTCTTGTTCGGCGGGTCGCCCGGCAGATCGATGTTGGAGAAGATCACGCGGCCGGTCGGCACATCGTTCTGTTCGAGCACTTCGAGCTTGCGCTGGCGCTGGACGAGCAGTTGCACCGCGCCCGGCGGCAGGCCGGGTCGGCTGGAGGCGAGGTAATTCGCGCCGCGCGAACCGCCAGCCAGATCGGCAATGTCCTGTTCCTCGATAGAGGCGCGAATTTCGCTTGTCTCGTTCAGGAGTTCGGTCACTTCCTCAAGCGCGTATTCGGCCAGATGCGCGCGCAGATCGGTCTGGAAATCGGCGAAGTAGAAAGGTGCAGCCTCGACATAGAGTTTCGACACGTCGAGCCGGTCGCCCGATTTCTGCGTCCCGCGAAGCGAGTTGACGAAATCCTCGGCAGCAATGCCCAGCAGCGAGCCGACATTGGCGCCGGTGAAAGCTTCACGCTCCAGCGCCGGGCCGCCGATCTCGCCGCGCCAGAAGCCGTAAATTACCTTGGGATCGCGCCAGTTGGCGAACACGATCTGTTCGCGAATGTCTCTCGGGCTCATCGCGACGCCGCGCACGGTGATGAACTTCGCCTCTTGCAGCGTTACGCCGCCCACTTCGATCTCGCTCGGCTGGCGCACGGGCCATTCTGCGGAGATCTTTTCCATCATCGCGACATTGTGGAGGTTGATCCAGTAAGCCAGCTGCTCGTTGCGCGGCAGCGTCGAGATGTCGAGCGTATCACCCACGCTGTCCAGATCGTGGCGGTATTCGGCGAAGCTTTCGATCGTCTCGCTCTCGAAGGAAGAGAAAGTCACCATCGACCCTTCGAGCCGGTAGCGCGAATTGTGTCCCTGACGCAGCCGTGTGCCGAGCGGTTCGGGCTGGGCATAGGGACGCGTGCGGCTCGACGGTCCCATCGAGATGACGATGTTCTTGAGTGCGTAATCCCAGATACCGTAGTCGATCCGGTGGCGGATCGGGGTGTCTGTGGGGGTGAAAATTGCAAAAGAGTTGGCGGCCTCGCTCGCCTGCGTGGCGGCCTCAATGTCTTGCGCAGCGGCTGCACAGGGCAGGGC
>JAYPMZ010000153.1:3142-6094 GCA_038130205.1 Erythrobacteraceae bacterium | reverse complement strand
GTCATAGACATTCTTGCGGTCCTCGGGGAAACCGGCAGGCCAGCCGCCCTCACCCGCATCCTTCCACGCATGCCACGCCAGAAACGCGATCTTCGACGGGTTCTGGCCGAACCGGATTGTGTGGTGGAGAAAGAAGTCGTTGAGCTCGTAGGGGCCGACCGCGCTCTCGGTATCTTGTAGCGCGCCCTCGGCATCGGCGGGAACCAGATCCGGCGAAATCACCGTGTCATAGACCGCCATCAGCACATCGCTGCATTCAGGCAGAAACTGCTCGGTCTCTACCGTCCAGCGGATGAGGTAACGGATCAGCGTCTTGGGCACGCCCGAATTGACGCCGTAGTGGCTCATCTGGTCGCCCACACCATAGGTGCACCAGCCAAGCGCGAGTTCGGAGAGGTCGCCGGTGCCGACCACGAAGCCCTTGTGCTGGCCTGCAAGCCGGAACAGGTAATCTGTCCGAAGCCCCGCCTGCACATTCTCGAAGGTCACGTCATAGACCTTCTCGCCCTTTGCAAACGGATGACCCATGTCTTCGAGCATGCGGTTGGCGGCGGGACGGATGTCGATTTCCTCGGCGGTGATGCCGAAGGCTTCCATCAGCTTCCACGCATTGCTCTTCGTCCCCTCGGAGGTGGCAAAACCGGGCATGGTGTAGCCGCGAATGGTCGTGCGCGGCAGGCCAAGCCGGTCGCAGGCCTTCGAGGCGACGATGAGCGCATGCGTGCTGTCGAGCCCGCCCGAAATGCCGATGACGAGGCTTTTCGCGTGGGCCGACTCGATCCGCCGCATCAGCGCATCGACCTGGATGTTGAAAGCCTCGTAGCAATCCTCGTGCAGCGTCTTTTCGTTGTTGGGCACAAAGGGGAAACGGCGCACAGGGCGCGTGAGGCCGATGTCGCCTGCGGCATAGCCGTGCTCGAACATGATCTTGCGATAGCTGTCTTCGGGACGGCCTGCCGCCTCGGCGGCGTCGGCAAAGGTCTGGTTGCGCATCCGCTCGCCCGCAATCCGGTCGGTGTCGATATCGACCACGCAAAGCTCGGGATCGGTGTCGAAACGCTCGCTTTCGACCAGCAGCCCGCCAAGCTCGTAGATTACGCCCTGCCCGTCCCACGAAAGATCTGTCGTGCTCTCGCCATAGCCGCTGGCCGAATAGGCATAGGCACAGATCGAGCGTGCGCTCATCGAGCGGCAGTGAAGATGGCGGTCGTCGGCGCGCCCGATGGTGATGGGGGACGCGGAGAGATTGCAAAGGATCAGCGCGCCCGCGAGCGCGGCCTGCGTGCCGGGCGGATTGGGCGCCCAGAAATCCTCGCAAATCTCGACCCCGAAGACGAAACCGGAAAGATTGCTGGCGGAGAAGATCAGGTCGGTGCCGAACGGCACTTCTTCGCCGTTCACCCCGATCCACAATTCCTGACAGTTGCGCCCGTGTGCGAACCAGCGTTTTTCGTAGAACTCGCGGTAATTGGGCAGGTAGCTCTTGGGGATGATACCCAGCACCTGCCCGCCTGCGATCACGACGGCGCAATTGTAGATCTTGCCATTGCGCCGCAGCGGCGCGCCGATAACGAGAACCGGCGTGAGGTCGGCGGTCGCGTCGGCAATCTCGCCAATCGCCGCCTCGCTTGCATCGAGCATCGCGTTTTGCAGGTGCAGATCGTCAATCGCGTAAGAGGAAACGCAGAGTTCGGGATAGACCACCAGATCGACATTCTGCGCATGCGCATTCTGCGCTTCGGCAAGGATGCCTTTGACATTGTATGCGACGTCGGCAGTGCGGTGCGCAGGCGTTGCGGTCGCAACGCGGACAAAGCCGTGTTCGTGCATGTCGTAAAAAGGATGGGTCGTCTCGCTCATCGGGCGGGCCTTCGGTTGGAGAATGTCTTGTTTGTCGGCAGGGGCCGGTTCGAGCCAGTCGGCAGGCTCGCAAATACCAAGCTGCGAGAGCCGTTTCTGCACCTTCGGCCGTGCAACCTTGCCCTTGGCTTCCCAGCCATAGACGGTGCGGCTCGGCCAAGGCTGCGTATCGCCATATCGGGCGCCGAACTCTTCCGCCGAAAGCGGCGGATTATGCGCCTCTCGCCAAAGGCGAATCTTGTGACCGGCCAGATGCATGCGCATTCCAGTATCCTTTCGGGATACGCGGCGCAAGCACAGGCTCAGGCAGAGAGCAGTTCCATGGCCGGAGGGCTTTCCTCAAGCAGGTCGAGAAACCCGCGCTCCTCGCTGCTGAGCCATTTGGTCGCCCGCGGCAGTTTGAGTTCTGCGCGCCATTCCTCCTGCCCCTCCACCCGCTCGATCACCGCCGGATGGATATAGCTCTTGCGCGCAATCGCAGGCGTGTTGCCGAGATGGTCGGAAACCTCTTCCAGCAGAGCGCGGATCGGCACACTTCCCTCTCCTTTTGCGAGCTGGGTGAAGGCGATCACGCTGGCATGAAAGGTGCGGAAGTGCTTGGCACTGAAATCGCCGCCCATGGCTTCACGCAAGTAGTCGTTCACCATCTGCGAAGTCACCGGGCGCGGCGAACCGTCATCGTCGACATAGCGGAACAGGTGATCATCGCCTTTTGATCGCGGGAGGTCCTGCATCCGGCGGACCGCGCGCGCCAGCCGCGGATCGTTCAGCTCGATATCGCGCTCGCGCCCGCCCTTGCCGACAAATTCGATGTGCAATCGGCCGTGCTCCACCTCGGCATGTTTGCGCCGCAAGGTTGTCGCGCCGTAGCTGTCGTTCGCTTCGGCATATTGCTCGTTTCCAACCCTGATCGCGCTCAGATCGA
The DNA here is from genome assembly GCA_038130205.1 of Erythrobacteraceae bacterium. GTDB lineage: Bacteria > Pseudomonadota > Alphaproteobacteria > Sphingomonadales > Sphingomonadaceae > Erythrobacter. The sequence goes on along the minus strand of JAYPMZ010000153.1, from coordinate 3,309 downwards.
GCAGGCGGATAACGCAGGCAACCGCGCGCTGATCGGTCAGCTTGGGCTGCGAAAGGTCATCATCGACCCGCGCACGCACCAGCGGGAGGAGTTTGCCGAAAGCCGCGCAACTGTCGAACTTGTCGCCTTCGCGCATAAGCCGGAAATCGGGATGATAGCGGTATTGC
>JAYPMZ010000153.1:779-3080 GCA_038130205.1 Erythrobacteraceae bacterium | reverse complement strand
AAAGCAAATGCGCTCCTCTGTGGCCGGGTTCCGCCTTGCGCAGCCATAGTTGAGCCACCAAGTGCCGGTAAGCCCTAAACAAGTCGGGACATGCACGCCAATGCAATCGCCCGATCGAGGAGAAATGCATCATGGCCGATCCCACCTACACACCACCCGAAGTCTGGACCCATGACGCCGAAAACGGCGGCCGCTTTGCCAGCATAAACCGACCCACCGCAGGCGCACGCGAGGAAAAGGACTTGCCGCGTGGCAAGCATCCCTTCCAGCTGTTGGCGCTCGCCACGCCCAACGGCGTGAAGGCGACGATCATGTTCGAGGAACTGCTCGAAAAAGGCCACAAGGGCGCCGAATACGACGCCTATACGGTCAACATCGGCGAAGGCACGCAATTCACCAGCGGCTTTGTCGAAATCAATCCCAACTCCAAAATTCCCGCGCTGCTCGATGCCAGCGGCGAGAACGAATTCCGCGTGTTCGAATCGGGCGCGATCCTCGTCCACCTTGCCGAGAAATTCGGCGAGTTCCTGCCCACTGATCCGGCCGCGCGCGCCGAAGTCCTCAGCTGGGTGTTCTGGCAGGTCGGCACCGGCCCCTTCATCGGCGGCGGCTTCGGCCATTTCTACGCCTATGCGCCGGAAAAATACGAATATCCGATCAACCGCTATGCGATGGAAGCCAAGCGCATTTTCGACGTCGCCGACAAAAGGCTGGCCGAAAGCCGCTATCTGGCAGGTGACGAATACACCATCGCCGACATCGCCAACTTCCCGTGGCTCGCTCCCTTCGTTGCGGGCACGATCTACAACGAGGCAAAAACCTTCCTGTCGATCGACGAATACACCAACGTGGCCCGCTGGGCGCGCGAGATTGCGCAGCGCCCCGGCGTGCGACGCGGTCGGCTCGTCAACAAGACCTGGGGCGATGAGGACCAGCGTTTGATCGAACGCCATTCGGCAGCGGATTTCGAAGGCAAGAACCTCGACTTCACCTTCTGAGTACAGCCGATTGATATTTACGGGAGGGTGTAGCGAAGTTTCGCACATCCTCCCTCTTCACATCTGCGCTGGGGCCGCTATATCGCCCGCTCCTGCTGGGGTGTAGCCAAGTGGTAAGGCACCGGTTTTTGGTACCGGCATTCGCAGGTTCGATCCCTGCCACCCCAGCCAGGCATTCCTGAAAATCCGAACCAAAGCGCCACTCGCTACCCGCGAGCTGGCTTTACGTTTGCGTGTTCGTAGGGACAATGCCGGCACGCCGAGCCGCAACAGGTTCCGCGTGCAAGATGCGCCAATTTCGTGAACACCATATAACCCGTCTCGGGGTCGATATAGCCGTGCTCTCCGCGCGCGCAGGCGGCTTCGTGTAGAGCGACATAGGCTGGCTCGGTCATGCGGCGGCGCTAGGGCGCGGAGCGGTTAGGCCGCGCTTCGGCCAAAAGCAACGAGAAACGTCCATCGCTGTCGAGCCAACGCGTCTGCGGGTCCCACCCGCCTGCGAGCAGCAGCATGTTCGAGGTGCGGCGGTTGAACTTGTGGCTGTTCTCGGTGTGGATGCTCTCGCCAGCGGCCAGAGCGAAGCTGTTGCCCGCAACGGAAAAGCTGATGTCGCGGCTCGTCACCAGATGCATCTCGACCCGCGCATATTCGTCGTTCCAGCGCGCCTCGTGTGTGAGCGCGTCGAGGGGAATATCGCCATCAAGCTCGCGGTTGATGCGGCGCACGAGGTTGTAATTGAACTGCGCCGTCACGCCTTGCGCATCGTCATAAGCCGCGACCAGCACATCGCGATCCTTGATCAGATCCATCCCGATCAGGAGCTGCGCCCCCTGGCCCAGCGTCTCGCGCATATTGCGCAAGAGATCGACCGCAGTGCGTGCAACCATATTGCCGATGGTCGATCCGGGGAAAAAGCCGAGCTTGGGCATGTCCGCGATCTCTTCGGGCAATTCGACGCGGCGCATGAAGTCCGCCTCAACCGGATAAACCGGGAGACCGGGGAACTTTGCCGCAAGATCGGCCGCGGCAGCGCGCAGGAAATCACCCGCAATGTCGAGCGGCACGTAAGCTGCCGGATCGACTGCCGAGAGCAGCAGAGGGGTCTTTACCGAGGAGCCCGAGCCGAATTCGACCACTGCCGAACCGGCGCGGATCTTCTCCGCAAATTCGCCTGCGCGATCGGTGAGTATCTCGGTCTCGGCGCGGGTCGGGTAATATTCGGGCAGCTGGGTGATATCCTCGAACAGCTGCGATCCTGCATCGTCATAAAGCCAGCGCGCCGGAACCGCCTTCGGTTCTTGCG
>JAYPMZ010000153.1:0-769 GCA_038130205.1 Erythrobacteraceae bacterium | reverse complement strand
CCAGTTGGAGGCCTTGGGTTGAGGTCATTTGATTCAGATGTCCTTTGCCAGCCTGAGGCCGGTGAACTGCCACCTTTGGTGGGGGTAGAAGAAGTTGCGATAGGAAGCGCGCGAATGACCGCGCACCGTGGCGCAGCTGGCGCCCTTGAGCACGAACTGCCCGCTCATGAACTTGCCGTTGTATTCGCCCACCGCGCCTTCTGCAGGCTGGAAGCGCGGGTAAGGCAGATAGGCGGAACGGGTAAACTGCCAGCAATCGCCGAACAGGTCGCCGCCTCCACGCGGTAGCGGCGGCGCGGCTTCGTCGAGCTGGTTTCCACCTGCTGCATCATGCGTTGCGGCGATGGCTTCCCACTCGAATTCGGTCGGCAGTCTTGCTCCTGCCCAAGTGGCGAAGGCATCGGCCTCGTAATAGGAGATATGCGTGACAGGCGCATCGGGATCGCGCTCCTGCCAGCCGCTGTGGGTAAACTGCTCGCCTTCGCGCCAATAGAGCGGCGCGCAGATGCTGTGCTCGCGCACCCAAGCAAGGCCATCGGAGAGCCAGAGCGAAGGCGTCTCGTATCCGCCGTCGGCAACAAATTCGTCCCATTCGCGGTTGGTTGCGAGACGATCTGCCAGCGCGAAGGGTTCGATCAGCACACGGTGGCGCGGCCCTTCGTTGTCGAAGGCAAAGCCAGCACCTTCATGCCCTATCATCGCCACCCCGCCGGGGTGCTGATGCCAGCCGAGATCGCCTGCGGGCGCGTGTTTGGCAGCAGCGCTGTTC
>JAYPMZ010000152.1:3050-6127 GCA_038130205.1 Erythrobacteraceae bacterium | reverse complement strand
GTCCCACAGCGTCGGTTCCTGAACGCGCTCGTTAAGCTAGTCCAGGCGACGCAGTGCGCGCTCCCAATCGAGCGATTGCCGGACCAGTGCGAGTGCTGCTTCGATCCGGTCGATATGGGCGAGAGCCTCGGCCCGCATGGCAATTCCTTCAAATAGATTTGGCCGCCTCACCTAGCGCGGAGGCGGCGATTGTAAAGCGGAGCGGATCAGTTGGAGAGCGCGCGGACCGCGGCCAGAGTGCGTCTAACGTGCTCGCGATAGTCGCCACTCGAATAGACCATCGAGACACGCCCGTCCTGCGCGATCACATAAGAGGTGCGGCTGGCGTATTGCGAGCCTTCGCGCCCGACTTTGTAGGCTTCGATTATGCGGCGGCTTGCCACACCGACGGGGAAAGCATCGCGGCATTCCTCACGGCTGAAGCGTTTGAGCGTGTCGATGTCATCGTTCGACATTCCGATAACGCTTGCGCCCTCTGCCGTGAACTGCGGCATCGCCTCGGCGAAGGCGTTTGCCTCCAGCGTGCACCCTTGCGTGAAAGCCTTGGGGTAGAAATAGAGAACCACCGGACCTTTGATCAGAGCGGCGCGCAGCGAGAAGCCTTGCTCCTCGCCCGCCAATGCGGCGCGCGTTGCAAAATTGGGTGCGCGTGCGCCTTCGGCAAGCTGCGCAAAGGCAGGGCCCTGTGCCCCGATCACCAGCGTAACAGCAGCGAGCAACAGTCGAATAAAGCGCATCAGTAAATCCCACCCTGTTCTTCGGCAAAGTTGATCGGCTCATCCTCGCCACCGACATTGGGGCGATTGCCTTCACGGCCAGCGCGGATCAGTGCGAGGATTTCATCGCGCTTGGCGGCGATCTCGTCCTGACGGGTCGATCGCTCGGGCTCGGTGTCGGGCTTGAAGGCTTCCCAGATGATGCCGCCCATCGGATCGTTCGTCGGCCAACCGTCAAGCACGCGCTTGCCGGTGCGGCGGTCGACGCGGACCATGCGGATACCCTCGGGCGCGATCGGCGGAAGCGTGGACCAGCGCTCGCGCGTGTTGGTGATGACATCCTTGACGATAGGTGCCGCGATAGTGCAGCCAAACGCATAGCCGCCCATATTGCGCGGCGTGTCGAAGCCGACATAGGCGCCCACGATCATGCGCTGCGTCCCGCCGACGAACCACACGTCCTTCGGGCCGGTGGTGGTGCCGGTCTTGCCGAACAGCGGCAGGTCGAGGTCGCGCAGGATCGTGGCGGTGCCGCGCTGAACGACGCCTTCGAGCATATGCATCGTCTGATAGGCAGTGCGCGCATCAATGGCCTGACGGCCCTTGATGCCAAAGCGCGGCATTGGCGAACCATCATATTCCGCCATATTGCAGCCATTGCATGCCCGCTCGTCAGAACGCCAGATCACCTTGCCACGACGGTCCTGCACATAATCGATCACCGTGGGGTCGTTGAGCCGGCCATGATTGGCAAGTGCAGCATAAGCGGCGACCATGCGCGATACGGTAGTTTCTTCCGAACCCAGCGCGGTTGCAGCATAGGGATCGGGATCGTCGGAGATGTGGAGCGCCTTGATCGTGTCGACGACGTTTTCCATCCCCGCCTGCATCCCGATCTGCACGGTCATGATGTTCTGCGACTGCTCAAGGCCATAGCGCATCGGGAACTGCCCGGCGCGGCCGCCGCGGATGCACTTCTCGCCCAGATTGCGGCCCTGATAATAGCAGTAACGGGTGTTATCGACCTGTGTTGAAGGGGTCATTCCCTGATCGAGTCCGGTCGCATAAACGAAAGGCTTGATGGTCGAACCCGGTTGCCGCATCGCCTGAGTGGCGCGGTTGAAGTCCGACAACCGGTTGTCGAAGCCGCCCTGCATCGCCAGCACTCGGCCAGACTGCGCGTCCTGAATGACCAGCCCGCCTTGTGCCTCGGGGATAGTCTTCACCGCATAGCCATTACCCTGCGGCGCAACCGCGATCACGTCTCCGGCTTTCAGCGCGTTGGGAAGGCTCGAAAGCGGGGCCTCGTTGCCGTCAGAGAACCCGACCGTAGCCGAAGACCCGTTACGCTCGGTCACGACGCCGACGCGCCAGTCGTCGTAATTGATGGTGATGAACGAGCTGGCAAGCTGGCCGGTCAGATTGCCGTCGCCCACATTCAGTGTCGCAATCGGAGCCGACCAAGCGCGCCCGCCGTGATAGCGGATCAAGCCGCGCCGCAATGCGTCGCGCGCCGCGTTCTGCATCTCGACGTCGAGCGAGGTGCGCACCCAAAGGCCGCCCGCATAAACGCTGTTTTCGCCGTCTTCTGCGGTTTCACCGAAATCGGAAATCAGCTGGCGGCGCACTTCTTCGAGGAAATACCCCGCATCGGCGCTCCGCTCGGAACGCTGGGTGACGAGTCCCAGCGGCTTGGCCGCGGCGGCAGCGCGTTCAGCCTCGGTGATGAAGCCGTTTTCTTCCATCTGCTGCAACACGAAATCGCGGCGCTCGAGCGCGGCCTCTTCCTGTCCCGAACGGCCATAACGCTCGGGCGCTTTGGGCAAGATCGCGAGGAAAGCGACTTCGTGCAATTCCAGATCGCCCACATCCTTGTCGAAATAGGCGCGCGCCGCGGCCTGCACCCCGAAGGAACGACGGCCGAGCGGAATTTCGTTGAGATAGAGTTCAAGGATTTCCTCTTTCGACAGCACCCCTTCGATGCGGCCTGCAAGGATCATTTCCTTGAGCTTGCGCGTCACCGAATATTCGTCGCCCAGCAGCAGGACTTTGGCGAGCTGCTGCGTGATGGTCGAACCGCCGACAGCGCGTTCGCCAGAACCGTATTTGGTGACGTAGTCGAAAATAGCGTTTGCCGTGCCGGTGTAATCGACCCCGCCGTGGCTGAAGAAGGTCTTGTCCTCGGCTGAAAGATAGGCATTGACCAGAGATTCCGGGAAATCGGCATATTGCAGCTGCACGCGGCGCTCGCGTGCATAGGAATGGACAATCTCGCCATCCGCGCCGCGCACCACGGTGGGCAGCGGGGTCTGGTAATCGAGCAGACCGTCTGCCTCGGGAAGATCGCTCGCCAGCCAGAAC
>JAYPMZ010000152.1:2316-3040 GCA_038130205.1 Erythrobacteraceae bacterium | reverse complement strand
TAGGCAAGTAAGGGCAGCTCGTCTGCGTCGAGCGCGGGAGTATGGGCGTCAGTCATTTCAGGAGCGATTTAGAGTGGTTTGCAAAAGATTGCCAGCGCGCGATGTCGCGCTTCAGCGATTGCTTTGGCGCGCGAAATAGACGCGGATCGCCTGCGCCAGAACGCGGGCATATTCGCGCCGGCCCTCTTCGGTCATCAACCGCGCACGGTCGGCCTCGTTGGTGACAAATCCGCTTTCGAACAGCACACCGGGAACATCGGGGGCGCGCAGCACAGCCAGCTCTGCGGAGCGACGCGGTTGCGGGTGGAAACGCACCGCGTCCTCACCCTCACGCGCGATGAGCGAGGCAAATTCGGTCGCGTCGTCCTGGGTGCGCTGCTGCGACAGTTCTACGAGGATGGCGCTCACCTCTTCGCTTTGCCCCTCGATAATGATTCCGTTCAGGCGGTCGGCAGCGTTCTCGCGTTCGGCAAAGCGTGCAGCCGCCTCGCTCGATGCCTCGGTCGAGAGCGTGTAGATGCTTGCACCCGCCACATCGCCGCGTTCCCCGGCGGAATCGGCGTGGATCGACAGGAACAGGTCGGCACCCAGCTGGCGTGCGATTTCGGGGCGCTGTGCCAGAGTGACGATGGTGTCATCGTCGCGGGTCAGCGCCACGCGGATGCCGCCCTCGCGCAACAATTCGTCACGCACGGCGAGCGTCAGTGCCCGCACGATTTCCTTT
>JAYPMZ010000152.1:0-2306 GCA_038130205.1 Erythrobacteraceae bacterium | reverse complement strand
TTTTCAAGGACGTCCCGCCCCTCGGCATCGCGCCCGATCGAGCCCGGATCGCGCCCGCCGTGACCGGCATCCAGCACGACCAGAGGTCGCGCGGGATCATCAGGCCCTTCGATACCGGGAAGTTCGAGCGGCGGCGGCGGCACTTCCAGAAGGTAGCGCATGACATAGTCGCGTCCCCACTGCGGAACGGGGATGGAAAATCCCAAAGCCTTCGCTCCGCCCAACACGAGTGCAGGAACAAATATTACCAACAACAGGAGCGTACGAATGCTCATTACGTTGCAGGCTTAGATTGTTGCGTAGTGAAAGCGCAATAGAGTTGCGGCTTGCAACCCACGGTGCTAGCAATCAAATTGCGAAACAGGGAGGCTCCGCAAACTGCGGCTTTCCCAAGTTTTCTTTTCCTAGGCCGGACTTACGGGGCTTTTCTCCGACGGCCACACAACAGGTTGATGCAGTGACGTGACGCTTCTCCTCGCAAGGATACACCGGCCGCGGTAGCGGCACGGCTCCTTTCGCGAGTCGCAGCGCGGAAACGCTCCGCACTCTCTTCGCAGCAGACACGAACATTGCGCCCCTCGCCCATGCTGGCGGGCGCGCAGTTACCACTACGGAACCGAAGATCGCCGAGGCGATCCTGCGGACCGATTACCCACACAATACACGCCCCTCCCGCCGCGCTGCCCCAGGCATTGCGGCGCTTGAGGCCGGCGTTTGGAGATTACTACATGGCAACGCGCATGCTTATCGATGCGCGCCACTCGGAAGAGACCCGGGTGGCGGTGCTCAAAGGCAACCGGATTGAGGAATTCGATTTCGAATCTGCTGAACACAAGCAGATCAAGGGGAACATCTATCTAGCCAAGGTTACGCGGGTCGAACCGTCGCTTCAGGCGGCGTTTGTCGACTTTGGCGGTAACCGTCACGGCTTCCTCGCCTTCAGCGAAATCCACCCCGACTATTACCAGATCCCGCAATCGGACCGCGAAGCTCTGCTCGCTGCCGAGGCCGAGGCCGCCGAAGAGGAAGCCCGTCTCCGCGCCGAGGAAGAGGAAGAAGGCATTGCACCGGGCGACGAATACGACGCCGAAGACGAAAGCGCCGAAGCGCTCGCCGAAGACCTTGCCGAAGACGGACTAGAAGAAATCGACACTTCCGAAAAGGACAAGGTGTCGACCATCGAAGACGGCGCATCGGATGACGATGACGACGACAGCGATGAGGACGACAGCGACGACGAAACTTCCGAGCAAGACGGCGAAGACAAGTCGCGCCGCGGTCGCCGTGGCCGGGGCCGTCGCCGTCAGGGCGGCAAAGGCGGTCAGCAGAAAGGCCGCAGCCGCGCCAAGGAAGTCGACGAAGTGCGTGCGAAGCGCATGGCTCTGCGTCGCAAGTACAAGATTCAGGACGTCATCCAGCGCCGTCAGGTTCTGCTGGTGCAAGTCGTCAAGGAAGAGCGCGGCAACAAAGGTGCGGCTCTCACCACCTATCTGAGCCTTGCAGGCCGCTACACCGTGCTGATGCCCAACAGCAGCCACGGTGGCGGAATCAGCCGCAAGATCAACTCGTCGAGCGACCGCAAGCGTCTGAAAAGCATCGTTTCCGACCTGTCGCTGCCCAAGAGCATGGGCCTGATCGTCCGCACCGCCGGCATCAGCCGCACCAAGACCGAGATCAAGCGCGACTTCGATTATCTCGCGCGGCTGTGGGACGATATTCGCAAGACAACGCTTGCTTCCACTGCGCCGTCGCTCGTTCATTCGGACAGCGACCTTATCAAGCGCGCGATCCGCGACATCTACAATCGCGAGATCGAGGAAGTCGTTGTCGAGGGCGAGGACGGCTACAAGTCGGCCAAGGCCTTCATGAAAATGCTGATGCCCAGCCATGCGCGGCGGGTGAAAGCCTATTCGGACCCCGTTCCGCTGTTCCAGCGCTACGGCGCAGAAGACCAGCTTCGCGCCATGTACGATCCCATGGTGCAGCTCAAATCGGGCGGCTATCTGATCATCAACCCGACCGAGGCGCTGGTCTCGATCGACATCAACTCGGGCCGTTCGACCAAGGAACACGGGATCGAGGCGACCGCGCTTCACACCAACCTCGAAGCGGCGCGCGAAATTGCCCGCCAACTGCGACTGCGCGACATGGCAGGCCTCGTCGTGATCGACTTCATCGACATGGAATACAATTCCAACGTCCGTAAGGTCGAAAAGGCGATGAAAGAAGCGCTCAAGAACGATCGCGCCCGCATTCAGGTTGGCCGGATTTCGGGCTTTGGCCTTCTTGAGATGAGCCGCCAGCGC
>JAYPMZ010000151.1:0-6140 GCA_038130205.1 Erythrobacteraceae bacterium | reverse complement strand
CCTTTGCACGCCAGATGGCAGGCATTGGCGATCACGCCGCAAGCGCGCTCGAAGGGTATATCCGCAAGCTGGCTGCCGATCCGACCAAGGTCGCAACCCGCAAGGCGAGCGAAATGGCGCTTGAGCCGCTGACCGAAGCGCTGCCGCAGCTGATCGGCGGCTCTGCCGACCTCACCGGCTCGAACAACACCAAGACCGCTTCGACCCTGCCGATGAGCGCGGACGATTATTCGGGCCGCTACGTCTATTACGGCATCCGCGAATTCGGCATGGCCGCCGCGATGAACGGCATGGCGCTGCACGGCGGTGTCGTGCCCTATGGCGGGACCTTCCTGATCTTCTCCGATTATTGCCGCAATGCGATCCGCCTGTCGGCGCTCCAGCAGGTCGGCGTTGTCTATGTGATGACGCATGACAGCATCGGGCTGGGCGAAGACGGGCCGACTCACCAGCCGATCGAGCAGGTGATGAGCCTGCGCCTTATTCCCAATCTCAACACCTATCGCCCCTGCGATGTGATCGAGACGGCGGAATGCTGGGCGCTGTCGCTGCAAACTCCGGAAACGCCTTCGGTGCTGGCGCTTTCGCGTCAGGGCCTGCCGCAGCTTCGCGGCGAGGGTGACGAAAACTGGACGGGCGAAAGCAACCGCTGCGCCAAGGGCGGCTATCGCCTGCGGTCGGCACAGGCAGCGCGCAAGGTTGTCCTGGTTGCCAGCGGCAGCGAAGTCGAACTGGCGATGAAATGTGCCGACCAGCTCGAAGCCGACGGCGTGGGCGCGGATGTTGTCTCCATGCCGTGCACCGAACTGTTCGACGCGCAGCTTGATGCCTACAAGGCCGACATTCTGCCCGAGGATGCGTTGATCGTTTCGATCGAAGCGGGCGCGACGCTGGGCTGGGAACGCTACACCGGCAAGGACGGTCTCAACATCGGGATCGACCGCTTCGGCGCGTCGGCACCCGCGGGCGATCTGTTCGCCTATTTCGAGCTTACGGCGGACGCCATCGTCCCCAAAATTCAAAACAAATTGAACAACTAAGCAGGAGTTTTTAAATGGCTACCAAAGTTGCCATCAACGGTTTCGGTCGTATCGGACGTCTTGTCGCGCGCGCAATTCTCGAGCGCAGCGACCACGATCTCGAGCTGGTTTCGATCAACGATCTCGCAGACACCAAATCGAACGCGCTGCTGTTCCAGTACGATTCGACGCATGGCCGTTTCCCCGGCACGGTCGAAGTCGGTGACAATGCGATCATCGTGAACGGCAAGAGCATTGCCGTCACCAGCGAGCGTAACCCCGGCGATCTGCCGCACGCTGCGCAGGGTGTGGACATCGTGCTCGAATGCACCGGCTTCTTCCAGAGCCACGACGCTGCCCAGCCGCACCTTACCGCAGGCGCCAAGCGCGTGCTGATCTCAGCTCCGGCCAAGGAAGTTTCGGCAACCATCGTTTACGGTGTGAACCACGATGTGCTGACCGCCGACGACGTGATCGTCTCGAACGCCAGCTGCACCACCAACTGCCTGTCGCCGGTTGCCAAGGTGCTGCACGATCTGGTCGGCATCGAGCGTGGTTTCATGACCACGATCCACTCATACACCAATGACCAGCGTATGCTTGACCAGATGCACTCGGACATGCGCCGTGCGCGCGGCGGTGCTCAGAACATGATCCCGACCACCACCGGCGCTGCCCGCGCGGTCGGACTGGTTCTGCCCGAACTCGCCGGCAAGCTCGACGGGTCTTCGGTGCGTGTGCCGACGCCGAACGTCAGCCTCGTCGACCTGGTGTTCACGCCGGGCCGCGACACTTCGGTCGAAGAAATCAATACTGCACTCAAAGCGGCAGCCGAAGGTCCGATGAAGGGCGTGCTCGACTACACCGACGAGCCGCTGGTCTCGAGCGACTTCAACCACCACCCGGCCAGCTCGACCGTGGACAGCCTCGAAACCAGCGTGATGGAAGGCAAGCTTGCCCGCGTCGTCAGCTGGTACGATAATGAATGGGGCTTCTCGAACCGCATGATCGACACTGCGGGCGCGATGGCGAAGTTCCTCTAAGGATTGCCAGATAGATCTCCGCTCGTCCTGAGCTTGTCGAAGGACCGGTTTTCCTTCAGGCGCGGCGCGAGAAACTAAGAACGACCCTTCGACAAGCTCAGGGTGAGCGGAGATTATTGTGGCAAAATTCAAGACCCTTGACGACCTAACCGACGTAGCCGGCAAGGTCGCGCTCGTCCGCGTGGACCTCAACCTGCCGATGAAGGATGGCTCGGCCACCGACGTCACGCGGGTCGAAGCGGTCAAGCCGACCATTCTTGAACTGTCGGAAAAGGGCGCGAAGGTCCTTCTGCTTGCGCACTTCGGACGGCCCAAGGGCCAGCGTTCGAGCGTGCTTTCGACCAGCATGGTCGTGGGCGATGTCGAGAAGGTTCTGGACAAGGAACTGATGTTCAGTCCCGAGGTCCACGGACCCGTGGTCGAGCAGGCAATTGGCATTTTGAGCAACGGCGACATTGCGCTGCTCGACAACACCCGCTTCTGGCCGGGTGAAGAGGGCAATGACCCCAATTTCGCGCAGTCCATCGCCGCGCATGGCGATTTCTTCGTCAACGATGCTTTCAGCGCTGCCCATCGCGCTCACGCCACGACTGAGGGGCTGACGCATTTCCTCCCCTCCTACGCGGGTCGTGCGATGGAGAAGGAGCTAAACGCATTGGAAGCAGCCCTCGGCAATCCGCAGCCTCCGGTTGCGGCGGTCGTCGGCGGAGCCAAGGTTTCGACCAAGCTCGACGTGCTCCAGAACCTCGTCGGCAAGGTCCAGCACCTTATCATCGGCGGCGGGATGGCCAACACGTTCCTTGCCGCGCGCGGAGTGAATGTCGGCAAGTCGCTGTGTGAGCACGATCTCACTGACACCGCGTCAAAGATCATGGACGAGGCGGACCACGCCGGTTGCACGGTGCATCTGCCCTATGACGTCGTGGTGGCGAAGGAATTTGCCGCCAATCCGGCGAGCTTGCGCACCTGCAACGTCCACGAAGTCGCCGAAGACGAAATGATCCTCGATATCGGCCCGCAAGCGACCGAGGCGCTCGCCGATGTGCTCAAAACCTGCCGCACGCTGGTGTGGAACGGTCCACTCGGCGCGTTCGAGACCGAGCCTTTTGACGCTGCCACCGTGGCACTCGCACGTCATGCCGCCGCGCTGACGCAGGAAGGCTCGCTCATCAGTGTCGCTGGCGGAGGCGACACCGTCGCGGCGCTCGCGCAGGCCGGTGTGACCGAGGATGTGACCTATATCTCAACCGCAGGCGGCGCGTTCCTTGAATGGATGGAAGGCAAGGTTCTGCCCGGCGTCGCCGCGCTCGAAGGCTGAACGTGGCCGATCTCGAACCTGCCTTTGAGACGCTTGAAAACCGTCTGATGCGCGCCTGGATGCACCGCGATGTGCGCGAGGCGAAGACGCTGCTGGCGGGGCACTTCATCTTCATGTTCGGCACCAATCCGCCAGTGCTGCTCGATCGTCCGAGCTTTCTGGGCGGGATCGAAAACGGCTTTCGCTGCGAAGGTTTCCGCTTTCAGGAAATCACTGCGCGCAAATACGGCAAGAGCGTGTGGTTCACCGCGCATGTCGAACTGGAACTGAAGCTGGGAACCCATGCGTGGGGCGGGCACTTCCTGCTCACCGATTTGTGGCGCAAGGGCACGGTGCAACGCCGCTGGAAACTCGCCGAGCGCAGCCTCGCACCTGCCGAACAGAACCGTGCGCTGTCCGACGCGGTTCATGCGCTGCAATTGTGGCGTTAGGGGCGATCTGCGCTAAGACATCGGTCCATGGCTGAAACCCGTTACCTTTTCTCCACTCCCTTCGTCATCGACCGCATGCAGAGCGAGGATGGCATCCGCATCCTGCGCGAGACGATCATGGCGGAAAAGCAGCGCGACACCGACGGCGTCAAGATATCCAACATCGGTGGCTGGCATTCGAACACCAAGATGATCGAATGGGGCGGCGAGGCGGCGCGGGCGCTTGCGCTCAAGGCGATGGATATGGCCGATGCGAGCATGGTCAATCTCGGTGACGCGCATGGCCGCGACTATGGCTGGTCGCCCGAGATGTGGGCCAATGTCTCGACCCACGGCAACGCCAACCAGTATCACACCCACCCCGGTGCGTTCTGGTCGGCGGTGGCTTATATCGATGATGGCTACGAGGGCGAGACCGATCCGGCGCTTGGCGGCGAATTGCAATTGCTCGACCCGCGCATGCCGATGGTGCGGATGACCGCGCTGGACCTGCGGCTCAAGGAATCGAGCGGCAAGGCGCAGAACCACGAACCGATGGTGCGACCCTACACCGGCCTGATGGTGATGTTCCCCAGCTGGCTGCAACATTCCGTGCGCGCATTCTACGGCACCGGCACACGCATTTCGATTGCGATCAATCTTGTGCCCGCGCGCAAACCGCCGAAGGAGGGCGGGCAATGAGCGAATCCCAGATAGAAAATACCTACACCGGCCCGATTGAATGCACCGAAGGCGAGTTTGCGGGCTGGCAGTATTGGGACCACGACCCGTTCGAAACCCGCGCAGGCCCGTTCTTCATGCGGCGCGAAGACAATGGCGAATACGTCAGCGCCTTCCGCGCCGAGGACCGGCACATGAACGGTGCGGGCTTCATGCATGGCGGCTGCCTGATGACTTTTGCCGATTTCGCGCTGTTCGCGATTGCTTCCAACGAACTGGACGGAGCACCGGCGGTGACGATGAATCTGTCGAGCGACTTCCTCGGCAGCGCCTATCCCGGCGCGCTGATGGAAGCCCGCGGCGAGGTAACGCGCGGCGGCGGCAAGACGGTGTTCGTGCGCGGCATGATCACCGCCGACGGCAAGCCTGCGCTGAGTTTCACAGGCATCATTCGCAAGTTTTCACGGCGCTAGCATTTGGGCCTGTTGCTCCTGACGGGGCCACTGGCTAAAGCGCCGCCAACACTCAACTTACACCGGATTACATAGGGCTAAGGGGCAATCATGAACCACGAAGAGATGACCGCAAAGATCGCCGACGGGCAGGGCTTTATCGCAGCGCTCGACCAGTCGGGTGGTTCCACCCCCAAGGCTCTGCGCGGCTATGGCGTCGAAGACGGCGAATGGTCAGGCGATGACGAGATGTTCGCACAGATCCACGCCATGCGCGCCCGCGTCATCACCACCCCGTGCTTCGGCAATGGCAAGGTCATCGGCGCCATCCTGTTCGAAAAGACCATGGACGGCGAAGTCGAAGGCAAGTCCACCGCCGACGCGCTCAAGGCACGCGGCATCGTTCCCTTCATCAAGGTCGATCAGGGCCTCGCCGATGAAGAGAACGGCGTGCAGCTGATGAAGCCGCTCGACAAGCTGCCCGCGCTGCTCGAAAAATCGGTCGCCAAGGGCATGTTCGGCACCAAGATGCGCTCGGTTATCAAATCGGCCAATGCCGAGGGAATCGCCGCCGTTGTCGCGCAGCAGTTCGAAGTCGGCAACCAAATCGCCGACGCGGGCCTGATGCCCATGCTCGAGCCGGAATACGACATCACTGCTGACGACCGTGCGGAAGGCGAAGACATCCTGCTCGCCGAAATCCAGAAGGGCCTCGATGCGCTGCCTGAAGGCCGCCAGATCATGCTCAAGCTGTCGATCCCGGCGCGCCCCGGCCACTACACCTCGCTCACCGCGCACCCCAAGGTGCTGCGCGTGGTTGCGCTGTCGGGCGGCTATTCGACCGACGATGCCTGTGCGCACCTCGCCAAAAACCCCGGCATGATAGCCAGCTTCTCGCGCGGTCTGTTGCAGGATCTGCGCAAGGGCCAGTCGGACGAGGAATTCGACGCGACGCTCGGCAAGGCGATCGACCAGATTCAGGCCGCCAGCTGCGCGGAGTAATCTGCCCCGGCCTAGGCCGGATCAGCGCAATTCGTAGCTGAAGCGGTAGGCTTCGGGCGGGGTTTCCTGCCCGACCAACCTGCCTGGTTCGCCTGATACCAGCGCGATCACCTGTCCGTGCGTGCCGAAGGTCTCGCCCAGCGTGATGTCGGCTGTGTCGCGCCAGCCTGCGCCGTCGATACGTGTGCGCACGATCAATCGGCCCGGGTCCACGC
>JAYPMZ010000150.1:0-6278 GCA_038130205.1 Erythrobacteraceae bacterium | reverse complement strand
CTCGGGCGCAATCCTGATCCTCTATGCAACCACATTGCGCGAGAGCGTGCCCGATGCGGTCGGGCACATGATCTCCGCTTCGCTGGTGTCGCTTCCGGCAGCACTGCTAATCGCCAAGCTGATGGTGCCGGGATCCCGCGAGGACGCGGCCACAGCGGCAGACGACGAGGAGGACGCGGCGCTCAAATACGAGAATTCCATCGACGCCATCGTGAAGGGCACGATGGACGGCATGCAGCTGTTCCTCGCGGTGATCGCGGTGCCGTTCGTGATCTTTGCGCTGGTGGCGCTGACCGACCAGATCCTCGCGCTGCTGCCGCTGGTGGGCGACGAACCGCTGACACTCAAGCGCATTTTCGGCTGGCTGTTCGCGCCGGTCATGTGGCTGATCGGCGTGCCTTGGGCCGAAGCGCAGGCGGCGGGCGGATTGATGGGAACCAAGGCGATCCTCAACGAATATGTCGCCTATCTCGAACTCGCAGCGCTGCCCGTAGGCACGTTGGGAGAGCGCAGCCTGCTGATCGTGACCTACGCGTTGTGCGGAGTGGCCAACCTTGCAAGCGTCGGTCTGCTTGTCTCGACCATCGGCACGCTTTGTCCCGAGCGCCGCGCCGAGGCGGCGGGGCTGGGTATAAAGAGCTGGGTGGCGGGCAATATTGCTACGCTGATGACGGGCGCGTGGATCGGGCTGGTAACGCTCTGATGTTCGATGCAAGTCTGCGCCCCCTCATCGACCCGCCGCTGAACCGCGCAGGGCGCGCCTTGGCGGGCCTCGGCATCACCGCCAATATGCTAACCTTTGCGGGGCTCGCCTTGGGGTTGGGCGGGGCGGTTGCGATTGCCTTCGGGCATGTCTGGGCGGGCCTTGCGCTGATCATCGCCAATCGTGTGCTCGACGGGCTCGACGGCGCGGTTGCGCGCGCCACCAAGCCGACCGCGGTCGGGGGCTACTTCGATATCGTCGCCGATTTCGCTTTTTACGTATCAATCCCGCTCGGCTTTGGCGTCATGGCTTCGGCCAACGCGCTGCCAGCGCTGGTGCTGGTTTCCAGCTTCGTTTTGACCGGCGTGAGTTTTCTTGCCTTCGCCGTCACCGCCGCCGAGCGCGGCGAGCAGACGCATGCGCACGGGACCAAGAGCTTCTTCTATTCGACCGGCCTTGCCGAAGGGGGCGAGACGATTGCGGTGTTTATCGCCATGTGCCTGTTTCCGGCGTGGTTCGAGGCAATCGCCTATGGCTATGCCGCGCTTTGCGTGCTGACCGTGTTCCAGCGCAGCGCGATGGCCGTCAGCCGGTTCGGCTGATCAGCGCTGGCCGATTTGTGCCGCTACCAACTCGCGCAGCTCCGCAATCCGGTCGGCATTGGCACCAAGATCGCTGCGACCCACGCGGCTGACCGAGCGAAAATCGATTTCCTGATCGCCCACGCGGGCGACGACATCGTCTTTGAAGCCATACCAGAAGCTCGTTGCAACGCCTTCGACCCGGCCTGATTCGGCATCGGGACGGATATCGACAAAGCCCATTTCGCCCATCGCGGCGGCTACCGCTGCGACGGCATCGGCCTTGCTTGCGCCGCCGAGCGGCAGCGGCGAAAGGCTGGCGTAGCGATCATTGATGATCTGCGCATGGCTCTTGATCGCGAGTTCGGGCGCGCTGTTTGCGTACATTTCAATCTCGCCCAGCGGGGTCTGGTAGTCGCTCAAGGGATTTGCGCCGAACTCTTCGCGCGCGGCCATGGTCTCGGCCGAGAATGCGGGCGGATTGGCCGTGTCGGTGGCAACATCGTGGATGGGGTTCGCTTCGGCTTTGCCCGAAACCGAAAGGAATCCGCCAAACATGATAGCAGGGATCACCAGACCAACCACGGCAACCGCGATCACCACTTTGCTGCGGGGCTTTTTGATCAACCCGATGATGAGCGAAACCAGCGCAACCAGCGCGGTGATGCCGAGCAGGAACGGGCCCGCTCCGAAGGTCATGCTGACTAGTCCGACAATCCAGCTCCACAAGCCGATCTTGGTGCCCAGAGCAGCGATCATGAAGTAGATCGGCAGGAATGCGATCAGGGCGAGAACGAGCTTCGTATGCCATGCAAGGTTTTTCATGAGCGCCTGTTTAGCGCCAGCGCCGCGATTGGCAATCCACCGGGCGAATGGGTTGCCCGTTGAAACGCAGCAGGCGCGCGGCTAGTCGGGTGACGAACCGCCTGCAAAAGAGGGAATTGGCTTGTGCGTAAGATTGTAATGAACACTGTTGCCGTCGCCGGCTTGATTACCCTTTCGGCCTGCGGTGGCGAGGCTCCGGCAGACGAAGCACCTGCCGCGGCGGATACGGCCGCGACCACGCCCGAAGAAGCGCCCGTCGAAGTCGCTTTTGCAGACCTCACCGGTGACGCGGCCAAGGGCGAGGTTGTGTTCGGCCAGTGCCGCGCCTGTCACAAGGTCGAAGAAGGTGTGAACGGCATGGGCCCGACGCTGCACGGCATCGTCGGCCGGCCTGCCGGTGCAATCGAAGGCTTTGCCTATTCGGATGCGAACAAGAATGCGGACATTGTCTGGGACGCAGAGACGCTGTTCACCTATCTCGAAAACCCCCGCGAATTTCTGCCCGGCAACCGCATGGCCTTTCCGGGCATCAAGGACCCGCAAGACCGCGCTGACGTGATTGCCTACCTCGAAATGCAGGGCGGCTGACCGGCCTAGCGTCTGCCCGTCCGAGTCAACAACAGGACGGGCAGCAGCCCGGCTGCCAGCAGGATCAACGCAGGGATAGAGGCCTCGACCAGCTTCTCGTCGCTGGCGAGGCGATAGGTGCGCGTCGCCAGCGTTTCGAGGTTGAAGGGCCGCAGGATCAGCGTCGCGGGCAATTCGCGCAAGGTGTCGATGAAAACAAGCGCGGCGGCAGCAGCGAGGCTTGGCGAAAGCAGCGGGGCGTAGATGCGCGAGAGCACACGTGCAGGCTTCGCGCCGAGCGAACGCGCCGCAGCGTCGAGCGAGGGCGGTATCTTGCTCATCCCGCCATCGACGCTGTTGAATGCCACGGTGAGGAAACGCACTGCCAGCGCATAGATCAGGATCACGCTGGTCCCGCTCAGGATCAGGCCGCCGCCATAGCCAAAGCTGTCGCGCAGGCTGCGCGTGAGGCTAACATCGAGCGCTCCGAGCGGGGCGAGCAGACCCACTGCAAGCAGAGCGCCGGGAAGCGCATAGCCTAGCGTGGATACGCGAATGGCCGCTTTGGCGACGGGGTTTTTCGAGCGTGCCTTGGCAAACACCAGCAGCAAAGCCGTGACGACGCACACAAACGCCGTCGCAAGCCCCAGCCAGAGGCTATCGCCGGCGTAGCTCCACAAATCTCCGGCAGCGGCAATTGCGCGCTCGCTCATCCCCATCAACCCGAGGTGGGTGGCAGGGACCACGAAGCCGAGCAGCACGGGCAGCGCGCAGGCCAGTGTCGCACCGATTCTGGCAGCGGGGGAAAGAACGACAAGCGCTTCCTCCTCTCGAGCAGCGAAACCGTCCTTGCTGGTGGCCCTGCCGCCCCGCGTGCGCGCTTCGATGATGATCAGCGCGACTACGAAGATCAGCATCATCGCCGAAAGCTTGAGCGCGGCCTGCTTGTCACCCATCGACAGCCAACTGCGGAAGATGCCGGTCGAGAAGGTGGGGATGGCGAAATATTCGGCGACTCCGAAATCGGCGAGCACTTCCATCAGTACCAACGCCAATCCGCCTGCGATGGCGGGGCGGGCAGCAGGAAGCGCGACGCGCCAGAAGGCTTTTGCCGGTGTCGCGCCAAGACTGCGCGCTGCGCGAAACTGGCCGACACTTTGCGTGGCAAAGGCGGCGCGGGCGAGCAAATAGACGTAAGGGTAGAGCACGAGGCCGAGCACCAGCGCGCCGCCGTAGAGCGAGCGGATCTCTGGAAACCAGTAGTCGCCCGCGCCCCATCCTGCCGCTTCGCGCAAGGTTGTCTGAAGCGGCCCCGCAAAATCGAGCAGGTCGGCATAGACATAGGCGGCGATATAGGCCGGAACCGCGAGCGGCAGGACTAGCGCCCATGCGAGCAGGCCGCGTCCGGGAAAGCGGGCGGCGCTCACCAGCCATGCACAGCCTGTTCCGACCACAATAGCAAAGCCGCCTGCGAGCAGCATCAGCGCCAGCGTATTGCCGACATACCGGGCGAGCACGGTGCGGGCGAGGTGCGCAATCGCCTCCATCCCGCCTTCGGGCGCGGAGATAAGAATCGCGGCAATAGGCAGTGCAGCAAGCGCCGCGATCAGCAGCGCTGCGATAGTCCAACCGTCGAATCCCGCTGCAAATCGCCGCATAGGCGATGAGGGGCTTGTAGAGGGGGTTGCAGTCTGCGTAATGCCTCTCATTTGCAATATCGCACTACTTTTCCGCACGGGATCGTCATTTGAGCCTCGAATTTCGTCATATTGCCCATGCCTACGGAGATGTTCCGGCGCTTCACGACGTGTCCTTTAGCGCGCTCGCCGGAGAAATCACCTGTCTGCTTGGCTCTTCGGGCTGCGGGAAGTCAACCTTGCTGAATCTCACCGCCGGATTGCTCGGCGTGCAATCGGGCTCTGTCGAGCTTGGCGGCGAGGTGATGGCTGCTCCGGGAAACAATCCCCCGCCCGAGGCACGGCCGGTGGGGCTGGTCTTTCAGGACGGTGCGCTGTTTCCGCATATGACGGTCGCCCAGAATATCGGCTTCGGCCTGCCACGCGAACGGCGCGGCGAAGTCGATGCGTGGCTCGATCGCGTCGGGCTGAGCGGGCTGGGTGCGCGCTATCCGCACGAGCTTTCGGGCGGTCAGCAGCAACGCGCCGCATTGGCGCGCGCTATGGCTCCTGAACCTTCGGTGCTGCTGATGGACGAGCCCTTTGCCAGCGTCGATATCGTCCTGCGCCGGAGCTTGCGCCGCGAATGCCGACGTTTGCTGCGCGAGGCAGAGACAACCACGGTGATGGTCACGCACGACCCGGAAGAAGCGCTCGACATTGCGGACCGGATCGCGGTGATGGAGGATGGACGGATCGTCCAGGTCGGAAGCCCCGAAGAACTGCACGAGCGCCCCGCCAGCGCCGCAGTCGGCGCGATTTTCGGCGGCGCGCAAGTGCTGGAAGCGCATCGCGAGGGCGACAGTCTGCGAACCTCGCTCGGCAATTGGCCGCTGTCCTGTGTCGGCGGGGAACTGCCCGAAGCTGCCGATCTCGACCTTCTCATCCATGCCGAGACGATCGATTGCGAACCCGGTGCGGCAGGCTGCTTCGTTCTCGATGTGCACCCGCTGGGTGTGGCGAGTCGCGTGATGCTCGTGACCGAGACAGGCGAGCAGATCACAATCCAGACCACATCGCCCGTCGAGGAAGGCCAGCGATGCCTCGTCGTCCCGCGATCCGGCAGCATTCGAGCCTTTGCGCGCAAATAAGGGCTTGCGTCCGCCAATCTAATATTGCAAATCATTCGCAACAAAGAATGAAGGGCAATCCATGAAGAAACTGATTTTCAGCGGCGCTCTGGCGCTTTCGCTTGCGGCCTGTTCGGGCGGCGAAGAGGCTGCGGCTCCTATGGCCGACAATGGCGAGGTGAACATCTACTCCGCGCGCCATTACGACACCGACCTTGCGCTCTATGACGAATTCACCGCCGAAACCGGGATCAAGGTGAACCGGATCGAGGCCGATTCTGACGCGCTGATCGAACGCATCGAGAGCGAAGGCGAATTTTCGCCTGCCGATGTTTTCATCACCGTCGATGCCGGCCGCCTCTGGCGTGCCGAAGAAGCGGGTATTCTGGCGCCGGTTGAAAGCGAAGTGCTGACCGAGCGTTTGCCCGAATATTTGCGCCACCCCGACGGCCTGTGGTTCGGCCTTTCGACCCGTGCGCGGATCATCATTTACAATAAGGCGGCTGGCGTTCCCGAAGGGCTCGACACCTATGCCGACCTCGCCGATCCCAAGTGGAAGGGCGACATCTGCATCCGCTCGTCCTCGAACATCTACAACATCTCGCTGCTATCCAGTGTCATCGCGCACGAAGGTGTCGAGGGCGCGCAGGCCTGGGCCAATGGTGTCGTTGCGAACTTCGCGCGCGAACCGCAGGGCAATGACTCCTCGCAGATCGAAAGCGTCGCTGCGGGCGAATGCCGGATCGCGGTGGTCAATTCCTATTACCTTGCGCGCTATGCAGGCGGCGATGCGGGCGAAAAGGCAATGTTCGATGCCATCGGCGTGATCTTCCCCGATCAGGACGGACTCGGCACG
>JAYPMZ010000149.1:3245-6283 GCA_038130205.1 Erythrobacteraceae bacterium | reverse complement strand
GACATCGAGGCGGTGCGTTTCCCCGAGCGCCTGGTGCCGGTGTTCGATCTGCCCGAGGAGCTCGAAGAGGCGCGTATTCCGGGTATGATTCTGCAGCCACTGGTGGAAAATTCGGTCAAATATGCCGTGTCAGCCGTCTCACGCCCGGTCACGATCACCGTCGCCGCGCGCGAGGAGTTCGACCGGCTGGTGATCACCGTCACTGATGACGGTCCGGGCGTGCCTGAAGGGTCGCTTCACGGGTTCGGTATTGGCCTTGCCAATGTCAGCGACCGGCTCGAAGCCCGCTTCGGATCGGATATTGCCTTTACGTCGACCCCGATACCGGGCGGCTATAAAACCGAGATGCGCGTACCGCTTTCGCGGCTTGCCAAGAGATGAAGAGCCATGGGGGACTGAAACGAAATGGCTGAAAACGAAATTGAAACCGCTGCTCTGCGCACGCTGATCGTCGATGACGAACCGCTTGCGGTCGAGCGTATTCAGGTGATCTGCGCCGAGCTTCCCGCGATCAATGTGGTCGGCACTGCCAGCGATGGCGCGGCGGCGCTGCGACTTGCCGAGAAGCTCGAACCCGATCTGGTTCTGCTCGACATGACCATGCCCGAACTCGACGGGCTCGGTGTCGCGCGCAAGTTTGCAGAGGACGATAACCCGCCTGCGGTGATCTTCGTGACCGCGCATGATCACTTCGCGGTCGAGGCCTTCGATCTCGAAGCCATCGACTATGTGCTGAAACCCGTCTCTTCAGACCGGCTCGAGCGTGCAATTGAACGCGCGGTTGCGCGGCGCGGCGAGCGCAAGGAGCCGCAAAGCAAGTGGCTCGATGAATTGTGGGTCCCGCATCGTTCGGAACTGCTGCGCATCGCCGTCAACGAAGTGCACCAGATCGATGCCGAGCGCGACTATGTGCGCCTGCATGTCGGCGATCCTGCCGATGAGGACGACAACACGCGTTCCTATCTGTTGCTTCAGACGATTGCCGGCCTCGAAGCGCGGCTCGATCCCGAGCAGTTTATCCGCATTCATCGCTCGACAATTCTGCGCCGCGACAACATTCGCGGTCTGCGGCATGACGGTCTCGGCGTGTGGTCGGCAGAATTGCAAAATGGCGAAGCGCTGCGGATCGGGCGGACCTATCTGTCCAAGGTCAAGGCGATGGCCGGACGCTAAGGCCCTCAAACAAAAACGCAGCCACGTCTGATCGCAGGAACTCCTTCTGTTGTCCGGCGAGGCTAAAAAAGAAGCGGCCCGAACCCCGGGACTGAGAAGGGTTCGAGCCGCAATGTCTGCGCCCTGTGAAGCGCAGGATGTGAGCGCCGTTCAACCGCCGCGTCGTTGATCTTCGATGATTGTCGCGACCTGGCGCTTGGCGCTGGCGCGGGCCTTGGTCATGCAGTCGCGCGCCGAGCTGGAGCGGATGCGGGTACCAACGGCGAGTTCGTCATAGCCGCAGACTTCTTGGGCAGCGCGTTCGATACGCTGTTCAAGCATCCGTTGCCCTTCGGCGGTCTCGAGATCGATACCGGCAAAGCTCACTTCCTGTGTGCGAAGCGCATCGGTGTCAGCAAAGGCGGGGGTGGCGGTAAAGGCAAGGCCGATAGTGGCCGTTGCAAGTGCAAGGGTCTTCATAGTTACTCTCCTCCTGGCGGGTCCGGATGGTGTTCGATCAAGGGGTGATCAAACCGGGGATGCCATCCGTCCTGCCGTGATTTAAGAGATAGGGGAGAGCGCTGTTCCGGTCATTCGATGCTCGACAAACCCGCTCGAACCAGTCGATTGGCGGCAAGCAAAATGACGGATGCAGAAGTTTTGCCGACGAAGTGCATATTTCATCGGACCAGCGTTTACGCCATATTGTAATGCGTGATTCTGGCTCTGATTGTTATATTCTTGCTCGGCATGGGCAACTTCGCGCTGCATAGCGCGGTGCTCGACAGCGGCCACAGACTGCTTAGCGAGATGCCCGCCATCGTCAACGCGCTCGGAGGGAGGCTGACGCTTGTGGCTGAATTTATGGTCCTGCTCGCCGCCATGCTGCTTGCGGCGAATGGCTGGGCGGGACTAGTGTGGGCCTATGCCGGATACAGTGCGCTCAATGCGCTTTCTGCCTGGCTGATCCTGAGCGGGCGGATCTGATTTCCGCTCCAATCCCATAGCCGATCACGAGGTTTCTTACACATGGACGGATATTCGCGCTGCTGGCTGCTGGTCAATCCTGCGAGCGGCTCCAACGACGAACGGTCCCTGAGCCTGCTCCAAAACGCGCTGGTTGCGCACGGTATGGCGGCTGAGCGGATCATCCGCTTCCCCATCGACGATCTGCCGTTCGCCGCCGAGCTCGATCAGGCGGGCATAGAGCTGGTCGTCGCGTTCGCAGGTGACGGATCGGTCAATGCGCTGGTGAACCATCTGGCCGGTTGGGGCGGCTCGATCCTGATCTTGCCGGGCGGCACGATGAACCTCCTTGCCCGGCGTCTTCACCGCGATCTCGATCTCGACCAGATTCTTGCGCTTGTAAGCAAGGGCGGTGCGGTGAAGCGGCGGATCGAATGTGTGCGCTGCGACGCCGGAACCGCCTTGGCCGGCCTGCTTGTCGGTCCGGGAACATGCTGGGGCGAAGTGCGGGAATCGATGCGCAGCGGCGCGATCACCGATGTGGCTGCGGGCGCGGTCGAGGCCCTGCAAACAACGGCCAACGGCCCGCCGGTCAAAGTGCACGGTTCCGCGCTGGCCCGCACCGAGGGCTATCCGCTCGTGGAACTGACGCCGGGTGAACACGGCATCCAGATCAACGGTTTCTATGCAGAACAAACGCTCGAGTTCGCCGCGCAGGCCTGGGCGACATTGCGCCGCCGTTTTCGCGAAGGCCCGAACGATCATCTGGGCCTTTCCGGCGAGCTTGTGCTCGAAAGCAGCGATGGAAGTCCACTGCCGTGCCTGATCGACGGAGAGCCCGCCGAATGTCCGGCGCGGGCGAAGTTTGTCGTAGCCCCGTGCGAGGTCAATTTGTTAGCGACCAGTCATGAGCAATAAAC
>JAYPMZ010000149.1:0-3235 GCA_038130205.1 Erythrobacteraceae bacterium | reverse complement strand
AAGAGCGCCGCCCCGATGCGGTGGCAATCACCGGCGATCTGACCATGCGCGCGCGCCACCACGAATTCGAGGCGGCAACCCGATGGATCACCGCGCTCGATGTGCCGGTCACGGTCAGCATCGGCAATCACGATATGCCCTATTTTAACCCGATCGAGCGGTTCGTGACGCCGTATAAGCGGTTCGAAGGAATGAAATCGCTGGTCGAGCGCGAAATCGACTTGCCCGGGCTTGCGATCGTGCCGCTCAAGACCGTGCGCCGCTGGCAACCCCGGCTCAACTGGTCGAAGGGTTGGGTAACCGACCCTGCGCTAGAGAAATGCCTCGCCTGTCTCGACGCTCTGCCTGAAGGGGTGAAGGCGATCGTCACTGTGCATCACCCCTTGCGCGAGGTTGGAACGCAGGGGACGGCACTCACCCACAATGGCGGCAAGGCGCTTGAAGAATTGGCCAAGCGCAATGTTGTCGCGGTGCTTTCGGGCCATGTCCACGATGCCTTCGACATTGCCGAACCGACGCAGCACGGTCCGGTGCGGATGATCGGTGCGGGGACGCTGTCGAAACGGACCCGCTCGACGCCGCCCAGCTTCAACGAGTTGCGCTTCGACGGGGAAAACCTGCAGGTGACCGTCCGCAATCTGGAGCAGGTGGACACGCCCGACATGCTGATCGACGATGTGCCCGAGGACGCGATGCCTCCTCGCAAACCGGGCGAACCGGTGGCGCCCGTGCGTCAGATTCCAGACGTCGATCCGCCGGTCTATTGAAGCACACCCGGTAACCTGAGGGGTCTCGCGTTTAACCTTTTTTGGGGGGTGAGCGTTAAGTCTTTATTGGTGATAATCGCCGGACGAGAAGGTGGTGCCAGCCGCCGTCTCCACCGGGAAATTCGCACAGAGACTTTTTAAATTAGCGTGTAGGAGGTCAGGCGATGGACCTTTTGAAAGCGATGGTAGTCGCAGCCGTGCTGACTGGCTGTGTCGCAATAGTTATCGGTTCGCAGGGAACCAGCGGAGGGCAGCTCGCGATTCACCCGATGAGTGTCGGCGCGGCGAAACTCTATTGGTCGTGGCCGATCTTCCTTGCCGGAAGCGGGCTGGGCTGGGGGCTTATGCTGCTCCAGCGATAAAACGACCGGCACAATGAAAAAGGGCGGCCCCGCAAGGAGCCGCCCTTTCGCATTTCTGCCTGAAGGCTGGTTTTAGCGCTTCGAGAACTGGAAGCTGCGACGTGCCTTCGCACGGCCGTACTTCTTACGCTCGACCACGCGGCTGTCGCGGGTGAGGAAGCCAGCTGCCTTGACGGTGCTGCGCAGTGCGGGCTCGTACTTGGTCAGCGCCTGGCTGATGCCGTGCTTGACCGCGCCGGCCTGACCCGAAAGACCGCCGCCCTTGACGGTGGCGATGACATCGTACTGGCCAGTACGCTCGGTGATTTCGAACGGCTGGTTGATGATCAGACGCAGCGTGGGACGTGCAAAATACACTTCCTGATCGCGGCCATTGACGATGACTTTGCCGGTGCCCGGCTTGAGCCAAACGCGTGCGGTGGCGTCCTTACGACGACCGGTCGCGTAAGCGCGGCCCTGTGCGTCGAGCTCCTGCTCACGCAGCGGGGTTTCGGGGTTCTGGGCAACCTCGGCAGCGTCTGCAGCAGGTGCGTCGCCAGCGATGTCCTTGAGATCCGACAGATCGTTCACGGTTTCGGTGTTGTCAGCCATTATGCGGTGACCTTGTTCTTGCGATTCATCGAGGCAACGTCGAGCACAGCAGGCTTCTGCCCATCATGCGGATGGTCGGTGCCGGTGTTGAGGTGCTGCGCCTTCATCTGCGCACGGCCCAGCGGACCACGCGGGATCATACGCTCGACAGCCTTTTCAAGCACGCGCTCGGGGAAGCGGCCTTCGAGCACCTTCGCAGGCGTCGTTTCCTTGATCCCGCCGGGGTGACCGGTGTGCTTGTAATAAATCTTGTCGTTGGTCTTCTTGCCGGTGAACTTCACCTTGTCGGCATTGATGACGATGACGTGGTCTCCGCAATCGACGTGCGGGGTGTAGCTCGGCTTGTGCTTGCCGCGCAGGTGGTTGGCGATGATCGAAGCAAGACGACCGACTACGAGGCCGTCGGCATCGATCAGGTGCCATTTCTTTTCGACCTCTGCCGGCTTGGCCGACTGGGTCTGTTTGCTGAGAGCCTTCATGGCTGTTTAGTCCTTAAACCAAAGGGTTTGTTTGTGTTTGTCCTGTCATTCGCATGCTGCCTTCATCACAAAAGCAGATCGAATCGCTGCCACAAGCCAGTCGGCCCGTGAGCGTGGAGCGGCGCATTTGTCGCCCGGACCTCCGCAAGTCAAGCAAAACCGCGTGTTTGCGAGGAGGTAAAATAATACCGCCACCTTTCGCGGATGCCCTTTGTGCGGCTTAGACGGCTCTCAATTCCCAGTATTCGCGGGCAATCTGTTCGGTCCCGGCGAGGCGGGTGACGATCATGCGCTCGGCACGATCGAGCCAGCCTTTGTCGGGAACGGCCATCGCCGAATAGGAAAGCTCGAGCTCGCCGACCGTTCCGCCGGGCAGTTCCATCGAGCGGACCGCGCGCATTGGCCCTGCCACCGGGAAGAAGAGATCGTCCGGCAGCTTTTCGAGCAAGCTTGCGCTCGTGCGTCGGACGCTCGCCAGATGCTCCCGCAAGGCGCTGCGCTCGGAGGCGGGGATGGGGCGCTCGGCGATCATGCGCTGTGCCACTTCGATTGCTTTGTCGACATCGCGCGCGGCTACGCCGTTGCCGGCAGAGAAAATCAGACCGCTGCCGTTCAGCAGGATAGGCCACATCTCAGCTGTCGAACGCGATTTCTCGATTGCGCTGAGCGGGGCAAGTGAGGGCGGGGCATCGACCTGGCAATCGAGCTGTCGCCCGGTGAGCGCGATACTCTGCCCCTGACGGGAAAACGCAACCTCCCAGCGGCGGCCTACCTTGATCCATTTGCCGTCAATCAGAGACCGTTCGATCCTGCGCGTCAGAAGCAGCGGCCCTTCGGGCAGGATTACGCGGCTCTGCGCAAAAGCGGCAGCGGGACCAAGACCCAACCCGATCCCGGCTCCCAGCACTAATCCAAGAGCCCCTCTTCGGGTTGGTGCGCTCATTTCTGTTTCTCTGGCCCCCGCCTAATCGTCTTCAATAACGCCAGCCATCCACCGCCGCGTTTCAGGATGGGCCGCGTCGCAGCGCCATCCGAT
>JAYPMZ010000148.1:0-6290 GCA_038130205.1 Erythrobacteraceae bacterium | reverse complement strand
AACTAATCGTGAGCAGTCCAGCTAAGCGTGCGCAAATGACTGCGAATACACTAGCAGCGGTAATTGGCTATGACTTGGAGCAAATTACCACTGACGAGCGACTATACTTTCAAGATTTGGAAGGTGTTTTGGAAGTGATTCAGGATACTCCTGAAACCGCCAATTCGGTGATGGTTGTAGGCCATAACCCTGATATGACTGACCTTTTAAATCTTCTGGCAGGTCATGTAACAGGCAATATGCCAACCTGTGCCATCGCCACTCTCTCAGTCAAAGGTAAATGGCAGAATGTTCGTTTCGGCCTGGCAGAGTTAGTGGATTATGATTTTCCTAAGAAGGACTTAGTCTGACGCTAATTTCTTCAGCTCGTCACCACTCACACGGACAGGGACCCAGCCATGCTTGAGCTCGGCGCCGTGAGATTCATAAAATCGGATAGCACCCTCATTCCAATCAAGCACACACCACTCTAGGTGACTGCATTCCCGTTCCATTGAAATTTTGGCTAGCTCCTTGAGTAAAGCCTCACCAATACCACGTCCACGAAATTCTTCGATAACACAGAGGTCCTCTAGATAAATCCCCGGACTACCGAAGAAGGTAGAATAGTTATGAAAGAACAGCGCAAAACCCACTACCTGCGCTTCTTCCTCGGCCAGAATGACCTCGGCATAGCGCCGCTCGCCGACTGGCTGCATTTCGAGAAACCCGACACGGATCACGGTGAGCGCGTTGTCTTCCTGCTCGAACTCCACGCTCACCAGCCCTCCGGTGGCGCAGCAAGCTGCGTCATCGTCACGGCGCACGGGGGCAAAGGCGAAGTTTTCGCGCAGGTTGAACACGATCGGGTTATCGGTCTGGAACCCCTTGGGCAGCAGCGCGTCGATATCCGCGCGGATTTGCTGCGCGCTCGACCAGTTCCAGCCCATGCCGCTGGTGTAGAGCATGATGTCGGCATTGCCGAGGCGACGATTGCGCGC
Source organism: Erythrobacteraceae bacterium (assembly GCA_038130205.1). Lineage (GTDB taxonomy): Bacteria > Pseudomonadota > Alphaproteobacteria > Sphingomonadales > Sphingomonadaceae > Erythrobacter. The sequence continues at coordinate 5,310 of JAYPMZ010000148.1, read as the reverse complement.
AGGCACGTGGAGCAGGAAGCGGCCGTCCCCGTCGCGTACTGCAACCGGCGGGTCGAAATAGCCTTCGACCTGCTGCGACAGCAGGACGTTCGCCAGGGGGCCTTCGATTTCGGCCAGCACGATCATTTCGATATAGGGGCCGTCCGAAGGTTGAAGGCCGAGGATCTGCCAGTGGAGCGGTGCCGCGTCCGCGCGGTTTACCTGGCCATTTGCAATAACGGAGCAGTCGGCCTCGGTCGCGTAGAGGCAGCGATCGGCGAAGGCCGACGCGTCCACGCCTTCGAGCGCAATGGCATTCTCGACGTCGAAAGCATCGCATCCGGTCTCATAGCCGCCGTCGGGACAGGCGAGGGTGTAATTGGGAAACTCCTCGGCAACATCCACCCCGTCTTCCAGCACATCGGTCTGAGCCCATGCGGGAGCGGCGAGGGTGACGGCGGGGGTGACGGCGAGGGCTGCAGCCAGCCGGGCGATGGTCGTGATCGGGTTTCTCATCATCATCATTGTCCGTGTTTCGAAAGTTCGTCGCCGGTGAGTGTCACCACATGCAGCAGATTGGTTGCCCCCGGCGTACCGAAGGGCACGCCTGCGAGCACGATCTGCTTCGATCCGGGCGAGCCGAAACCATGACGCAGCGCCATGCGCTTGCCCTTGGCGATCATCTCTTCAAAGCTGCCGATATCCTTTGTCACCACCGCATGCGCGCCCCACAGCAGCGCTGTCCGGCGTGCAGTGCGCGTCGACGGGGTAAGCACCAGCATCGGCGTATCGGGCCGCTCACGCGCCACCCGCCGTGCGGTCGAACCGCTTGCGGTAAAGACGGTGATCGCGCTGATCGGAACGGTGTCAGCGATCGTCATGCAGCTATGCGCGAGGGCATCGGATGTGGTCGAATCAGGCGGCGTGTCGAGCATCCGCACGCGTTCCTTATACCCCTCGTCACGTTCCACCTGTGTGGCGATATTGTGCATCATCGCCACTGATTCCTCCGGCCAGTCGCCCGCAGCGCTCTCGGCGCTCAGCATGACCGCATCGGCCCCGTCGTAAACCGCATTGGCGACGTCCGAGACCTCGGCACGGGTCGGCATAGGGCTTTCGATCATGCTTTCGAGCATTTGCGTGGCAACGATCACCGGCTTGCCTGCCTCGCGGCTGGCAGCAACGATCCGCTTTTGCAGCGGCGGGACTTCATAGGGGTCGAGTTCGACGCCCAGATCGCCGCGTGCGACCATGATGCCGTCAGCCATTTCGATCAGTTCGGCGAGGCGATTGACCGCCATCGGCTTCTCGATCTTGGCGCACAGCGCGACACCTTCGCCGCCATGCGAAGCAATCAGCTTGCGTGCTTCGGCAAGGTCTTCAGGGCGCTGGACGAAACTGAGCGCAACCCAGTCTGCGCCATGCTGGACGGCAAAGGCGAGGTCCTTCTTGTCCTTATCGGTCAGCGCGGGGATCGGGATTTCGGCATCGGGCACGTTCACACCCTTGCGGTCGGAGATGACCCCGCCGACAATCGCCGAGCAGCGGATGCGGTTCTCGTCCGCCTCGCGCACTTCCAGCTTGATCTTGCCATCATTGATCAACAGCCGCTGCCCGCGCTCCATGATGCCGAACAGTTCGGGATGCGGCAGGCACACGCGGCTGTCGTCACCCGGGCTGGGGTCGCGGTCCAAGTTGAAATGCCCGCCATGCCGGATCACTGCCTTGCCGCCGGTGAATTCGCCGACGCGCAGCTTGGGCCCCTGAAGGTCGGCAAGGATCGCGATGGGGCGCGCGAATTCCTTTTCGAGCACACGGATCGCCTGGATCGACTTTTCGTGATCTTCGTGGCTGCCGTGGCTCATATTGACGCGGAAGGCATCTGCGCCCGCCTTGAACAGCTTGCGTAGCATTTCGGGCGAGCTGCTGGCCGGGCCGATGGTCGCCAGAATCTTGACCTTGCGACCGCGCGGGTCGATCCTCGTGTGATCGCGTTTCGTCATGCTGTTCCCAATAGTGTTTCGCGCGCTATGGCACAGCAGAATTGCAACTCAAGGAAAAGCCAACAGATGAATTCACCTAGCTCCTCCTCCGATGCTCTGGACACACTCGACGATGCGGTGGCGGCGGCGGCTTTCCGGCGGCTGGTGCGCCATTTACAGCACCGCCATGACGCGCAGAATATCGATCTGATGGGGCTTTCGGGTTTCTGCCGGAACTGCCTCGCCGACTGGATCCGCGATGCAGGGTTCGAAGGCGACAAGGCGGCTGCGCGCGAAGTGATCCACGGAATGCCGCAGGAGGAATGGAAGGCGACCCGTCAGACCCCTGCAACCGAGGCGCAGCTTGCCGCGATGGAAGCGAGCATTGCGAAGAACAAAGCCGGGTAGGGCGGGTTAAAGCCCCGGAGTCGCCGCGCGCTCCAACCGGAACAGGTCCAACTCGCCGTAATTCTTGGGCAGGCGCACGCGGCCGACGGGAGTGAATTTGCAGTTGCTGCAATCATCCATCAGCAGCGCAGCGGCAAAGCTTTCGGTGCAATAGACGCCGCCCACCGGCGTTACCGGCTCGATCCGCGCGGTGCGGTTGACCTCGCCGCCATACCATAGGCGGTTGCCCGTAATGCGGTCGGTCCCGACCCAGATCGGGCCGTAGTGCACGCCTGTGCGCATACCCGCGACCGCGCCATCGGGGATCAGACCTGCGGGCAAATCGGCGAGCTCGTCCTGTAGCGCGAGCGCGATGGCTGCGGCAGTCTTGGGCTCGTCAATCACCGCGTAGATCGCATCGCCCCAGGTGTTGCGGAACTCCACATGGTCGCCGAAATCGTGCAGCACCTGCGCGATCCGGCCCATCACAATATTCATGAAATCGGGCAATTCGCGCTCCCCGATGCGCGAGAAGCCCTTGTAATCGGCAAAGATGATCGAGCGGATTTCGCGCCGCGTGCCGCCGGTGAATTCGGGCTTGGGCGGGAATTTCAGATCGCGCGGGACCGCGCCTGCGGGGATCACCACCGTCTCGCGCCCCAGCGACTGCCACAGCCGCATATCGGCCTGCGTTCCTGCTATGCCGGTGGTCGAGAAGCTCTTGAAGCTGTCAGACACCACCGCCAGCTGGAATGCTTCGCCGCCGATTTCCTGCGCGCGCAAAGCGGCCAGGCCCATGGCGAACAGCGTGTTGTAGGCAAACTGGTTGTCGTCACCGACATAGGCGCCCGGCGTTGCGAAATTGACCGTGTTGGCAGCATCGCGGCATGCCTCGAACCGCGCGCGCCATTCCGGCCCGCCGCAATCGACGCTGACCTCTATGAAGTCCTCTTCGGCAAAAGGCAGCACCACATTGAGCTCGGCCCCGCGCTCGATCAGCGCTTCGGCAATCACAATGTCGGCGCCGCAGGCGAGCGGGCCGTAACCGACCGAAATATCGAGCCGGTCGAGCTCGTCATGCACGCGCCGTAAAAGTACCGCCTCGGCTTCGCTTCCCGCGTTGAACATATGGCCGCAGAAAACCGTGACATTGCCGCTTTTCTCGGCGTGTTTGAGCGGCTGGATGGTCGCCTGTTCGGGCGTCTCGATCGAAATCTTCGGTGGCGGATTATCGGCCACGGCGCGCCTCCGCCTGGCGCGGACAGGAGATCGACACAAAACCCATTTGGCTTCCCCCCTTAGAAAACCCGCTGCGAACTGCTGCCAGACACTACAGATTGGCGGGGGGCTTGCAAGGACAGGGATCAGGCGAGAGCTGGGCCAGGGGCGCGGCGCTCGTCGGAGAGTGGTGGAAAGCGGAAAGATTGCCGCTTTGCATGAGCCGCGCGGCTGGTAAGTCCGGCGCTTCGACATTCACCACTGATTCTTTTGGAGCACCCCACCACCATGGCCGACGCCACCGACGACCGCCTGCGCCTGCTGATCGAACGTATCGAGCGCCTCGAAGAAGAGAAGAAGGGCATCGCCGACGACATTCGCGACGTTTATGCCGAGGGCAAGGCTGTCGGTTATGACGTGAAGATCATGCGTCAGGTCGTGCGCCTGCGTAAAATGAAGCCCGACGACCGAAGCGAGATGGAAACCATCCTCGAGGTCTACAAAGCCGCGCTCGGAATGGGCTAGGAGTGATGATGTGCGGGCTGGCTGTCGCTAGCCCGCAGTCATCGCCATAGAGGCAATCGTCAGCGCCGTCGCATTGTGCGCGGCGTGAAGCGCGATTGCCGCCCACAGTCCGATGCGGGTGCGGACATAGCCGAGCATCGTGCCGAGCACGAATTGCGGCAGCACCAGCGCAAACAGAACCGCGCCGCCTTCCTCGAAATTGGCAAGGTGGACGAGCGCGAAGCTGAGCACGGACAGCCAGAAGAACACCGGAAATGCCTCTGCGAACCAGCCCCAGGCGGGTTTTCGCCACAGCAGCGCGAGCGACAGCACCACGCCCAGAAGTCCCGCGAGCAGGAACGGCCACGGCGGAACCGTGCCCTCATTGCCGAAGATGCTAACCGCCCCGAATGCCAGCACGACAGCGAACCACGCGAGCACTTGCGCCGGCTTTCCCGACAGCCAGCTACGGAAAATCAGCTCTTCCATCACCGGCGCGCCGATCACCACCAGCGCGATCAGCATGGGCGTGAACTCCATCCCCGCCAGTGCGGTTTCCGGCAGCTCAACGCCAAGCGCAATCGCAATCGCAGCGCAGGAGATCAGCACCAGCATGATCGCCATGTCGAGCGCATAGATACGCAGCAGCACTTTGATGGGCTGGGCGGCTTGTCCGCTGTCATCCAGCGTCGGCCGCTTCAGAAACGCGCCGAACCTGCGCCATTCGCCCGCTGTGGTCGGGGCCGCCACAACGGCTTGTGCATCGGGCGGGGCGTCACCAAATACGGCTTCGATTTCGGCTGTGTTCTGAGGGCTTGTGGTCATATCGCTCATGCGTCTAATGCACGCCCTCTTATTACGCGCTTAAGATGCCGCAAACCCGATAGACAAAGAAAGTTCCCTTTCGAGGATACACCATGGCAGGCCATTCCAAATTCAAGAACATCATGCACCGCAAGGGCGCGCAGGACAAAAAGCGTTCGAACCTGTTTTCGAAGCTGAGCCGCGAAATCACCGTGGCGGCGAAGATGGGCACGCCCGATCCCGACATGAACCCGCGTCTGCGGCTCGCGATCAACACCGCGAAAGCCCAGTCGATGCCCAAGGACAATATCCAGCGCGCGATCGACAAGGCGTCTGCTGCGGACGGCGAGAACTACGAAGAAGTCCGCTACGAAGGCTACGGCCCCGGCGGCAGCGCGATCATCGTCGAGGCGCTGACCGACAACCGCAACCGCAC
>JAYPMZ010000147.1:3709-6305 GCA_038130205.1 Erythrobacteraceae bacterium | reverse complement strand
CCCATCTTGCACGTCGAGCTCTTCGTACCCGTTAAGCCCAGAAATTGTCGGAAGCACTGCCTTGATAGACCAGCTGCCGCGCTGATCTCGGTGATACCAACATTGACGAGCCACTGGCTCGAGATCGACAACGCAATCTGCGAGTGCGCGAAGTGGTTCCGAAAGATCGTCAAAGCGGACAGCGAGTTCCTTGAGGCGCGTACGCTCGAAGGTCGCATTATAGGTGATGATCGCGCCATCGGCAGGGACTGCCTCGAGGAGTGCCTCAGTAAATTCGCGACGAGGATCTTGATTATTGAGGCTCAGGAAATCGCGGTATTCAATTATGCCATTCTCGCTCTCGAGGTGAGCCGAGAATTGGAATGGGATCTGCTGAAACGGCTTGGTGCCTATCCAGCGGGGAATGGCAGGATTTACCGTCTCAAAGTCGAGATAGGTTCTTGGATAACTCCAATCCTTGGTCAGTTCGCGCGCCGTATCGGCATCATGATATGCCTCACCACTGCTGGTCGCCTCGCGGATCCTCTCATGAAGTGGGTTTTTAAGTTCACCCGCAACAAGCTGAGTGAGCTCTTCGAGACCTTTGGTGGCATAGGCCTCAGCTACCTTCTTACCCGTTCGCGGCAAAAGAGAAATAGGCCAGTCCGGCTGTGTGATGCCGCGATTACAGTATTCCTTGAAATCGCAACCGAACGGCTCATCACAATGCGGTCCTGGAGCAATCTCAGGTTCATCATCCTGCAACGTCCGCCGAGCCTCAAGGACCACTCGCATGCGTTCATCAGCGATAGGGCGAATGTCCTCGTCAGACACCCTGTCTATGAGAAAACCGAGATAGTCACCTTCACGCGCGTAAACGAAGCTAGTGTTGATATGCCGGATTGATGCCGAGCGGACAGTCACTCCGGCGCCTTCCATCACCCACACCTGCGTCGCAAGATCCGCAATCTGATAGTCTTTGCGCGAAGCGGTGCTTTTCACTTCCGCCACATGCCAGCCGCCCTCTCCATCGGGACGCATGATATCGACCCGGACAAGAACGCCTTCATGCTGAAAGGTGCCCTCGAAGATTGGTTTATCGCCTGCTGCAACAAGCTCGCGGGTTTGCTTGAGTGCGCCACGCACGCCATTATCCATGGTCACCATGACCCCACCCTCCACCAAATCACAGGCGAGGTCTCCGACCGCGTGACCGGTATCGAAGCGCGCCTGAGTTGCGTCGTCGATTTCGATTAGATCCGGGCGGTTGACCGATAGCCACAGGCGCTTCGGGCACTGCTCAAAATGGGTCAGTTTGGATTTGGTAAGGTCGTGTCGTTTCAAGCTCGGCGCCTCCAGTCTAGCCTCAATCATTCACTTGACGATGGGGTTTAGTGCGCACCCGTGACAAAAGCTGTCACCCTACGCCTATTACCAGCCGAGAACGCCCTTAAGTACTTGTTGGCACTTCATTTGCCAACTATTCGCAAGGTCCTTTGGGAGACACCAAACCGAAAGCGAAGGTGAGCTTCCCTGCTCTCCATTTGTGGGTGACAGTTTTTGTCGCCCACGGATTCTAATGAGGGCGCCGAAGGAGAGAATGTGAGCGCACTACGTAAAGACGCAGAAGAGATCGTCACTGATCTCATCAATCTGCTTGTTGACAGGTACGAGTCAGGTTTCGCCGTATTTAAGGAGCTTCTGCAGAATGCGGACGATGCCCGCGCGCAGCGGATGGTCGTACGCTCTCATGATGGATTCGCGTCAGCCACTAACCCGCTCTTGCAAGCTCCAGCAATCGTAGTCTTCAATGACGGTCCAGTTACCGAAAGAGACTTCGATGCTTTGGAAAAGGCCAGCGGAGGCAGCAAAGCTGAAGAAGGTGGGAAAGTCGGTCGCTTTGGACTGGGACAGAAGTCAGTCTTCCACCTGTGCGATGCTTTCATTGCTCAAGCCTGGGTAGGGAAATCGCCAAAGCCATCATTAAAGTTGATCAGCCCCTTCGAAGGCATCGCGCAAGCGAGCAACGCTTCCGGCCCTTGGGCCAGCCTTTCCACGAATGACGAAGCGATATTTTCGGAATGGGCGGAAAACCTTGGCTTCGACAAAGGCATGACCCTCTACCTGCCCCTGCGATCGGAACACCTTTGCGCAGGAAAGGGATATCGACTGACCTCTGAACGCTGGACGCCCAACAGTGCTCTCGCTGATATTGCCAAGGAAGGCGAGCTCGTCGGAGCGCTTGCGTGTCTGCGAAACTTGCGAGAGCTGGAACTTGTCGGGCCATCTGGGAAGCATGAAGCTTATCGAGTCAAGATAAAGGAAGGGCCGCTAGCCAACCCAGATGATGAAAGGCGAGAAGACACGGCGATCTCTGGCTCCATCCTAAAAAACGGCGAGCCCTTTGCGACATTCTGCGGGGTGCAGTCCTGGGCTGCTAATGGGGAAGCCGCTAACCTCAAAGACAACAATGACTGGCCTTTCCGCTTGAGCGTGAACGGCCAGCGTATCCGCGAGAAGGCATTCCCCCACGGTGCCGTGTTGTTGTCGAATTGCCCTTTGATCGACCGGCCTAAACTGCGCATCTCAGAAGCTGTCTATTTGCCAGTAGGACATC
>JAYPMZ010000147.1:0-3699 GCA_038130205.1 Erythrobacteraceae bacterium | reverse complement strand
GGCGTTACCTGAAGATTGGGGCCAGGTTGATCTCATAGCCCATGGGTGTTTCTTCCCCTCGAGCGACCGAACGCGCGTCCTTGCAGGCAATGACGCGCGGATCCAAGATCGCTGGAACCGACATCTGCATGCGGAAGCGACATTGCCGTCGGCGCTCGAAGCACTGCGTAGCTTTGTGGTTACACTTCCAGATACCGCGCGGCAGTATCAACTTATCCGAACCCTTAAGGAGTCAAGCTGGTGGTACGAACATCGAGACCTGGCTTGCAGCGACAAAGCCTTGGCGAGAGCTTGGAGTGGAGAAGGCAAGCCGAATTGGCAAGTTGTCCCTTCCGCAGTTCTCCGGCCAATTCGGGTAAGCGATAAGACTAGGGTCGCAAGACTGCGCGAGGTCTGGCCAGAGCTCGGGGAATGGCTCGCGGACAAAGGCCTTCTGTTGGCGTTTGGCGGGTCTTTATCCTCGACACCGCTACGGTGGGAAGACGGGGAACTCGCCGACCTCATCAGTGATGCCGGCCCAGCAATATTTTCTAGCGCTGTAGTGGCGGATACGGTCAGCGAAATTCTTGAGACCGCTGATCTTAGTGGATCGGTTGGCGCGCGCACCAGAGAGGCTCTTGCTGCTACGTTTCGTCTTGCAGCTGCATCTGAGAATGATTTTGCAAGAGCGGATTCGATCAAGCGTCTCGTACCTTACCTTCCAAGCCTCCTATGCTTCGCGCTTCCTGCATCAGTTGAAAACCGAGCAATAATCGCGGCGCTTGTCGAAAGAAGCATCCTTATCCCGCTCAAGCCCAGCTGGCTCGAAAGTCCGCCGCCGCGGCAATTTGACCTTGCTGAAGCTCGAGATCTGCTGGCAGCGCTCGAGGATTTCGTTGGCAATCCCTCGTACGCGGATCAAGGGACCACATTGATCACTATGATCATTCAGAGTGGCCCATCAATTGATCGGCTCGCGAATGATCCGGAGGCGTCCCAGCTAGCGGTCTTTGACGCGACATGCCTCCAAACAGAGGCGCAGGTCAGGCTCACCCTTCGGGAGATCTCGGATCTTTCGAAGGCTGGACTTCTCTTTACAGCGCAACCCTTAGCGCAGCGGGATTTACTAGGTGAAGCCATGGCGGCGCCCCTCGCTTACAAGGTTAGGCTCCGGCAAGACACTGCGCCTTTTCCAATTGGCAGCAACAAGCAGAGCGTGGCCGAGGCTGTAGCCAAGGCGACCGAGTTTGGTTCTGAGAAGTCACGCGGTTTACTGGCGAGTGAACTGGTGTCTACTGCTGAGCGATCGGCACTTAGGCGCCTAATATCCGGCAAGCTCAATCTTTCTCCTAGCGCTTCGCTGATTGATCTAGGGCCATTGCCATCGGCGCTTTCGGACCTGGCTTCTCGTTTGCTCGATGAACGCGGCGACACTTTCCTCGTGCCGCCTGCGGCGTCGAAACAGCTCAACCAATCCGCAAAGGAAGTGCTGGGTGTTGAAACCCTCGAGCAAGGTCTGCTTGCTGAGTGGCTTGGGGCATTCGACGGCGATGACCTTGATCTAAACGAGCAAGAGGCCATTGCTCTTCTTACTAGCAAGCTCGATCTTGAGCTCATCACGCATTTGCCAGTCCATCAGACAACGACTGGCGAGCTGAGATCGATACGGCAAGGTATCTACCAGGCGAAACCTGATGACGTGCCTCACCAATTGCGTGAGTGGGCTCCACTCGTTCGTTATTGGAATGACCCTGGCGCCGAAACAGTGCAGCGCAAGATAGTGCCGCACTGGAATGAGCAGGCACAGCTCGCCACTGCCCTATCTTCCGACAATCCAGCATCACTTAGCTCGCTAATCGCAGAGTCGGTCACAAAATGTACTGAGTTGAGCGAAACCGCCCTTGAAAGCCTTCGCAGAACGCCTTGGGTGAGCTTGGGTGGGAGTTCACTGGCTCCGGCTGATATTCTGGATCTTCCGGACAATCTTCGGGCCGCTTTAAGGGCGCTCGGGATTAAGAAGGCATTTGAGACGTTCGATGATCTACCAGCCCACCTGCGCAGCGAAGATCTTCTGGCGAAGCTGCGTGAGCTAAAGGCGTTCCCAAGTCGCGCAGACTCTCTGACCATGACCGGAGCACTTGCCGCTGAAGCAGGCATAGCAGTGCTCGCCATCGATTATGAGAACCATGAAGACGACATGATCGCGTTGGGTCTCAAGGGCGCCCTTTCGGACGTGCCTGTGTTGACCCTCATTCAGGCAGCAACCCGAGACTCCATACCCACAGACGAGGTTGGGATGTTCCTTGCCGAGCTCAATGAGGCAACGCCTCGCGACATCGTCGATCAGCTCAATGCATTGGCTGGTAAAGTTCAGCCTGGGACATCAGGCGAGGCCCTGCGCCGCATCCACATGGCAATGTATAGTGCCCATGCGCCGAAGATACTCGAGGGTGGATTTCTACCCGCAAACCTCCTCGTTCCCGCAGAAAGCGGAGAGTTTAAGCAAGCGCCTACCCTAGCGTTGAACGCTAAAGGCGTGGAGCTCAACCAGATCCTTTCCTCTACATATGCGAGGGTACTGCCAGAGCTAGATGATCTGGTTGCAAGGGCGCGCGAGAGCTCTCCACGCCGGCTAGATTTCTACGAAGTGCTTGGACAGGAACTGAGCCGCTTTGAGGGGAGAGTGCCCCGAGATGCGATCCTGTTCATCCTCGCTCTGCTCGGGCGCAGTGAAGAGATAAGAGAGCTCGCTTCGGGGTGGGAAGGCCAAGTCCCTTTCGGCCGCATCTGTCAACGATTAGACGAATGCGAGCCTGACCTTGAGAGAGAACCAGGATACTTCGAAAATCACTTCCGGTCATTACGCTGGGAAATCACTACCGCCGAAGGACAAGCGGAAGTCCTGTCCTGCGCGGGTACGATGTGCCGAGTAGACCTCAAAGGTGACGAGGCATGGTTGGTCGAGAGGCGGAAACAGGAATCCTATCTCGATGACGGGCATTGGCAACATCCGTGGGCACTCACTTTTGCCCCTGCGACAATCCGCGATGAAGCTCATGCGCGGCAGCTCCTCGAGGAGTTCATCGATCAGATTACTCTTCCGCTTGTGGTTTCGATGCCCGCGCAGAAGAGCCTTATCCTCGAGAAATTTGGCGCTCTTTTCGATGACGATCAGGGCACTTTGGAAGACACTTGTGCAGACCTGAAGCTCGTGCTGCACGACCGTCTTAGGGGCCTAAAGATAGGGTCTCGAACAAAGGAGGCGCTGCGCCAATTCAGCCGCGATCGCCATGACCCACACAAATCGCCTCAAGAAGCATCCGACGCGCTGTGGTCTGCAATTCTAGACGAAGAGATCTCCCGAGAGCTTCTCGGCGCAGTTCGAGAGGAAATTAGGAAACTAGGCTACCGACCACAGCAAACGCTATTTGAGCTATTTCAAAACGCACATGACGCGCTCGAAAACTGGAGCGTCGTCAACGGAGGACGTTTCCGCGTCGAGGTGCGACGGGACGATAATGGTGGGATAACCCACATGCGGGTCGTTCACTGGGGGCGACCGATCAACCACCTCGGTAATGATCGCTCGCTAGGCGAAGAACGATTGTATCGCGACGATCTCGCGAACATGTTGGCGATCGGACATTCTGCAAAAGAAGGGGCTGAGCAGACTGGGCAGTTCGGCCTTGGCTTCAAAACGGTTCACATGCTCGCCGACTC
>JAYPMZ010000146.1:0-6339 GCA_038130205.1 Erythrobacteraceae bacterium | reverse complement strand
GGATTGGCCTACACCCCGCAGGCTGGCAGCAGGTCGGCTACGCATCCGGCTACGCCTCGACATTCTTTGGCAAGCCGATGGTGTTCCGTGAAACCGAATGCATCGCGATGGGGCATGACCGGTGCTTCCTGATTGGCAAGCCAGCCGAAGAATGGGACAATCCCGATATCGAATTGAGCTGGTTCCGCGCTGACACGTACAGCCATCGCCCGCGGTCTAGATCGACGCCGAAAGACAGAATCGAGGAAGACCTGCAGATCGGCTCGCGCTCGATCGTGGGTGCATCATCCCAATTCAATTCGGTTCTCCATATGGTCGATAAAGTTGCCTCCAGCGATGCTCCGGTGTTGTTTCTCGGAGAGACAGGTGTCGGCAAAGAGGTCTTCGCAAAAGAGCTGCACAAGCGCAGCCGACGCGCTGGCGGGCCCATGATTGCGGTGAATTGCGCCGCCATCCCCGAGACGCTGATGGAGGCAGAATTGTTTGGTGTCGAGAAGGGCGCCTATACCGGCGCTGCGGCAACACGACCGGGGCGTTTCGAACGCGCGGCGCGCGGCACTCTCCTGCTCGACGAGGTGGGCACGCTGTCACTGGCCGCACAGGGCAAGCTGCTGCGCGTTTTGCAGGAGAATGAATTCGAGCGCGTCGGCGGAACAAGCACGCTCAAGGCCGACGTGCGGATAGTCGCGGCGACCAATGCGGATTTGGGTGAAGAGGTCGCGCACGGCCGTTTCAGGGCCGACCTATTCCATCGCCTCAACACCTTTCCGATCCACATTCCGCCATTGCGCAATCGCCGCGCGGATATTCCGGTGCTGGCCAACCATTTCCTCCAGCGCCTATCCGAAAAGCATGGAAAGGCGGGCATGCGGTTCGAAGCGGAGCTGGTGAAGCTGTTCCACGAATACTCCTGGCCCGGAAACATCCGCGAGATGGAGAACCTGATCGAACGCGGGATAATTGTCGCGGAACCCGATGAGGCGATCGGCGTGCAGCATTTGCTGATCGAAGATATTCTGGCAGGCCAGGGCGGCAAGCAAGATACGCTGGCCGAATTTGTCACTCTGGCTTCGGGCCGGAACGCAGGCAGCGGCGAGCCGTTCGGTCAGATGATACTCGACGCGGGGTTATCGCCCGAGCAAGTGATCGATCAGCTGTACGAGGCCGCTCTGGCGGAATGCGACGGCAATCTCACCAAGGCTGCCGAGCGGGTAGGTGTAACCCGCGCACAGTTGCAATACTGGAGCAGTAACCGGCGCTAGACTGCGGGCAAGCGTTACTCGTTTTCTTCGCGCCACTCGCGCTTGATCTTCTTCGCGAGGCTCCATTTGTGGACCTCGGTCGGGCCGTCATAAATGCGGAACGCGCGGATTTCGCGGAACACCTGCTCGACGATAGTGTCGCGCGAGACGCCCGTGCCGCCCATGACCTGCACGCAGCGATCAGCGATTTGGAACAGCGTTTCGCCGACGTGGCATTTTGTCATCGAGCTTTCGACTGTGCCGAGCGAGCCGGTGTCGAGCACATCCGCGCACCAGTCGATCATCAGCTCCGTGTGCTTCAGATCGATGCGGTTCTGCGCGAGCATGAAGCCCACGCCTTCGTGGTCAACCAGCGGCTTGCCGAATGCCTGACGACGGCAGGCATAGTCGGTTGCGATCTCGTGTGCGCGGGTCGCGGCACCGTGCCAGCGCATGCAGTGGGTGAGGCGTGCAGGGGCAAGGCGGATCTGGGCGTATTTGAAGCCTTCGCCGCTTTCGCCAAGCATCTGGTCAGCCGGCACGCGCAGATTGTCGATGGTGATCACCGAGTGTCCGCCCGGCATCGAGCTGTCGATAGTGTCGAGCACGCGTTCGATTTTGATCGCGGGGTCGGGCAAATCGACCATGAACATGCAGGCGCCGTCTTCCGACTTGGCCATGATGATGCCGACTTTCGCGCCCTCGGCTCCGGTAATGAAGGTCTTGCGACCGTTGATCACCCAATGGTTGCCATCCATCTTGCAGGTGGTGAGCATCATCGACGGGTCCGATCCGGCACCACCGTCTTCGGCCGGTTCGGTCATGAAGAAGGCACTGCGCGCGCGGCCCTCTACCATCGGTTTGAGGAAGCGTTCTTTCAGTTCAGGGCTGCCGACTTTGCCGAGCAGGTACATATTGCCCTCATCGGGCGCCGCGGTGTTGCAGGCGACCGGCCCAAGCGGGGTAAGCCCGCTCTTGCGCAGAAGCAGGGCGGTCTCGAGATGGGTGAAGTGCGAGCCGTCCGGGCGGATATGCGGGGTAAGAACACCGGCCTCGCGGGCCAACGCCTTGAGTTCGAGCGACAACTCGTCGGTCGGCCCGTGCTCGCCGTTGCGCGGGTCTTTCTCGAAAGGCATTACCTGCGTGCGGACAAAGCTCTCTACCCGCTCGGCGAGCGCTTGTGCTTCAGCTGAAATCGTCATCAATTACCCCAGTTTGCGGATCGGATCGCTGCCGTCCCAGTCGATTCCGGCCTGCTTTATCATATCGAACAGGTCCTGTGCTCCCTCTGCGGGTTCGAGCACTTCGACAAGACTGCCGGGACCTGCTCCCATGTCGAAATAGGCAACCTTGCCGCCGCCAAAGCCGCCCGAGACGATAGCCTCGCCGCCCTTGCGCTCGACCTCGGCTGCTGCCGCATCGAAATCGTCGACGATCTGCAGCACATGGTGAAGCTGGTCCTTTACGCCATATTCGCCGTTGTAGTGCGCGGGCGCGTCGTTCTCGGCCTTCACCAGTTCGATCTGCACATCGCCCCAATAGGCGATGGCGACGGTAAAGCGTGCCTCGGTCGGTTCGCCGCGATAACGCATATCGTCGAGCGCGATATTCTCGAACAGGAAGAACGGGCCGACGCCCATCGTCTCGGTCCAGTATTTGACCGTCGCGTCAAAATCGCTCGGCACATAGGCAAGCTGCGCAATCGGGGCCATTGATGGCAGCGATCCGGGTTTGGGCATGGCTCTATCCTTTCAGGATCGCGTTCAGGCGAACAACCGCTCTGGCTCTTCCAGCAATTGCTTGAGTGTGGCGAGGAACTGCGCACCCAGCGCGCCGTCAATCGCCCGGTGATCGACCGAAAGCGTCAGCGGGATCTTGGTTGCGAACGCAATATCGCCCTCTTCGGTTTCGACCGGCTGGCGCGATGCCGCGCCGACCGCGAGGATTGCGCATTGCGGCGGGTTGATGATCGCGTCGAAGTTCTCGATCCCGAACATGCCGAGGTTGGAAACGGTGAAAGTGCCGCCATCCATATCGTCATAGCCGAGCCGCCCTTCGGTCGCCTTGTCTATCAGGGCGCGGGTGCGCTGAGCCACCTGGTCGATCCGCATCCGGTTAGCCTGCCGCACGATCGGTGTCACCAGCCCCTTGGGGCTTGCAACAGCAACCGCCACATCGGCGTGCGGGAAGCGGTGCACTTCCTCGCCATGAAGCTGCACGTTCACTTCGGGATGCTCGGCCAACGCCTTGCCAGCGGCAAGCACGATGTAGTCATTGACCGAAGCCTTCGCGCCGAGCACCAGATTGGCGGTCTTGCGCAAAGCCAGCAGCGCGTCTGCTTTCACGCTGATGCGCAGGTAGAAATGCGGGATTTCCTGCTTCGCTGCGGTCAGGCGCTCGGCCACGATCTTGCGGATATTGTCGAAAGGCACTGCGCGCGGTGTGTTGTCGACAAGACGGAATTCCGCCGTGCGCGACCCATCGCTCGCTTCGATCAGCGCGAACACGTCTTTCTTGCAGATGCGACCGCGTGGACCGGAGCCGGTGACGCCGGCGAGCGCAATGCCGTTCTGCGCGGCGATACGCCGGGCAAGCGGCGAGGCAAAGACTGAACGATCTTCCTCGATATCCGCAAGCGGACCCTTGAGCACAGGACTGGCAGGACCGCGAAGCGCCTGCTGGACATCCTGAAAGGTGATGCGGCCATTGCGACCCGAACCCTCGATGTCGCTGATGTCGACCGCTTCGGCTTCTGCCAGTTCGAGCGCCTTGGGGCTGATCGGGCGGTTGGTGTCGATCTTGATCGGGGTCTTTGCAGGGGCAGAAGAGGGTGCAGGAGCAGAAGTGTCTGCCACTTTGGCAGCGGCCTTCTTGGCGCCTTTTTTCTTGCCCGCGCTGCCGGTGCTTTCCGCCGGTACGAAGCCTTCGACGAAAGCATCGAGAGCGGCGGCGTCTTCCGACCCGTCTCCGAACACGGCGAGCAAGGCGCCGACCGGCTCCGCCTCGCCATTGGCGGGCGCTACGATGCGGCTCAACACGCCGTCGCGTTCAGCTTCGACCTCGTTGGAAATCTTGGCAGTCTCGATCAGGCAAAGAACATCGCCTTTCTTGAAGGCCGCGCCTTCGGCGACGAGCCATTCGGCAATGGTGCCCTCGGACATTTCAATGCCCCATTTGGGCATACAGAAGGGACGAAGAGTGCTCATAATGGCCTCCTTTAACGATAGGCCAGAGTCTTGCGCACCGCCGCTTCGACATCGTCGGAGGAAGGCAGGTAGGCCTGTTCCAGCTCCAGCGCGAAGGGGATGGGCGAGTGCGGGGCGGTGACCATTTCGATCGGGGCACGCAGACTGGCAAAGGCCTTCTGCGCGACAATTGCCGAAATGTCGGTCGCAAGATTGCAGCGCGGCGGAGCCTCGTCGACGATCACGAGGCGTCCGGTGATTTCAACCGAATCGAGGATCGCTTCTTCGTCGAGCGGGCTGGTCGTGCGCAGATCGATGACGTCGCAGCCAATGCCGTCCTCGGCCAGCTCTTCGGCAGCCGCTTCGGCAATGCCGACCATCAGGCCGGTGGCGATGATGGTGACATCCTCGCCCGAACGCACCTGGCGGGCATGAGCGAAGGGAATGGTGTAATCGCCATCGGGCACTTCGCCTTCAAGCGGATAAAGCGCCTTGTGCTCAAGGAAGATCACAGGGTCATCGCCGCGAAGTGCCGTGCGCAGCAGGCCTTTCACGTCGGCGGGGGTTGAAGGCATCACAACCTTGAGGCCGGGCATGCCAGTGAGGATGTGGTGCACGCTCTGGCTGTGCTGCGCGGCAGCGTTGTAGCCCGCACCATAGGCCATGCGGAGCACCGCCGGGCAACGGGTCTTGCCGCCGAACATATAGCGGAATTTGGCGATCTGGTTCCAGATCTGGTCGAGGCTGACGCCGATGAAGTCGGCGAACATCAGCTCTGCGACGGGTCGCTTGCCGGTCAGCGCGAGGCCGCCTGCCGCGCCCATGATCGCGCTTTCCGAAATCGGAGTGTCAATCACGCGGTTCGCGCCGAATTTGTCGTAGAGACCGGTCGAGGTCGACCAGATGCCGCCGATGGCCTCCGGGCCACCTGCTGTGCCCATGCCGCCAACCACATCTTCACCCAGAACGACGATACTTTCATCGCGTTCCATCTCTTCGTGGAGCGTGGAAACCACGGCGTCGCGATACATCATTTTTGCCATTGTTCCGCTCTCCCTCAATATTCGATGTAGACGTCTTTGGTGACGTCATCGGCCGTGGGCCGGGGCGCTGCGCGAGCGGCCTGAACGGCGGCATCGACATCGTCGATTGCGGCCTGCTGGATCGCGTCGAGTTCGGCATCGTCGAGCAGCTTTGCGCCGGTCGCCTGTGCGCGGAAAATCTTGAGGCAATCGCGGGTTTCACGGATGCGATCGAGTTCGCCTTCGCCGCGATAGTTCTGCGGGTCGCCTTCGAAGTGGCCGTAGAAACGCTCGGTGTCGAACTCCACGGCGGCAGGGCCATTGCCTGCGCGCACGTATTCGAGCACTTCGCGCATGGTTTCATACACCGAGGTGAAATCGCAGCCATCGCCGCGCCAGACTTTCATGCCGAACGCTTCGGCGCGGCTGGCGATGTCCTTGGACGTGCCGACCGCATATTCGAAGCCTGTGTGTTCGGAATAGTGATTGTTCTCGAAAACGAAGATACACGGGGCCTTTGTCACGACCGCCATGTTCATGGCTTCGAAGGTCGTGCCCTGATTGCACGCACCGTCGCCCGAGAAGGTGATCGCGACCTTGCCTTCGCCATCGATCTTGAGCGACATGGCCGCGCCCACGGCAATCGGAGCGCCTGCGCCGACGATACCGTTCGCGCCGAGCATGCCGACATCGGCGTCGGCGATATGCATCGAGCCGCCACGGCCCTTGCAAAGCCCTTCGCTCGAACCCCAGATTTCCTTCATCATGTCGGTGACGTCGCAGCCTTTTGCGAGACAGTGTCCATGGCCGCGGTGGGTCGAAACGATCTTGTCAGCGGCATCAAGGTGCTCGCACACGCCGACTGCCACGGCTTCCTGACCGCAATAGAGG
>JAYPMZ010000145.1:4925-6395 GCA_038130205.1 Erythrobacteraceae bacterium | reverse complement strand
GGTTGAGACTTACGAATGTCGTCGCGTCGGTAACGGGCTGCTCGGGCACACTGCCGCACGCTGCCAGCGCAAGGCACGCGGCTGTAAAAGCGCCCACTCGTGTGATCCCGTATCCGCCCATAGAGCAGGTGGCCGTAGTCGCGCCCGCCCTCTGCCACAAGCGTTAAGGGGCCGCGCGCGGGGTGTGCGGTTTCGGGACGGCACGTGCGCGGCGCTCGCTTGCACCCACGCGTCCGGCTACGCGCTTGAGCGCGCTATGAAAGCACTCCGCAACCTCTTTGCCCGCAAGGCCCGAAACGCCGCATCGCCGGTCATCCATCTGACAGATGGAAGCCGCGAAGCCGCGCCTGCCGCGCCTCCGCGTGCGCTGCGCAATCGGCTTGCCGTGCTGCTCGCGGTGATCGCCGTCCCCGCGATGGCTGCGACCGGCGATTTCGGAGAGATTCCCGGCGATGCCCCGACCGAAGCCGAGATCGTTAGCCAGCAACTTGCTGCCGACCTCGCAGCCAATCCTGCGATGCCGTTTGAAAAGCCGGGCGAGAGCTTCCCCGGCTCGGCCTTCTTCTTTCTCGCCGATCCGGCTTCCGACGGCACGCTGATCGCTCTGCCGACAAGCGACGCCTATGCCAGCGGTGCGGCGGAGGCGGGACATGAACTGGGCGAATTGATCGATTCCGGCCCTGCCGCAAAACCTTTCTTCGGCGCTCCCGGCACCAGCGGCCTGCGCGCTCAGGAATGTCTGGCGCAGGCCATATGGTACGAGGCCGCCAGCGAAAGCGAAGCAGGCCAGCGCGCGGTCGCGCAGGTCGTGCTCAACCGCGTTTCGCATCGCAATTGGCCGAACAGCGTTTGCGGTGTCGTTTATCAGGGTTCCACTCGCGTTACCGGATGCCAGTTCACTTTCACCTGCGACGGCAGTCTGCGCCGCAGGGCGGGCGGGCGTAGCTGGCTGAATGCGCAGCAGATCGCGAGCGAGGCGTTGGCGGGCAGCGTTTATGCGCCGGTCGGCCATGCCACCCATTATCATACGCTCTGGGTCAATCCCTATTGGGCATCGAGCCTTGACCATGTCGGCACTATCGGCGCGCACCGTTTCTACAAAAATCGCGGTGCAGCGGGGATGAGCAGCGCGTTTACGGGCCGCTATGCCGGGGTCGAGCCGGGGCTTGCCGAGCGCGTTACCGCTCCTCCTCGCGAAGAGTTTGCCGATATGCCCGTTGCCCCGAGCCCTGTTGCGCCGAGTATGGCCGCACAGCCTGTGACCGGCGGCGCATATACCCCTGCGCAGACGCCCACCGCCCCTGCACCGATCCTTGCCAATCCGGCCTATTCGGGTGTCGGCCAAGTGCGCGACGACTACGCGCGTGCGGGCCAATGGAAAAGCGACGCCGCCCGCGCCGCTCTGGGCAGTGAAGAGCGCGCCCTGGCCCGCGAAAATGCGGCTGCCGCGACCGCCCCCAAGGACTGAGC
>JAYPMZ010000145.1:645-4915 GCA_038130205.1 Erythrobacteraceae bacterium | reverse complement strand
GTGCCGAAGAACGCGCTCTCGCCCGTGAAAATGCCGCGGGAACCAGCGCTCCGCGCAATTGAGTGCGGCGCGAAGTTAACGCGCTCTAAACCTTAGCTCCACACCAAGCCTTAGCGGGCTTTCCCCTAATCGACTGTCCAACGCTGAAATCCCCTCAGGCAATGGACACACGATCGCCCATGACCATTCACTTCGCCGCCGCCAAAACTCCGGGCCGCTCGCCGAGCTGCTCGCCGATTGCCAAGGCATTGGTGGCGCGCGCGATCGAACGGGTCGCGAATGACAATGGCGAGGGAGCGCAAACGCGCTCGGCCAACGATCAAATGCTGCGAGCGGCATTGCGGCATTTTGCCCACCACGGAATCGGAGCAGCACGCGAAGCGCGTGCGCAGGCTGAAAAGGCGTTCTTTGCAGGCGACCGTCAGGGCTATGACTGGTGGCTCGGCATCACCCGCACGCTCGACCGCCGGCTCGCTGCCGAAACCGAGCGGCTTGATCCGGAAGCCGCTCCGGCTCCGGCGCGGACTTAACTCCTCTGGCCCTGATTTTCGGGACAGGCGCGGCCAGGCCCAACAACACGCACAATTACTTATCTGCGGGTCCCCTTCAGGGCTCCCGGCGGAGGCTGCCTTGCCTCAACCCCCCAGTATCTGCGCCTAAACGCGGTAATCAGCGCGTTAACCTGCCCTTGACCACTTTGCCTTATCGCGTCTGAGTTATGGGAGCGAAACGCATTCTCACATGGCTGTATTCGCCCGTTGGCGGGCGCGAGCGCTCGGACCAATTGTCCGAGCGTGTGCGCCGTATTCTGGTGCAATCTCTTTACGCACAACCGTCCAGCCTTGCGATCGGCGCGATGTGCACCGTGGGCGCAGCCATCGTTTCTGCATGGATTGCGGACCTGCCCGAACTTTATGTCGCCGCGATCGTGCTCGCGATCATCGCGGTCGCCCGCGTAGTCGCCGCACTGGGCCTGTCTGCCAATGCGGAAGGCAATTCCACCGCCAAGCTGGAACTGGTGTATGAAATCGGCGCGTTCAGTTTCGCACTTGCGCTAGGACTGACTGCGGCCTTCACAATCTTTGTCGGCACGATGACCGATGTCGAGGTGCTGATGGTGGCCAATGCACTCGGCTATGGCATCGGCGTTTCGGCCCGCAACGCGGGGCGTCTCAACATCGCCTTCGGCCAGCTTGCGCTGAGCTGCGCTCCGATTGCATTCGTATGCTTCTGGAACGCTACACCCGGCCTGATCGCCTTGGGCGTGACGATCCTGCTGCTGATTCCGGCGATGATTTCGATCAACACCAATATCTTCACTGTGCTGCGCGATTCGATTGCCGCCGCGGAAACCAGCGCGCGGCTTGCCGACAAGATGCAGGTGCTCGCGCGCACCGACGTCGTGACCGGGCTGGCCAATCGTGCCGGCCTCAATCACGCCATGGTCGAAACCATGATGGAAATCGACGAGGACGCCCGCCTCGCACTGATCTGGATCGACCTCGACCGTTTCAAGGAAGTGAACGACCTGCTCGGCCACCCCGTCGGCGATAAGGTTCTCAACGAAGTCGCCAAGCGGCTGATGGCGCTCACCCCCGACGGCGGAACCGTGGCGCGCTTCGGCGGAGACGAGTTCATCTTCTTCACGCCAATCAATGATCCCAAGGAAGCCGAGCGGCTCGCCAGCGAAATCCATGCCGAGATCATGCGCCCGATCCGGATTGACGGAAACCGGCTCGAAGTGCGCGCCTCGCTTGGCGTGGCGCTGCGTCCCGAAAACGGCATGGATGCCGACACGATCATGCAGAGCGCCGACCTCGCGCTTTATCACGCCAAGGTTGGCGGTCGTTCGCAGACCTGCTTCTTCGATAGCTCGATGACCCGCGACCTCGTGCGCCGCCGCGAGATCGAGGACGAATTGCGCGCCGCAATCCAGAAGGACGAGCTATCGATCTTCTTCCAGCCGATCGTCGATCTGGAAACCGGCCGGATCAAGACGTTCGAAGCGCTTGTGCGCTGGTTCCACCCGGAAAAGGGCGAATTGAAGCCCGACGAATTCATTCCCGTGGCCGAAGAAACCGGCGTCATCGTCACGCTCGGCAACTGGATCACCGCGCAAGCTGCGCGGGTTGCGGCGAAATGGCCCGAAGACGTGACCGTCGCGGTCAACCTCTCGCCGCTGCAGATCCGCGCACCGGGCGCAGCGCTCGGCATCAAGAGCGCGCTGCGCGAAGCCGGACTTGACCCGCGCCGCCTCGAACTCGAAGTGACCGAGAGCCTGTTCATCGAGGACAACCACGCGACCGCCGCCTTCATCGACGAATTGTCCGCTATCGGCGTGCGCTTCGCACTTGACGATTTCGGCACGGGCTATTCCTCGCTCGGCTATATCAACACCTTCCCCTTCTCGAAGATCAAGGTCGACCGTTCGTTCGTTTCGGGCGCGCAGGTCGGCAAGAAGAGCGATGCAATCATCCGCGCCGTGGCCGAAATGGGCGCAACGCTGGGAATGGATATCGTCGCCGAAGGACTGGAGACGATCGAGCAGGTGCAGGTCGTGCGCGATGCAGGCTGTAACCTTGGTCAAGGCTTCTACTTCAGCCGCGCCGTGCCCGATTACCTTGCCGCGATGTTGCTGGCACAAGAACGCGACCAGGGCGCGCGCAAAGCCGTCGGCTGAGCCTGTTTTCGCGCCGGTTGATAGCGGGCGGCTGGCTACTCACAGGAATTGATACCAGTTTATCCGCTACCTGCGGGGTAATACCTGTGTTCCGCAGCGGCTTATTGCAATTGCGAACTGTTTGCAAAGATAGTTGTCATACCTGTCCTTTTGGCGGTTGCAATCGCCGCAGGGGCGGCCTAGGCCGCGCCCATTACGGGTGCCCGGCATGTTGGGACAGCTGGTCGGGATCTTCATCCATTGGCTTTTTCCGTAGCGTCCCGTGACACATGGGAAGGATTACCCCTTTATGGCCCGCAAGAAGATCGCGCTTATCGGCTCCGGCATGATTGGCGGCACGCTCGCCCACCTCGCCGCGAAAAAGGAAATGGGCGACATCGTCCTGTTCGACATCGCCGAAGGCATGCCGCAGGGCAAGGCACTCGACCTCAGCCAGTGCGGCCCGGTCGAAGGCTTTGACGCCAAGATCACCGGCTCGAACGATTATGCCGATATCGCCGGCGCCGACGTCGTGATCGTCACCGCAGGCGTGCCGCGCAAGCCCGGTATGCGCCGCGACGACTTGCTCGGCATCAACCTCAAGGTGATGAAGTCGGTCGGCGAAGGCATCAAAGCCCACGCTCCGGACGCCTTCGTGATCTGCATCACCAACCCGCTCGACGCGATGGTCTGGGCGCTGCGCGAATTCTCCGGCCTGCCGCACAACAAGGTGGTCGGCATGGCAGGCGTGCTCGACAGCGCGCGGTTTGCGACCTTCCTCGCATGGGAGTTCGATTGCTCGGTCAAGGACGTGAACGCCTTCGTTCTCGGCGGCCACGGCGACACCATGGTTCCGGTCAAGAGCTACACCACGGTCAACGGCATTCCGGTCGAAGACTATGCCAAGATCAAGGGCGTGTCGGCTGACCGCATCGAAGACATCGTCAAGCGCACCCTCGCAGGCGGCGGCGAGATCGTCCAGCTGCTCGGCAATGGCTCGGCCTATTACGCGCCTGCCACCAGCGCGATTGCGATGGCCGAAGCCTATCTGGGCGACCAGAAGCGCATCCTGCCGTGTGCTTCCTATGTCGAAGGCAAGTACGGGCTCGACGGGCTTTACGTCGGCGTCCCCACCGTGATCGGCGCGAACGGCTGCGAAGACGTGGTCGAAATCGAACTGAGCGACGAAGAGAAAGCCAACCTCAAGGTCTCGACCGACGCAGTCGAAGAGCTGCTCGAGGCATGCAAGGGGCTGGATAGCTCGCTGGCTTGAATATGCGACTGCTAATATCGTCTCTATCCGTCCTCGCGTTTACCTCCTCCATCGCGCATGCCGAGGTGAGGGAGAGTTCTTCGGCAGAAGAATTTGCTCAGGCAACATCTGCTTGCTTCGAAGTAATGGCAGTTGAAAGTCCGTCAGACGCGCTAAGAGCTGTTGAAGCCGAAGGTTGGACGCTTGTTGACACTACACCAATCGGTGGCCTCTTTGAACGAGAGGGAAGCGAGATTTCGCTCAGGATTGAGACGGTATTTGGTAGCCGAATTTGCACAGCGCTCGCCAATCGCAGCGAAACGCAAACCCTTGAAGGTTTGATGTCAGAAGTATTGAAC
>JAYPMZ010000145.1:0-635 GCA_038130205.1 Erythrobacteraceae bacterium | reverse complement strand
TCGATATGGTGACCGTCTGAGCAAAGATACAAATCGCACGGACCCGACGCTCGCCCTTTCCGGGACAGCAAGATCTGCTTTTTCATCTCAGCAGAACGGGAACGAATTCAACACGCAAATCACGACACTGAGAATCCGCAAAGGCGAGAACCAATGAGCATCCTCATCAACAAAGACACCAAGGTCATCACGCAAGGGATGACCGGCAACACCGGCACATTCCACACCCAGCAGGCGCTCGATTACGGCACCCAGATGGTTGCGGGCGTCACTCCCGGCAAAGGCGGAACCGACCACATCGGCCTGCCGCAGTTCGACACCGTGCGCGAAGCCAAGGCCGCGACCGGTGCGACCGCCTCGTGCATCTACGTGCCGCCGCCCTTCGCTGCCGACGCGATCTGCGAAGCGATCGATGCCGAGATCGAGCTGATCATCTGCATCACCGAAGGCATCCCCGTGCTCGACATGGTTCGCGCCAAGGCGGCGCTCGAAGGGTCGAAGTCGCGCCTCATCGGCCCGAACTGCCCCGGCGTTCTCACTCCGGACGAATGCAAGATCGGCATCATGCCCGGCTCCATCTTCAAGAAGGGCAGCGTTGGCGTTGTCTCGCGCTCGGGCACGCTCACCTATGAAGC
>JAYPMZ010000144.1:4110-6425 GCA_038130205.1 Erythrobacteraceae bacterium | reverse complement strand
CCTCAAGCCGCGCGAGAATTTCCGCACCCTCTACCTCGATCTCGGAACCGTCGCTATCGACCAGCGCGCGCATGTGATCCATCGCAGACAGGACAACCGAAACAAGCTCGCCGCTGGCCCGGACCTGCCCCTTTCGCACGCGATCAAATGCCGTTTCGCAATGGTGAGTGAAGCCAGCGAGCGCATCGAAGCCGAACATGGCTCCCGATCCCTTGAGCGTGTGCATCCCGCGAAAGACCTTGTCGATCAGCTCGCGACTTTCGAGGTCACCGGCAAGGTCGAGCAGAGCCTGTTCGATTTCTTCGAAAAGGTCCTGCGCCTCGACGCGAAAGGCCGCGCCCGGATCCTGCCCGCCGCTCATACGCCCAGCACCTTGCGCGTAACCTTGATCAGTTGTTCGGGCTGAAACGGCTTGACCAGCCACCCCGTTGCCCCTGCGGCCTTGGCCTCTGCCTTCAGGCCGTCATCGCTTTCGGTGGTGAGAAAGATGATCGGCGTACCGGCCTGTATCGGCAGCTTGCGGATCTCGCGGATCATTTCCAGCCCGTTCATATTGGGCATGTTGAGATCGGTGATGATCATGTCGAACTTGCTGGCGCTCGCTTTTGCAAGTCCTTCCTTGCCGTCGGCGGCTTCGGTCACGCCATGACCTGCGCCGGACAGCGCGATTCGGATTGCCATGCGGATCGAGGGGCTGTCGTCGACAGTGAGGAGCGACGTCATTGCGGGCGCTCCCCGTGGAACCAGAACTGGAGGAAATCTGCGTCCGGCTCGCTCAGGAACCCGCCGCGTTCGAGCAGCGCGGTGACGACCGGATTGGCAGGCGCGGCAAGTGACAGAACCTTTGATCGTTCGTCGGCATGCTTGCGCGCAGCTTCGATCAGCTGGACGAAGCCGAGATCGACCTCGGACAGTCCCGCTACATCCAGTTCAATCTCGCTGCCAACGGCGAAACCGTCGAGCAAATCGACCCATGCCTGCTGGGCGTTTCCAATGGTTGCGCTTTGTCCGAAGCAAATTTGCACGACGCGATACCCTCACTCTTGCGAATGAAGGATGGTCTAGTGGCGATATCTGGGAGAGCGCTTGCCGGCCCCCTCTGGGCCTTCCCCTAGGCTGCCGGAGGCAATTCTTGGCTATAAATGGAGCGCCTTGGCACAGCGGGATTTCCCACGAAAACTGTCCACGTGCGTGAAGGGAGCGATACTGGAGAAAAGATGCGGGAAGTAAATGGCGGAGAGGGAGGGATTCGAACCCTCGGAACCCCTAAAGGCTCAACAGTTTTCGAGACTGCCCCGTTCGACCACTCCGGCACCTCTCCGCGTTCCCTTTCCACTACCATGTCGCTGCATGAGCGCCGGTAGAGCGCGGCAAATTGGTCGAGCCGCTAGCGGGAAGCGCGCCCGTTAGCGCAGCCCTTCCCGCTTGCCAAGCCCTTGCGCGCCCCGATTGTGGCTCTTGTGGCACAAAATTGGGGCATATCTCGTGCCAGCCGCTCGCAAACCGCTTGTTTTGCACCTGCGAAGGTCCATATTCCGAAAGTTATGGAACGCGCTCACTTCTTCTCCAGCCAAGCGGGACGCACCATCAATGCCCCGCGCCAGACCCGCAGCCGCTTTGGCATAGGCGAGGTGGTCCGCCACCGCCTGTTCGATTTCCGCGGTGTGGTGTTCGATGTCGATCCCGTCTTCGCCAATAGCGAGGAATGGTACGAATCGATCCCCGAAGACATTCGTCCGCGCCGCGATCAGCCGTTTTACCACCTCCTCGCGGAGAGCGACGATTCGAGCTATGTCGCCTATGTCAGCCAGGGCAATCTGGTCCCGGACGCTAATGGCGGCCCGGTCGACCATCCCACCGTCCCGCAGCTGTTCGAACAGTTCAAGGACGGTCGCTATCGTATGCGGCGCTCGCTGACGCATTAATTGCGTGCCAGCTGGAGGCGGGGGGACATGGCAAGCAAAGCGTTTACCGGCCCCACAACCATCGCCCAGCGGCTCGAACTCGCACTTTCGCGTGAGCTGGAAGAGGGTGAGTCTCTCGTCTGGAAGGGCATGAAGCTCGCCCGCTTCGAAGCCAGAAGCTTTGCAATCTATCTCTTTGCGATCCCTTGGACAGCCTTTGCACTGTTCTGGATGGCTTTGGCCGGACTGGCGACGCGGTCTGCCAGCAACGATCCGCTCGCGTGGGCATTTCCGCTATTTGGCGTGCCCTTCGTCGTGATCGGCCTCGGAATGTTCGCCAAACCCTTCGTCCCGTTCTTCCAGCGCGGGAGGATCCTGTTTGCAGTCACCGACCGCCGCGTGCTCAAATTC
>JAYPMZ010000144.1:3374-4100 GCA_038130205.1 Erythrobacteraceae bacterium | reverse complement strand
CCGTCAATTCGGTTCCGGCATCGACGATACAGGACATGACCCGCCGCGAAAGCGCCGATGGCAGCGGGACGATCGATCTGTCCCTCTCGATCAATGTCATCGGCTACTCCGGACGCAAATCGCGCAAGCTGGAACTGGGGCGGGTTGCGGACGTGTTGGGAGCGTTTCAGGCGGTGAACGCGCTCACCAAGCTTTAGCTCTTGAGCTTCCAGCCCGAACGCAACACCGCGTAAACGACGAGCGCGATGGCAAGATTGAGCACAGCCAGCCCGCCAGCGGCAAACAGCACGGCCGAATCGCCCCCAATGTCGCTTTCGCCGAGGAAGCCATAGCGGAAGCCCGAAATCACGTAGAAGAACGGGTTCGCACGGCTGATCGTCTGGAACACGCCGTGGAGGTTGTCGATCACGTAGAACGTGCCCGACAGCAGCGAGAGCGGCGCAATCACGAAATTGGTGATCGCCGCGTTGTGATCGAACTTCTCCGCCCATACCGATGTTGCCAGCCCCAGCAGCGCGAGCAGCACCGCGCCCATCAGGCCGAACCACACAATCGCCCAGATATGCGCCACGTGCAGCGTCACCCCCGGCCACAGCACCATCGCCAGCGCAACCGTGCAGCCGACAGCCACCGCGCGGGTAACGGCGGCAGCTACGATTCCCGCCATCAACTCGCCCGGCGACAGCGTCGGCATCAGCAGGTCGATGATAGTCCCCTGGATCTTGC
>JAYPMZ010000144.1:0-3364 GCA_038130205.1 Erythrobacteraceae bacterium | reverse complement strand
CGAGAAGGAAGAATTGGCAAAGGCGTTTTGCATCATTCCCATCACGATCAGCCCCGGCGCAACGAAGCTGGCGAACTCCACGCCCAGCACTTCGCGCCCGCCGCGGCCCAGCGCGACGGTAAAGATCACCAGAAACAGCAAAGTTGTGACCGCAGGAGCCCAGATCGTCTGCGTCTGGACCTTGAGAAAACGCCGCACCTCCTTCATATAGAGCGCGAAAAGCCCCACGCGGTTGATCCCGGTGATCACCGGCACGCCGCGCTCCGGGAAATTTCGTGAGGTTTTGGGGTTTGCTGAAAGCTCGTTTGCCATGAATTGGCGAGTAAGGCCTCTGGCAGAACGTGACAAGTTGCCTATCTACAGATGGCATACGAACAGAACGGATGAACTATGAGTTGGACTGACGAGCGGATCGCGACGCTCAAGAAGATGTGGGAAGGCGGATCGACCGCCAGCCAGATCGCTGATGAACTGGGCGGGGTCAGCCGCAATGCCGTGATCGGCAAGGCGCACCGCCTCGGCCTCAAATCGCGCCCTTCCCCCGTGAAGGCCAACGAGAAGAAGAAGACCGCCAAGAAGGCTGCGCCCAAACCGGCGGCACCCAAGAAGGCAGCGCCTTCGGTTGCGACGCCCGCGCCCAAGCCGGTCGTAAAGCCCGCGCCCAAGCTGGACGATCCCGCCCCGGCCACCAAGGTTGCGGCAGCCGTGGATTCCGATTCCAATTCGCAGCCCGTCCCCAATCCGACGCCCGATCTGCCCAAGATCGTCTCCGTCGGCCCCGGCGGCTTCCTGCGTCAGGGCCCCGGCGACCAGCAAGCGCCGATCCCGCCTGCGCCGCCGCGCCGTCTGGTTCCGGCCAAGCCCGATCCGTCGATCGCCGACAAGACGAGCCTGCTCGATTTGTCGGACAAGGTCTGCCGCTGGCCGATGGGCCATCCCGGTGAGCCCGATTTCCACTTCTGCGGCGATGCCGTGAACCCTGGCTTCCCATATTGCGTCGAGCATTGCGGACGCGCCTATCAGGCACAGCTGCCGCGCGGTGCGCGACGTCCCCCGCCCCCGCTGCCGTTTGGCGGCCCGCGGGTCCGCTAAACCCATATCCAATCGGCCCGGTCGCTCCCAAGCTTCCGGGCCTTTTGCTGTTAAGAGAAAAACCGGAGAGAGACCCCATGGCGCTGACCCTGCACGAAGCCTTCGTTCCTTATGCCAAGCAGATCCTTGGCGGCATGAAGGGCCTGATCGATAAAGCCGAAGCGCATTGCGCCGAACATGGCATCGACGCGAGCGAGCTGATCGAGGCCAAGCTGGCCGATACGATGTGGACGCTGCCGTGGCATGTGCGCGCGTGCTGGGTCCATTCGGGCTTTGCCATCGGGCTTTATCCCAGCGGGGCGTTCTCGCCTGATTTCAGCGAACTTCCCGGCGACTGGGAAGCTATGCGCGCCATGGTCGACGATGCGCTGGCGCAGCTGGACGCTGTGAGTGTCGAACAGCTTGAAGAACTGGCCGACAAGCCGGTCGATTTCCAGCTCGGCGGCAAGACGCTGATGACGCTGACAGGGCAGAACTTCCTGCTTTCGTTCAACCAGCCCAATTTCTATTTTCACGCCACCACCTTTTACGACATCCTGCGTATGAAGGGCGTTGCGCTGGGCAAGCGCGACTTCATGGGGGCCCCGCGAGTTATCGGGAGCTAAATTTGCAGAACAAGACGACTTTGACCGCCGCTTTTGCGGCTACCCTCCTTGCGTGCCAGGCCTCACCCGCTCTGGCCGAACTGCCTGCGCCCGTGCGCGCCATGATCGAGAAGGCGCAGCAGAGCGACGACATCGAAGCAATGGAGGTGGTGATCGACCTTGCGGACGAAACCTTCCCGGGCAACTCCGGGGAGCTCGACGCGATCATGGCCGCCTATCGCACCCGCGTCGAAGCAAAGCTCGCTGTCGAGGCAGCCGACGAAGCTGCCGCCGAAGAGGCAGCGATCCGCAATGCCGGATTGTTCGACAATTGGAGCGGGCGCGGGGAACTGGGCGCGTTCAATTCAACCGGCAACAGCTCGAACACAGGCATCACCGCCGCACTGGCACTCACCCGCGAAGGCATCAACTGGCGGCACAAACTTCGCGCTCGCGCCGATTACCAGCGCTCCAACGGCGTGACCACGCGCGAGCAATTTCTCGCCGCTTACGAGCCCAATCTGAAGCTGTCGGACCGACTCTATGTCTATGCGCTGGCCCAATATGAGCGCGACCGCTTTCAAGGCTTTTCGGCGCGCTATTCGGCGTCGGGCGGTCTAGGTTATGACGTCATCGACAGCGAGGACATGACGCTATCGGTGCAGGCTGGCCCAGCCTATCGCCGCACCGAGCGCATCAACGGCACAACCGACAGCAGCATCGCGGGCCTCGCCAGCGCCGATTTCGATTGGCAGATCGCCGAGAACATCGCGCTGACGCAGGACGCGAGCGCCTTTATGCAGTCCGGCAATTCGACCTACACCTCGGCCACCGGCATCCAGGCCGGCATCGCCGACAATGTGAAGCTGCGGCTCTCCTACACGGTCGAACACGACACCCAGCCGCCGGTTGGCTCGGACAGCACCGACACGCTCAGCCGCGTGACGATCATCTACGACTTTTAGTCGGTAGCGGGGCGGCGTTTGCGTCCGAACCAGATCGTGTGATGCGCGCCCTTGTTGTTGGGGCGTGAGCGGACGCCCTTCTCTTCGACCTCGAAGCCGGCCTCTTTCAAACGGCGGCGGAATGCGGGGTCGGGAGCGGCGGACCAGACCGAGACGATCCCGCCGGGCTTGAGCGCATCGCGCGCTTTGCCGAGCCCGGTGCGCGAATAGAGCCGGTTGTTGTCAGCGCGCACCAGTCCGTCGGGTCCGTTATCGACATCGAGCAGGATCGCATCGAACGGCTCGCAAGTCCCGTCGATCGCATCGTCGATCAGCGCGGCGACGTCACAAATCTTGAGGTCGAGGCGGGAATCCTCGAGGCAGTCGCCAGTCAGCTCCGCCATCGGCCCGCGCGCCCATTCGACGATCTTGTGCGAGATTTCTCCCACCACGACTTCGGTATTCTCATCGACCCGTGCGAGCGCGGCACGCAGGGTGAAGCCCATGCCATAGCCGCCGATCAGAAGACGCAAGGGCCCCTGCCCCAGCCGATCGAGTGTCATCTCCGCCAGCTGCTCCTCGGAAAAGCGCATGCGGGTCGACATGAGTTCATTGCGCCCCAGCACGATCATGAAATCGCGCCCGTGGGCAAAGAGTTCGAGCGTCTCGCCGTCCTCGATCTCGGCGGTGTCCAGAAGTTCGCGTTTGAGCATAGCCCTGCCCTAGCCGCTCGCGCTCAAAGGC
>JAYPMZ010000143.1:0-6675 GCA_038130205.1 Erythrobacteraceae bacterium | reverse complement strand
GGTCCAGCCGAGATCCTCGTTGTGGCCGAGGAAGGGGTAGGGCGAGCCGGGGAAATTCGCGCCGGTAAAGTGCCAGCCTTCGCCCGATTGCACGCTGAGTTCATACCACGCGACCCCGCCGCGCAGCGGCTGGTGCGAGTTGGAAATGAGCGTGGTCGGCCCGCCCGAGCGTTCAGGCGTGACCGCCCATGCGTTTGAGCCGAGGTGTTCGGCTTCCTCGCCTGCAGGAAGCACCATGCCGGTGCGCGCGGCGGTCTGTTCGGGCGTTTGGGCGGGCATATCCGCCGGACTGTCGTTCTCGTCGGGTTCGCGCGGGAAGCCCGGAATGTCCGGCCCGTATTCGCGCCGCAACTCGCCGCCTTCGACGAGCGGGCCGATCACCCCGCCGAGCCCGTGGAAGAACGGCTGGCGCAGCGCAAAGCCTGCGGCAATGTCCACACCGTCAACGGGGAAGAGATTGGCAAGCTTGACCTCTTCCGGGTGCTCTTCGGCATATTGGTTGAGCCCTGCGGCGTAGGCCTCGATCACCGCGCGCGTATCGGCGGGAAGGCCGGGATATTCGCGCTCCGCCGTGCCGCGCGCATCGACAAGGTGATAGGCAAAGTCGAACTGCGCGCCGTCCTGCCCTGCAATCGCACCATAGCGCCCGCGCGACATGGCAACTACGTCTTGCAGAGTGAAGAAATCGTCCTCCGAATGCGCAATGGCGACGCCATATGCGACGTCGGCATCGGTCTCGCCATAGATCATCGGCACGCCATATTCGTCGCGCACGATCTCCGCTGAATATTCGCGATATTCGGGCGCCTTGGCGGTCAGTGCGAAAAACGGTTCCCATGTCGCCAGCGCGACAAACGCAATCAACAGCAGCGCAATCAGCGCAATCGCGCCGCGTTTAACGAATTTCATGTGACTCTCTCTCGCCCCTCTTCTGGCGCGGACAATCGCCACAGGATTGACCGAGGTCAAGGCGCTTGGGGACAGGGACTTGCAAAGTGCTCTTGCGAACCCACCTACTCGAGTAATACACCTAAAGGAAAAAGTGCCGCCTGCACTTGTGTTGCCAATTTGCAACACCACCTAGGATCGGTAACATCAGGCTGAGGGCCAAGGGAAAAGAACGACCATGAATCTCGAAAAGTTCACCGACCGCGCCAAGGGCTTCCTCCAGAGCGCGCAAACCGTCGCTATTCGCATGAACCACCAGCGAATTACGCCGCTGCATCTGCTCAAGGCATTGCTCGAGGACGAAGAAGGCATGGCGGCCGGTCTGATCCAGCGCGCAGGCGGCGAGGCGAGTCTTGCTGCGAGCAAGGTGGATGAAGACCTAGGAAAAATTCCGCAGGTGACGGGCAGCGGCGCGCAACAGACGCCGGGGCTCGACAATGATGCCGTGCGCGTGCTCGACAGCGCCGAACAGCTCGCTGAAAAGGCCAAGGACGCCTATGTCACGGTCGAACGGCTGCTGACCGCGCTGGCGATGGCTCCGGGCGCAACCGGCGATGCGATGAAGGCGGCGGGGATCACCCCGCAATCGCTCGACGCCGCGATCGAGCATCTGCGCGGCGGCAAAAAGGCCGACAGCGCCAATGCCGAAAGCACTTACGATGCGATGGAAAAGTTCGCCCGCGATCTCACGCAGGCAGCGCGCGACGGCAAGCTCGATCCGGTTATCGGCCGCGACGAGGAAATTCGCCGCACGATCCAGATTCTCGCGCGCCGGACCAAGAACAACCCCGCGCTGATCGGCGAACCCGGCACGGGTAAAACCGCGATTGCCGAAGGGCTGGCGCTGCGCATCGCCAATGGCGACGTGCCAGACAGCCTCAAGGGGCGCACGCTCATGTCGCTCGACATGGGCGCGCTGATCGCAGGCGCGAAATATCGCGGCGAATTCGAAGAGCGGCTCAAGAGCGTGCTCGACGAGGTCAAGCATGCCGAGGGCAATATCATCCTCTTCATCGACGAGATGCACACGCTGATCGGCGCGGGCGCGTCGGAAGGCTCGATGGATGCCTCGAACCTGCTGAAGCCCGCGCTCTCGCGCGGTGAACTGCACTGCATCGGCGCGACCACGCTCGACGAATACCAGAAGTATGTCGAGAAGGACCCCGCGCTCCAGCGGCGGTTCCAGATGGTCTATATTGACGAGCCGACGGTCGAGGACACGATCTCGATCCTGCGCGGGATCAAGGACAAGTACGAGCTGCACCACGGCGTGCGCATCACCGACACCGCGATTGTGGCGGCGGCGAAGCTGTCCGACCGCTATATCCAGAACCGCTTCCTGCCCGACAAGGCGATCGACCTGATGGACGAGGCGGCTTCGCGCATCCGTATGGAAGTGGAATCGAAGCCCGAGGAAATCGAAGGTCTCGACCGCCGCATCATCCAGCTCAAGATCGAAGAATCGGCGCTGATGAAAGAGGACGATGCCGCATCCAAGGACCGGCTCGAAAATTTGCGCAAGGAACTGGCCGAACTCGAACAGCAATCGTCCGAACTGACGACCCGCTGGCAGAACGAGCGCGACAAGATCGAAGCCGAAGGCAAGATCAAGGAAGAGCTCGACGCGGCAAGGCTGGAGCTTGAACAGGCGCAGCGGTCAGGCGACCTCGCGAAAGCGGGCGAGCTTTCCTACGGCAAGATTCCCGAGCTGGAAAAGCGGCTCGAGGAAGCCGAGGCGATGAGCGAAAACGCGCTGCTTCGCGAGGAAGTCACCGAAGAAGACATCGCCAGCGTCGTAAGCCGCTGGACCGGCATTCCGATCGACAAGATGATGGAAGGCGAACGCGAGAAGCTGCTCGACATGGAGAACATCCTTGGCAAGCGGGTGATCGGACAGGAACAGGCGATTGTCGCTGTGTCGAAGGCCGTGCGCCGTGCGCGTGCGGGCCTCCAAGACCCCGGTCGTCCGCTCGGCAGCTTCCTGTTCCTCGGCCCCACCGGCGTCGGCAAGACCGAGCTGACCAAGGCACTCGCCGGCTTCCTGTTCGATGACGATCAGGCGATGGTCCGCATCGACATGAGCGAGTTCATGGAGAAGCACTCGGTCGCCCGTCTGATCGGCGCGCCTCCGGGCTATGTCGGCTATGACGAGGGCGGGGTGCTGACCGAGGCGGTGCGGCGCCGGCCTTATCAGGTGGTGCTCTTCGACGAGGTCGAGAAAGCGCACACCGACGTCTTTAACGTCCTGCTGCAGGTGCTCGACGACGGGCATCTGACCGACGGGCAGGGGCGTAGGGTCGACTTCTCGAACACGCTGATCATCCTGACCTCGAACCTCGGCAGCCAGTATCTCTCGAACCTCCCCGACGACGGCAAGGTTGCCGATGTCGAGGATCAGGTGATGGATGTGGTGCGCGGGCATTTCCGCCCCGAATTCCTCAACCGTCTCGACGAGATCATCCTGTTCCACCGCCTTGCGATGGAGCACATGGCGCCGATCGTCGAAATCCAGGTCAAGCGGGTGCAGAAGCTGCTCGACGAGCGCAAGATCACGCTCGACCTCACCGATGCTGCGCTGCGTTGGCTCGGACGGGTGGGGTATGATCCGGTGTATGGCGCACGGCCTCTGAAACGGGCGGTGCAACGCTACCTTCAGGACCCGCTGGCCGAGAAGCTGATCGAGGGCAAAATCCCCGATGGCTCGACGCTCAAGATCGACGAAGGCGACGGCGAACTGAAGATGGAAATCGCCTGAATCACACTCGAAAACGTGCGTTCCGGCGCGCAATGATTCTCCGGCAGCGAACCAGTGCGTTTGCTGCAAGGTTGGATTGTTGCGCGCCGCCGCGGTTTCGAGGACATAAATTATGCTGCAACGCAACATATTCATGCGTCTATGTCGCGCTTTGTGGGATTCTCGCAACACAGGGCGAGAAACTAGCGCCAAACCCCGCTGCAACCTGAACGTCTCATTTACACACGCCCTTCGCTATTGCACACGTTCACCACCGCAGGGGCTGTGCTGTGTTTCGGTATGAGGGTTCGCGCGTTCACATTGGTTGAGTGGACGCATGGGGCGCAGAAACACAGTTAAGGCTCCGGTTGACGCAACTGGAGTGAACATGAAAAAGTTTTCCAACAATTCGATGAAGGCTCTGGCCTTCTCCGCATCGGCTATCGCCTTCGTGATGGCTGGTCCGGTCCATGCGCAAGACGCAGGGGGCGACCAGGCCGACGACGAAGATGAAGAGCAGGTCGATGTCTCGGGCGATGAAGCGACCCAGGCGCCGCAGGGCGGCATCACCGTTACCGGTTCGCGTATTGTCCGAGATACCTACAGCTCGATTTCGCCGCTTCAGGTGATTACCACCGATAGCCGTCAGGCAGTTGGTGCGTTCGACCCGGCACAAATTCTGCAGCGCTCGGAAGCAGCAGCCGGTCAGCAGATCGACGCGACCTTCCAGGGCTTCGTGCTCGACAACGGTCCGGGTTCGCAGACGGTCAACCTGCGCGGCCTTGGTGCTGACCGTACCCTCATCCTCATCAACGGTCGCCGCCTCGCACCAGCTGGTGTGGAAGGTGCGCCGACCAATCCTTCGATCAACCTCCTGCCCGCGACCTTGGTTGAGCAGTATGACCTTCTGACCGACGGTGCATCGTCGGTTTACGGTTCGGACGCAGTTGCAGGCGTTATCAACGTCGTGCTGCGCAAGGACTTTGAAGGTCTTGAGCTGCAGGCACTGGGTGACATCAACCCGATGGGTGCTGGCGAAGACTATACGGTCAGCGCCTCCTGGGGTTTCTCCACCGACCGCGCCAAGTTCGGTATCGGTGCTGAATACCGCGTCACCGACGAAGTGAAGCTGCGCGACCGTGACTTCCTTTCGGGCTGCGACACGCACTACGAAATCGATCAGGACGGCAACATCCGGACGCTTGGTGTTGCTGATAGCGCGATTGTCTCGAACCGCACTCCGGGCGTAACCGTATCGGACAACGTGTGTAAGCAAGGCGGCATTTCGGGCCGTATCTTCAATGCCTTCACGCGCTCCGGTTCGATCTCTTTCCCGGCTAATGGCAACATTGCCAACATCCCGGGTCTGAACTTCGGTGAATCGACCGACGCTTTCGGTGTGGACATCGACAGCAATGGCGACGGCATCCGCGACGTTGACTTCCAGAACGTCAATACCAACGGTTCGGATGCTGAACTCAACCGCACCTTTATCGCGGGTCAGGATCTCTACAATGTATACGCCTATGGCGAATACACGTTCCCGGGCGAAGCCAACATCACCCCGTTCTTCGAGGCGCAGTACACCCGCGCCGAGATTTCGAACACCGGTGCTGGCAACCCGCAGATCTTCCCGTCGGTGCCTGACCTTAACCAGTTCAACCCGTGTAACTTCATCACCGGAAACGGTGTTGATTGCCGCGATGCCGACAACAATCTGCAGCAGCTTTACCCGGGCCAGGCCAACTTCGGTCGCCTTAATCCGCTCTCGACCGGCTTTACTCTTCCGGTAACGCCGATTGCTTCGATCCGCGGTGACCGCAACAACTTCGAAGTTGTTCAGGAGCAGTACCGCGGCGTGCTGGGTCTGCGCGGCGATCTGCCCTTCATCGGTTCCAGCTGGACCTTCGAACTGACCGGTACGTATTCGCGTTCGGAAGGTAAGAGCTCACGTCTGGGTATCCGTGAAGACCGTCTCGCTCTGGCTCTGGGTCTCGACCCGACCGCCGATTACGATGGTGACGGTATTGTCGATAACAATGGCGACGGCATTGCTGACGACTACAACCAGAACGTCGACTTCTT
Organism: Erythrobacteraceae bacterium; assembly: GCA_038130205.1. GTDB lineage: Bacteria > Pseudomonadota > Alphaproteobacteria > Sphingomonadales > Sphingomonadaceae > Erythrobacter. The sequence continues at coordinate 908 of JAYPMZ010000143.1, read as the reverse complement.
CGGTCTGTTCGGTGATCCGCAATACATCGGCGAATGTAACTCAGCTGGCCTTGCCAACCCAGGTCTGGCAGCGCCCGATCTCAACGCATCGGGCTGTGTTCCGGTCAACCTGTTCGCTCCGAGCGTCCTGACCGGTGCAGTTGGCGATTTCGCCACTCAGGCCGAACGTGACTATGTGTTCGGTGCGCGTACCTTCGACACCACCTATGAGCAGACCTTGCTCTCGGCTTACGTCACTGGTGACTTGTTCGATCTGCCAGCCGGCCCGGTCGGCGTGGTGGTCGGCGGCGAATGGCGCAAGGACAAGATTGACTCGAACCCGGATATCGTGGCTTCGAACGGCCTGTTCTTCGGCTTCTTCTCCGACCTTGGTGCGAACGGTTCTAAGACGATCCGTGAAGCTTTCGGCGAAATCAATATTCCGCTGATGGCCGGCGAGACGCTGGTGGAAGAGCTTGAGCTCAACCTCTCGGGCCGTATCACCGATGAAGAGTTCTACGGCACCAATGGTACTTTCGCGATCAAGGGTGGCTGGCGTCCGGTTTCGCCGCTTCTGTTCAAGTTCAGCTACGGTACTTCGTTCCGTGCGCCGAACCTGCGTGAGAACTTCCTCAATGGTCAGTCGGGCTTCCTGACACTGTTTGATCCCTGTGCGGTTCCGAACGATGCCTTTACGGCTGCCAATGGATACGATGCCGCGAACGATCAACGTGACCCGCAGGTTCTTGCAAACTGCATCCGCGAAGGTCGTGACCCGACCAGCGTCGGTATCGACCCGCAGGGCCTGAATACTTTCCAGACTTCGAGTGTGGAAATCACCTCGGGCGGTTCGCTTGACATCGATCCGGAAACTTCGCGTTCGATCACGACCGGCTTCGCGTTTGAAGAAAGCTGGCCGAGCGGCTTCG
>JAYPMZ010000142.1:1927-6680 GCA_038130205.1 Erythrobacteraceae bacterium | reverse complement strand
TCCGACTGCAAATTGGGTTGGGCATCGATGAAGAAGTCGGGATTGAACGGGTTGGTGATGATCACGAACTTATCGACCAGTTCGGCATCGCCGCCGATCTGTAGATACGACCGCGCTGAGCCGAACCGTAGCGAAGCCTCTGCCGTGGTGGTGTCGGCATCGGCAAAGGTGGCGCGTGCCATCATCGCGGGCGCGGCAGGCTGGCGGGTAGTCTGGTTGTCCATCAAATGCCGCACGCTAACGTGGCCGAGCCGCAGGTCGAGCGCGACATTATCCGCGATCTCTCCGCGGAAACCGCCCTGAACGAAAACGGTGTTGAAATAGACGATGTCGAGTGCGAAGGGCGGGTTGCCGGTCGGGTCGGTTTCGCTGCGGCGATATTCGACGAAAAGTTCGACGGGACCGGTGCGAAAGCCTGCATGCACGCCATAGAGATTGCGTTCGAAGCTGGTGCCCACGGCAGTTCCGCCCGGAAATTCGTAGTCATCGCCTTCCTCGCGGCTTGCAATGACGCCCACGCGCCAGTTTTCGTTGGCTAGGCCAGCCATTCCGCCCACGGCGTAGCTGTTGTCTACGCTGCGATATTGGCTTGTGAGGCGCGCTTGAGGAGAGAGACTGTCGCTATCAGTGAACTGCGTTTCGACGAGCTGCGCATTGACCGCACCTGCCAGCGACGGGCCGCTCGAAACCGGCGCGACACCGCGGGCGATCTCGATCCGCTCGACCAGAACCGACGGTGCATAATGCAGTGGCGGGTCCATCGCATTGGGACCGCCAGAGGCAAAACGCTGGCCGTTGACGCGCCCGAGCACTCGCTGCCCTGCCAGCCCGCGATAGGAGAGCTGACCCGACAGCGCGCCATTGCCGACCAGCGCGCCTCCCGGTGTGCGCGCTGCAATCGCGGCAGTGTCGGCTGCCATTGCGATCTGTTCGGGTTGGGTGATCACATCGGCGCTTGCAGTGCCCGGAAGGGAGGCGGTGACGACGATCGTATCTGTAAGGACCGTATCGGCTTCTCCCGCTTCGTTTGCGTCTTGCGCGACGGCGGGTTGGGAAATGAGTATCGAGCAGGACGCCAGCATGGCGCCCCGTAAAAGAGCTTTGGAATACATGTTTGTCTCGTGTGCTTGATCTACAGACGCGCCCGCCGACCAGAGAGGCCGGGGTTACAGCGCGGGGAGTGGGTGTGGATCAGCCGAGAAGCGGTGGGGCGCGCAGGGGAGGCCGCAGGTAGCGCGCAGGTTGGGTGGGGAAAGCCTTAAGTTCTGGGGTCGCAAGGTCGCTGCCAACGGCTGCGCGCCAGTCAAAGCCGACCGCATCGGGCAGCGTGGCGCCTGATGCAAGGGCGGAGAAGGCGCAATCCTTGCTCGGCGACGCAAGGCCGGAGCCTTTATCACCATCATCATCAGAGCCCGCGACAACGTGGCCCATCGCCGCGTGGTCGATCCCGTCATCGGCCAAGGCATCGCGCTCGGCCAGCGAACGGGCGAGGGCATTTGTGGTGGGGCAGGCGGTGACAGCAATCGAGCCGTCCCCGCTCGGCGCAAGCATGTAGCCGGTCGGGATCAGGGCGTTCATGCCCAGCGCCGACATGATGAGCGCCAGCATCAGCGGGCCGCGCATCGTGGAGAGCTTGCGAATCAGCGACATTGCGGCTGCGGCTTAGGCCAGACCGGCGGCGATGTCATTCTTCCGCGTTATCGCTTTCGAGCAGGTCAGGCCGGTCAAAGCGGAGATAGTCCTGTGTTTCCGGGTCCCACTGGAATGCCACACCAGCTTCCTCATCCAACAGATGGACCCAGCGGTCATCACGGTTGAGGACTGCGCCCAATGCGACATATTCGAACTGGTCCTCGCGCCCTTCGTCCTCTTCGATAGCTTTGGGAGTACCGCGCAGGCGCCAACCGCTGTCAGGATAGCTATCGCCCTCGCGCGTCATGTCGGGTGGTTCGCGATAGAGGTAATCGACATGGCTGCGCCGTTCCAGAACGCAAACATCTACAAAGCAGCGCTGCCAGTAATCAGGGCGCGGCGGGACTTCGGGAAGCTTCCGTCCGTCGCCGGTGAAGACGGAAATGACATGCGAACGGGGCACGCCCACAGGATCGCCCGCTTCAAGGTTTTTCATGTCCGAAGGCGTGCTGTCGAGCGTGCCCGCGAACCAGTCGTCCTCTATGCGATCGACTCGAACCCACATGCGCTCGGCAGGGTGGCCGCCATCGACATCCGAAAAGATCGCCTTCACCAGATCGCCAGTCTGCACCGCCGCGACATGATCGGGGTGGGGCAATTCGAAGGTGTAGGGGCTTTCTTCGTGGACGGGTCGTGGATCGATCAGGCTGATCCCGTGTGGCAGCGCGGTCGAATGCAAATCAGTGACCGTGCTTGCGGGAAAGTTCGCGCATCGCGTCGTCGAGCCCTTCGAGCGTCAGGCCGTACATGCGATCGTTGACCAGTTCCTTCATAATCTTGGTCGACTGCGAATAGCCCCACTGCTTTTCGGGCACGGGGTTGAGCCAGACGGTGGCGGGATAGGTGTCGCACACGCGCTTCATCCAGATGCCACCGGCCTCTTCATTCATATGTTCGACGCTGCCGCCTGCATGGGTGATTTCATAGGGGCTCATCGCTGCGTCTCCGACGAATATCACCTTATAATCATGGCCATATTTGTGGAGCACATCCCAGGTCTTGGTGCGTTCCTGCCAGCGCCGCTTGTTGTCCTTCCAAACCCCTTCGTAGAGGCAGTTGTGGAAGTAGAAGAACTCCATGTTCTTGAACTCGGTGGTAGCCGCGCTGAACAGTTCCTCGCAAAGCTTGATGAACGGGTCCATCGACCCGCCCACATCGAGGAACAGCAGCAGCTTTACCGCATTGCGGCGCTCGGCGCGCATATGAATGTCGAGCCAGCCCTGCTTGGCGGTGCCTTCGATCGTCGCGTCGAGGTCCAGCTGGTCCTGCGCCCCTTCACGCGCAAACCGGCGCAGGCGGCGCAGCGCCATCTTGATGTTGCGCGTGCCAAGCTCCTTCGTGTTGTCGAGGTTCTTGAACTCGCGCTTTTCCCACACTTTGACCGCGCGCTTGTGCTTGCTCTCGCCGCCGATCCGCACGCCTTCGGGATTGTAACCCGAATTGCCGAAGGGCGAAGTGCCGCCGGTGCCGATCCATTTGTTGCCGCCTTCGTGGCGCTTTTCCTGCTCGGCGAGACGCTCCTTGAGCTTGTCCATAAGCTCGTCCCACGAGCCCAGCTTTTCGATCTCGGCCATTTCCTCTTCGGAGAGGAATTTCTCGGCAACGGCCTTCAACCAGTCTTCGGGAATATCGACCGGGTTTTGACCATAATCGCTCATCACGCCTTTGAAGACGCGGTGAAAAACCTGGTCGAACGTGTCGAGCATGCCTTCGTCTTTCACGAAGGTTGCGCGGGACAGATAATAGAATGCCTCGGGCGTCTGTTCGATCACATCGCGGTCGAGCGCCTCAAGCAAAGTGAGGTGCTCCTTGAAGCTTGCGCCGATGCCCGCCGCTCGCAGCTCGTCCATGAAGTTGAAAAACATGGACAGGGCTTACCTGCGAATTGAGCGTCTTTCTAGTCCCATGCGCGGGCGTTTCGTCCCCCGGCTTAAGCCTTCGATAACCATCAATGGTTACTCCCGCCGCAATAGGGATTTTCCGCAGGGGTTCGGAGTTAATGAAGCCAATCGAAATCGATATAGCCAACGCATCGGCGCTCGACGCTATCCCCGAGAAGTGCGGGGCGGTGACGGTCGGTTGCACCGATGTTGCGGGCATCGTCGAGGCGGTCATCAGATCGTCGGAAGTGCTCCGCGGTGAACATGCGGCGCTGCGCCATACGGTGGTCGCGCTTGAATCCGACCAGACCAAGGTGGCAGAAGCCTCCGACGAGGCACGCCTGCTTTCCGAACGTGCGATAGAGCGTCTGGGCGAAGGCACCGCGCTGATCCAGTCGTCGCTCGGTCAAATCGCTTCTTTGCTCAACCTTGTCGAAACGCTCGGTCAGCATGTCACCAGCTTCTCGGCTGCGATGGAACAGGTGAAACGCAGTGCCAAGGACATCGACGATATTGCGGAGACGACCAATATCCTTGCCTTGAACGCCACTATCGAAGCGATGCGCGCAGGCGATGCCGGGCGCACTTTCGCGGTGGTCGCAAGCGAAGTGAAAAGCCTTGCCAACGACACGCGCAAAGCGACCGAGGAAATCGCCACCACCATCGACGCGCTAGGAGACGAAGCCGCGATGGTGATCGGACGGATCGAAGAAGGTTCGGGAGTCAGTGCACAGGCGAAGGAATCGGTGGCGCGCATCGAGCGCACGATTTCGAGCGTCGGGGAACTGGTCGAGGAAGTCGACAAGCAGAACGATGTCATTGCGCGTTCCACCGGCACGATTTCGAACCATGTCGATGCCGTTCAAAAGGTCCTAACCAGTTTCGACAGCGCAGCGCGCGCCAACGAGCAGCAGCTTCAAGGCGCGCACAAGCGCATGGAAGACCTCGAAATGACCGCAAGCGAGATGTTCGATTCACTCGTCCAGGCAGGCCTGAGTCCGCGCGACAGCCATGTGGTCGAGCGCGCACAGGACATGGCGCGCGCAGTCGCCGCCACTGCTGAAGGGGCGATTGCTGCGGGGGAATTGAAAGAGGCTGACCTGTTCGACCAGAACTACAGCCTTATCCCGGGCAGCAATCCCAAGCGGTATCGCACGGGCTTGAGCGATTGGGCCGACAAA
>JAYPMZ010000142.1:0-1917 GCA_038130205.1 Erythrobacteraceae bacterium | reverse complement strand
AAATTGGCAGAAGATGCTCGATGAAGCCAAGGCGAGCGATCCGCAGATCATCGCCGCGGCATGCACCGATACCAAGGGCTTCCTGCCCACCCATCTTAGCGAAAAGTCACTGCAACCCACGGGCGATGTGGCGCATGACACGCAATATTGCCGCAACGGACGCATATTGTTCGAAGCGATCGACCAGAAGGCGAAAGCGTCGAGGGCGCCCTACATGATGGCGGTCTATCGGCAGGAAGGCGACGGAACGAACTATGAAGTGGTTCGCAACGTCTACATCCCGCTCGTCATCAACGGCCGCCGCTGGGGCGACTTCGAGCTGGCCTACACTCTCTGACCACTGGCTGGCCAGGCCCTATTCGGGCGCAACCGACAGCGAAATATCGGCTCCCTCACCGTCTTCGAGCGGGCGGGTGACCGCGGCGATGACCTGTCCATTGAGGCTCTGCCCGACCTGCTGAACGCTCGGCAGGCCGACATAGGGTGTGTGAAGAACATACTCGAGCCCGTTTGCCGAACGCACGGCGTAGATCGTCATGGCACTCGTTGTGTCGAGCTCGGTTGCGACTGCATCGGGATACACATCCACGCTGCGTCCCGCGTCTCCCAGCGCCACGGTGAAACGGTCGCTGCCATCTGCGCTGCGAAAGACATTGTACTGCCGCGAGCGCGGCCCTTCGCGGCAATATGTTAGCGTCGCCGGATCGGCTTCCAGACTGCCCGTTTCTTCCAATGTTGTCCGATCCTCCTCGGGCATTTGCATCGCAACCAGCGCAATGGCTTCATCAAGGGCAATCGTGCCGAGATTGTCGGTCACAGCGGTTGCCGAGGATGCCGGAACCGCATCGCACTCCGCGACGAATTGGGCAGGGTTCGGATCGACATTGCCGAGCGCAGGCATCCGGCCAAGCGTCGATTTAAGCACGCTGTCCATCTGCGCGACCGAGAGCCTGCGCGAACTCACGCGCACTTTCACCAGCCATTCGCCCGAACGGTACATCGCGACACCGGTGCTGCGGAAATTCCCATCGACCGCAAGCACGGCGGACAGCCCGCTGGCCTTGCTTCCACCAATGGGGACGAAGCTGCCGATCTTCATGTCATCCAGATCGACCGCGCCATAGGCATCTTCGGCGCCAATCGCGATCAGCGCACGGTCGAACCAGATGGCCGTCGAAGGATTGCCCGGACGGTAGATGTAGAGCGTCAGGATCGTGTCCGTGCCCGCGTGGTAATAGCTTCCCGCGATATTGGTTTCGCGCTCTTCGAACGCGGTAACACCGCTGCGTTCGAATTCACCGATAGCGGCAGGAAAACGCATCTCCGTCCAAGCGTGCTCCCAATCCTTGTCTGCCGCGATCTCAACCTCGGCAGGTTGCGCGTTGACGGTCGCGGCGGACATGGCGGCAATCCCTGCCGCCATGGCTGTCAGGGTGCGGATAACCGGTGATGACATGCAAAATTACCCTCTCGAAAAGCGAGAGCAATCATAGGCATGCGGGACACGAGTGCAAGCGGTGCCCAGATCAGGTTGGCCGGATCAGGTCGGGTTACGGCGCGCCATGAATGCGAGGCGTTCGAACAGCATCACATCCTGCTCGTTCTTGAGCAGCGCACCGTGCAACGGCGGGATCGCGCTGTTGGGGTTCGAATCCTGTAGCACGTCGAGCGGCATGTCTTCGTTCAGCAGCAGCTTGAGCCAATCGAGCAGCTCGCTGGTCGAGGGCTTTTTCTTGAGACCCGGCACGTCGCGCAGTTCGTAGAAGACGTCCATCGCCTTCTTCACCAGTGCTTTCTGGATGCCGGGGAAGTGGACATCGATGATATCGGCCATCGTGTCGCGGTCGGGGAACTTGATGTAGTGGAAGAAACAGCGGCGCAGGAAAGCGTCGGGCAGTTCCTTTTCATTGTTGGACG
>JAYPMZ010000141.1:0-6765 GCA_038130205.1 Erythrobacteraceae bacterium | reverse complement strand
CCGTTGCCGGTTGAGCCGCCGGTGATGAAAATTTTGCGCGGTTGCTCGCTCCTGTGCTCTCTCACCAATTGCACTTTGCAACTGGTCTTCGGGCGAGCGAGCCTATCCGCCAAGTCCCTTCACATGGGCAGCGCCTTCGACAATTTCTGCCGTGGAGGGTTCGAGCACATCGCCCACCGGCTCGGCCCGCCCGCCGAGATTCTGCGCGAGGAAGTTCTCCGCCAGCGCGTAAAAGGCGATGTTGTTGGCCGGCTTGGCAAAGCCGTGGCCTTCATCGGGATAAAGGACGTAGGTGACGGGGATTCCCGCTTCCTTCATCGCACCGACGATTTGGTCGCTTTCGGCCTGTTTCACGCGCGGATCGTTCGCGCCTTGCGCAATCAGCAGCGGCTTGGTGATCGCATCCGCCTTGTAGAGCGGGCTTGCGGCCTTGAGCATCGCAAGGCCCTCTTCGGTTTCGGGATTGCCCATGCGTTCGTGGAAGATCTTCACCATCGGCGCCCAATAGGGCGGGATGGTCGAAAGCAGCGTTTCGAGGTTCGACGGGCCGACGATATCGACCCCGCAGGCAAACACTTCGGGCGTAAATGCCAGGCCTGCAAGCGTCGCATAGCCGCCATAGGAGCCACCCATAATCGCAACCTTGTCGCGCGCGGCGATGCCTTCGGAAATCGCCCATTCTACTGCGTCGATCAGGTCGTCATGCATGGCGAGGCCCCATTGCTTGTTGCCTGCATTGATGAAGTCCTTGCCGAAGCCCGTGGAGCCGCGGAAGTTGACCGACAGCACGCTCAACCCGCGATTTGCGAGCAATTGGTGGATCGCGTTGAAGCCATAGGCGTCGCGCGCCCACGGCCCGCCATGCACCAGCAGCACCATCGCGCCGGGTTCGGCCGGACGATCGCCGTCATTGCCTGCCGCTAGCGTCAGGAAAGAAGGCAGGGTGAGGCCGTCGCGGCTGGTGATTTCAACCGGGTGCATCGGCTGGAGCGGTGCGCCTTCGAGTTCGGGGCGGGTGACGTAGAAGGGCGTCAGTGTCTGCGCGTCGCGGTCATAGACATAGGTCGCAATCGGCGCGGTCAGCGGGTCGTTCCACACGATCCATGTGCGGTCGTCATCGGTGCGGCTGGAGACGCCGAAATCGCCTTCGAACTGCGCATCGAGCCAATCGAAGGATGCGCCGATATCGGGATCAAGCGCGGTGAATTCGCTGCGCAGGTAGTTGACCGTATAGCCCAGCACCTCGCCGGTTTTCTGGTTGCGCATTGTGCCGCCGATGTCGGCCTTGTCGTGTTCTGCGATCAACCTGCGTTCGCCGCTGGCGGTGTCCTGCGCATAGAGCGCCGCAGTGTTCCGCCCTCGTGCGTCGAGCCAGTAGAGCACCGAACCGTCGACCGTGTAGCCGGCGGGGGCGGTGGTCATCGAATCCTCCATCGCGGTGGTTTCGAACGGTTCTTCCTCGACCGCGCCATCGACGAAGCGGAAATAATCGGTCCCGCCCGCCTCGTTCTGGCTCATCGCCATGCGCAGGGTGAGCGTGTCGTCCGCCATGAAGCCCGCATAGGCGTTGTTTTCATAGACCAGCGTCAGCTCGCCGGTGGTGAGATCGAGCCGGTGCACGTCATGCCATTGCGGGTCGCGGTTGTTGAGGCCGACGAGGATCGCGTCCTTGATCGTCTCCGAGGCACCGACGATGTCAACCCGCGTGTCGTCGAACGGGGTGAGCGTCGTTTCCTCGCCGCTGGCAATATCGATACGGTAGAGCAGGAAATTCTCGTCGCCGCCCTTGTCCTGGATATAGAGCAGGCTGGTCGCATCGGGGGACCACATGTGCTGCCGGATCGGACGATCGTCGGCGCGGGTCATGGGCTTTGCATCATCGGGATTGTCGCGCGGCGCCATCCAGATATTGAGCACGCCTTCATAGGGTGCGAGCCAGCTGAGCCACTTGCCGTCAGGGCTGATCTGCCCCTGCGCGCGGGTGGGATTGCCGAACAAATGCTCGCGCGGGATGAGGGGGATGCCGTCGGTGCTGTTGCTCATGATCTCTCCGGTTTTCGTGTTGGAGACCATGTATGGTCGCAGCGGCGGTTTGCCAGTGGTAGTGCTACGAAAGGCATTTGCACCCCGATAGGTGACTGCTAGCGTTCTGGAATGAAATGGGTCTTCTGGATCATTGCCGCAATCGGACTGGGCTCAATCCTGATCGTTCAAGTCAGCGAACAGTCGCCGCGCTTTCCCGAGGTCTTCACCGAAAGTGATAGCGATCGCGTCATCGAAGTCACAGGCCTGCCCCCGCAGATTGCCGTCATTCGCGAGATCGCTTCGGATGCAGGGTGGAACACCGTGTGCGAAAACACATCGGGAGAGGTGACCACGTTGCATTTTGCACCCGGCCTGTGGGCGCGGATTGACCCCAATGACGAAGTTGCAGGCGAACTTGTGATGATTGCCGGCAGCACATCACAGATGTCGCGCGGGCAGGCGAAGCGCGGAGGTTGCAACCAACCGCAAACTGGCACGTCTTATTCAGTTGGCGACGGACCGGAAAGCAAGAACGTGCCTATAGCCTATGGCCTGCGCGAAGAGCTTGGACCCGTGGTCGAAATTGCTGATGCCTGCGGTGTGAAACAGACGCGCATCAGAGCTTTCGAGCCGGACGAGTGGGGGCTTCTGGGCATTGAAGAGGACCCTTCAATCTTCGTGCTCAGCGTTGATGACATCGCAAACTCCAGCGACGCGCAGTTGATGTGTGCGGGCGCGCTTATCAATCGGCACTACGCCGAACTGGAAAACGACAGCTAGAGCGCCGGATTGGCATAGAAGTGCCAGGTGAAGATCGCCATCGCGCCGCGATGCGGAGCCCAGCGTTCGCCCAGCGTGCGGGTTTCCTTTTCTTTTGGGCGCTCTTCCATATCGAGAAGGCGCTTCACCCCCTCCTGCACGGCCAGGTCGCCCGCAGGCCAGATGTCGCCGCGACCTTCGGCGAACAGCAGGTAGATCTCCGCGGACCAGCGACCGATCCCCTTGATCTGCGTCAGTTGCGCGATGGCTTCCTCGTCATCGGCGGGCAGGGCGGCGAAATCGACCGCACCCGCCTCCACCAGCTCGCACAGAGACCGCGCGTAGCCTTGTTTCTGCCGCGAGAGCCCGCAAGCGCGCAGCGTGTCAAAGTCGCGCTCCAAGAGGCAGGAGGGGGTAAACTCCTCGCCCAGTTCGGCTTCCAGCTTGTTCCAGACGGCATCGGCCGATGCGACGGAGACTTGCTGGCCCACGATGGTGCGCAGCAAGGTCTTGTAACCTGTGGAGCGCACGCGCGGCTCGGGGTAGCCGCTGCGCGCAAGCTCGGCAGCGACGTGCGGATCGCGCTCGGCCAATGCGTCCAGCGCGCTCTTGATCTGTGTTGCCGTCAAACCCACTGTTCTATCCCATAGCTTGCCTTGCTCTGCGAAACTTCCTAGCGCAGCCGCCAACTATTCCAAGCGCGCAACCTTGCGCTCAATCTTTGCGACGAGGATACGAAAGACCCATGCCCAAACTCATCGTCACCAATCGCGACGGCGAAACCAACGAGATCTCTGTCGAGGACGGCCTGACCGTGATGGAAGCGATCCGCGACAACGGATTTGACGAACTGCTCGCACTGTGCGGCGGCTGCTGCTCGTGCGCGACCTGCCATGTGATTGTCGAAAACGCCGACGGAAAGCCGCTTCCCGAAATGAGCGAAGACGAAGACGATCTGCTGGAATCTTCCGATCACCGCACCGACGGCTCGCGCCTGTCGTGCCAGATTCCGCTGACTGCCGACCTCGACGGCCTCAAGGTCACTATCGCCCCTGAAGATTAATCTTCATTGCGAGCGGGTGAGCGAAGTCCTACTTCGCTTGCCATGAATATCACTCAACCTTTCGGCGACACGCTCGCCCTGATTGGCAACACGCCGCTGGTGCGGCTCGCCGGGCCTAGTGCCGAGGCGGGCTGCGACATCTGGGGAAAGTGCGAATTCGCCAACCCCGGCTCCTCGGTTAAGGACCGCGCCGCGCTGTTCATGATCCGCGACGCAGAGGCGCGCGGTGAATTGCAGCCCGGCGGCACGGTAATCGAGGGCACGGCTGGCAACACCGGCATCGGCATTGCGCTGGTGGCGAACGCGCTCGGCTACAAGACGATCATCGTCATGCCTGACAACCAGTCGCAGGAGAAGATGGACACGCTGCGTGCTCTGGGCGCGCAACTGGTCCTCGTCCCGCCGACCAAATATGCCGATCCGTGCCACTTCCAGCACGTCTCGCGCCGCATGGCCGAGGAAACCGAAGGCGCGATCTGGGCAGGGCAGTTCGACAACACCGCCAATCGCCGCGCTCACATCGAAGGCACCAGCCGCGAATTGTGGGAGCAGACGGGCGGCAAGATCGACGGCTTCACCTGCGCTGCTGGCACGGGCGGAACGATTGCGGGCGTCGGCATGGGGCTGAAGGAATTCAATCCCGATGTGCGCATCGCGCTCACCGATCCGCACGGCGCGGCGCTCTACAATTACTACGCGCATGGCGAGCTGAAATCCGAAGGCTCCTCGGTCGCCGAGGGGATCGGGCAGGGCCGCATCACGGCCAACCTCGAAGGCGCACCGATCGACACGCAATTCCGCATTTCGGACGAAGAAGGCCTCGTGTGGGTCAAGCGACTGCTGCGCGAAGAGGGGCTGTGTCTTGGCCTCTCCTCGGGCATCAATGTCGCGGGTGCGATTGAACTGGGCAAGCAACTGGTTGCCGAGGGCAAGGACAATCCGCAGGTTGCGACGATCTTGTGCGACACCGGCTTCCGCTATCTCTCGACACTTTACAATGCCGAATGGCTGGCATCGAAGAACCTTCCGGTCTTTGACTGGCTGGCATCATTTTCAACCGATTAATCGACAGGCCAGATTGTGCTTGATAGGTTGCGCGCCATGACCGCAGGTCGGACCTTAATCCGTCGCACGAGCGAGCCGGGCGATAACGCACCCGAAGGCGCGCCGCTGGGCGGTACGCGCGCGGAAGCGGCGCAGCGTTTGCAGGTCGGGCTGTTCGGGCTCGGCTCGATGGTGGTGCTGATCGGCCTCGCCAGCATCATCGGTACGCAGGCCGACCGCGCGCAGGAACGTGCCGTTCCCGAAGCGGCTCCGACCACCGAACCGACCGAAAATGTGCCGCAGCGAGATCCGCTGGCCGATGCGGGGATCGTGCCCGATATTCCCGCCGAACCCTCGCCCACGCCGAGCGAAACGGCGGGCGCTCCGGCTCCCGCTCCGCAGGGCGGCACGACTGGCGGCACGCCGGATGGCCAGCCGCAGCGTTAAACTCGTGCTCGCTGCAATCGCGCTCGCTGCTATCGGCGGCGGAGCGTGGTGGTGGTACGAGAGCCAGAAGGCGTGCTGTGCCTTTCCCGAGGAATCCGAATTTCCCGTCCCGCAAGGCGAGCGGCCTACGCTGGGGCTGGTGACCAGCCTGCCACTTTATTGGCCGCAGGGCGCGGATATGGCGGCGATCACAGCGGGCACGGTCGATACGCCGTGGCAGCGGCGGGCGATGGAACAGGGCTATGAACTGGTCCCGCTCGACACGCTTTCCCCCATTGCCGGATTGATGGAAGGGGAACCCGAAACCGATCCGCTTGCCGGACTGGAGCGGTTGGCGGTGATCCAGCCACGCGGGCTGTCACCTTCCGATAATGTCGCGCTCGACACATGGGTGCGCGAAGGCGGGCAACTGCTTCTCGTGCTCGATCCGCTGCTGACAGGCGAATATGCGTTTGCGCTCGGCGATCCACGCCGCCCCGCCGATACCGCCCTGATCCCGCCAGTCGTAGGGCGCTGGGGTCTAGCGGTTGCCTATGATGACACCCAAGAGGCGACCCGCAGTGTGCAGATCGGCGAGCGCGATTTCACCGTCGCGCAGGCGGGCAAGGTTTCCGCGATTGCAGGTGGCGATGATTGCACCATCCTCGGCGAAGGTGTCGCCGCACAATGCGAGGTTGGCACCGGCACCGTCACCTTGATCGCCGACGCGGCCCTGTTCGAGCACCGCGAGCTCGCAGGAGCAAATGGCGAGTCGATACAAGCGCTTATGGATTTTGCCTGGGACTGAGTCGTATTCAGGCCTACAGTCACAGTCGCCCCGCGATTGGGGAAATCAGGGGAAGGGCCCTGCGTTGCCCGGGACTCGACCGGGGATTTCACGGGAATGCCCCGCTATTTCGGGGGGATTTTAGGGGATTGCGCGGGATTCCGACATTGAATCGAGGCTGTGAAAGGCTTGAAGGGTGTCAGAAAATTTATGCTAATCAATTGTTTAGCATGTAATCCCTAGATTTTCCTAGAAAAACCCTAGTCACCCGCCTGCTTCCCAGATATTACTGGGCTCCATCAAACATGCCGTTTTGCCCTGCGCCGATGAGTCATCTCGGCGCACTGCCCTCGCTCGCGCGGTGGCGGTGACGGGGAAGTCATGGCCGAAGCGGACGGTTTGGTGTGGTCAGGAATGCGGGCAGGGGTGTCCGCCAACGGGGAATTGGGGTCCAAAGCGTGTCAGCGGCGGGAACATACAGCGGGTATGGCTATGCGCCGATTGGCGACAAAGCCCGCTTTGTGCTGCCTGCCGCCTTCCGCAAGGAAGTTAAGGAAAGCTCGGCCGGTTCCAAAACGCTCTGCCTCAAGGTTCACGACAAGCACGACTGCCTCATCGGCTTCGGCACCTCGCGCATCGAAACGCTCAAGCAGCGCCTTGC
>JAYPMZ010000140.1:3776-6770 GCA_038130205.1 Erythrobacteraceae bacterium | reverse complement strand
CAGCTGTCCTGATGGAAAGACGAAACCCGCCAGTCATCCGCCAGCACTGTGCTGGTGCCCCGTTCGCGGAAGGTCGCGATCTCTGCTTCGAAGAAGTTGCGCGTCGTTTCTGTCAGCACTGCCCGTTACTCTCTCACTAGTGCGCCCGGCCCAAAGGCTCAGTCGCGGATTTGCTCGGTCTTTACCACTGTCGCTGCTGCCTCTGCGAGCTGCGTCAAATCGCGGTAATCAAGGTTTCGATCCATCACATCTACAGCAACCTGCGGAAATGTCCTGCCGGATGCCGCGCCATCTTCGCTTATCTGCGCACTGATCGTGCCTGTGGCAGATACGGAAAGCGCGATGGAAAAGATGCCGGAGGCGGTGTCGTCGCCCATGGCGGTATAGAAATCGCGCTGAAATGCTTCGCAAATATCGCCCTCTGCGGCGGCGGGCGAAAAGTGCTTTGCGCCTTCCACACTGCATGAGGGAACAGCAGGACTAGCCATGCAGGCCCCCTGCGCACTGGCCGCGAACAAGGCGGCGGTTGTGATCAATATTCTGCATGACATGCGCGGTCTTGTTACCTTTTATCGTCATCACGACTATGTTCGCAAAGTTACGAAGCGTGCTGCGCTATTGGTTAATTGCCGGACCATGAACAGCAACTTAGCCGAATACCTCCGGCTGCCAAGTGTCGAGAATACGCGCGTGGATTTCGAACGGCTGCTCGACAGGCTGGGGGCGGTCGTCCGACACGGCTGTTGCCAAGGGCTTGGGCGCCTCGTTCACGAAAGTCAGCGTATCTGCGGCAACCGTTCCAGCGGGGAACCAGTCTCCGAAAGTGCTTTCGTCATAGCCATTGGCGGTGAGGTAATCGATCACCTCCTGCTCGCTCTGATAGTTGGCGTAGCGGATGTTGCCGTCCTCGTGCATCAGCGCGCGCAGATAGGCGGTGCCGTCGGTGAGTGCGAAGTACACCTCCCAGATGCCGTCGCCATCGTAGTCGTCCGCGCCGAGCACGCGATTGATGTTCTCGATCTCCAGATCGTTCTGGAAACGGCGCTGGCTGTCGTTGTCGCTGCCTGCGACCACATCGCCGCTTTCAACCAGCGGGTCGATATAGGTGCCGACGACGCGGGTTTCTCCGGCCCACGAGAAATCACGAAAATAGACCAGCCCGTCCGGCGCGGTTCCAACAGTCGCAAACCGGCCGATCGCATCGTTCACGAGGATCTGGTCGATGTCGCCATCGCCGTTGACGTCCGCGCTCCCGATCCGCAGCCACGCTCCATCACCGCCCAGATCGTTTCCGTTGAAGTCGCGGATTGCCTCCATCGCTCCTGCATAGGCTGAAGGGTCGTCGGTTTCGAAATTGACGCTGATGCCGGTGCCCCAGAGCAAGCGGATGGTCTGGTCGTCGAATTGCAGAAATTCGATTTCGGACAAAGTGTCTGCGCCGTCGGGTCCGACTATTTCGTACACGGCGCCGAAATCTGATGCGATCTGCGTCACAGTGTATTGCGAGCGCAACCCGCTCACGATGGCGGTGTCGATGTTGTCCTCGCCAAACAGCGAGTCGTTGCCAGGTCCGCCGATCAACCGATCCTGTCCCAGTCCGCCGGCAAGCTCATCGGCCCCATCGCCGCCATAAAGAAAATCATTGCCCCCGAAGCCGAACAGAGCGTCATTGCCCTCGTCGCCGAAGAACGCATTATCGAGATCGCTCCCTCTCAGCTCGTCATTGCCCTGCCCGCCGCGCATGTATTGCTGCCACGGGTTGTCGAGATAATCGTCGAGGATCGTACCGAGCCCCTGATCGGCGAGGATCGCGAGGTCGAGCGAGCTGATCGCGTAGGCCCATCCGCGATAGTAGACCACGCCGTTCATCAGACCGAGCAGCGGATCGTCGCTGAAACCGGGAAACTCGCGAGAGTTGCCGTAATGGGCGTAATTGCCGTCAGTCAGTTCGACATCGCCGCCATAGTGCCGAGTGACATTGGGTCCGCGGAAAAAATCCTGATCGCCGATATCGACCCGGTGCAGGTCATAAGGGGTCGCAAACCCGCCCTGCATGTTGGTGGCGGTGTTGTAATAACCGAGAAATCCGAGGCCATGACCGATTTCGTGCAGCAGCACGCTCAGACCGTCGGTCCGCTCACCCGGAATGTCGTCGCGCGTTTCGGGCGTGGGGTCCAGAAACAGCTCATTGAGCAGATTGTCAGCCTGGAAGAACAGCACGATATCGGGCTGGTCCCCGTCCAGATTGGTGCCGGTCTGCAGTTCCCACGCAGGTGCTCCGACTATCACGTTGAGCCCTTCGTAGATTCCAGCGCTGGTCTGGTTCCGCCATGCGCCCTGCGCGCCGCCGCTGCTGGTGGATTCGAGAATTTCGATCCGCACGGAAATGTCGGCGTTGCCGGCCAGAACCGCGCTCCAAAGGCGGAAGGCCTCATTCGCCACCCCCAGCAGGAGGTCGATAGTCGTCTGCGACACACCCGCAGGATTGATGACCGTGTAGGTAGGATTCAGTGCCACTTGCGTCCCCATTGCCTGGAGTGGATCGCACGGGCGCTATCGCAGGACTTTGCGCCAAGCAATTGAAATATCGACTGCGACAGACCTGCTAGCGTTCCTCCATACTGCTATCGACCGTTTTGAGGATCGGCTTGGTAAGATACGACCAAACGGTCGATTTGCCGGTGAGGATTTCGGCTGTCGCAGTCATGCCGGGCTGGAGGTTGATGAGCTCGCGCCCGGCCACCTCGCGCATGGTCGCGGTATCGACTTCCAGATTGACGCGGTAATAGGTTTCGCTCGATCCGTCCTGCGCCTGTTCGGTCAGCGTATCGGGGCTGACGAAGACCACAGTCCCGTCGGCAGATCCGTAGATCGCGCTGTCATAGGCATCGAAGTTCACCCGCGCGCTCTGGCCGGTTTTGACAAAGGCGATGTCGCGCGGCGGCACGCGCGATTCCACGAATGGAAAGAGCGAACGCACGCGATCGCGTCTCG
>JAYPMZ010000140.1:0-3766 GCA_038130205.1 Erythrobacteraceae bacterium | reverse complement strand
TCACCCACCGGCACGATCTGGAGCACTTCCTCGCCTGCGCGCACGACCCCGCCGATAGTGGTGAAGCGCACATTCTTGACGATGCCGTCCACCGGAGCGGTGATGCTGGCGGCGCGCAAGCTGTCCTCTGTCCGCGCGAGCTGTTCGCGCGTGGTGGCCAGCTCTTCCTCGGTCTGGGTGAATTCGGCCTGCAAATCGCGGATATATTGCGAGCGGATATTGGAAATGCGCCCGCGTGTCTCGACCACCTGCCGCTGCATACGGATGATCTCCGAACGCGCCACATCGCCGGTTTCGAGCAGCGGCATGTTGAGATCTAGCTCCTGCTGCTGGAGGTCCGCCAGATTGCGCAACGTCGACACCTCGGCCTGCAAGGCGGCACGGCGGCGCTCGAACAGCTGGCGCTGGTTGCTGGTAAACTCGCCGAACTCGTTGAGCGATGCGGGGAAGGCCAGCGGGCGGTCGAACAGTTCGGCATTGATGCGCGCCATCCGGCTTTCGAGCGCGGCGACTTTCACCCGCGCCTCGCGCACGCCCGCTTCGAGCTGCACCGTGTCGAGCGCGACGAGCAACTGCCCTTCCTTGACCTGTTCGCCCTCGCGCACGGCGATCTGCGTGATTGCGCCGTCCTGTTCGCTCTGGACGACCTGCACGCGGGCGAAAGGCACGACGCGGCCTTGTGCGCGGGTCACCTGATCGAGCTCGGCCCATTGCGCCCATACAATGAACCCCACCAGCAAGAGCGCGATGGTAACGATGATCAGGGTGGCGGGGCGAAGCAGGCGGTTCACTTCGTGCTCCCCGGTTTGATTTGACCCGGTTTGATTTGAGTCGTGACCAGTCCGGCAGGCGGCTGCTTGCCGGACTGTTGCGGGGCCGGCTGGCCCGGTACGCGGCGCTCGCGGACCTTGCGCAGGAAATCGGCCGCCGGTTCGCTGCCGATCACGCGGCCGCGCGCCATGATGACAACACGGGTGAAGCGTTCGAGCAGCGGAATCTTGTGGGTCGCCATGACCAGAATATCGTCCTTGCCTATCGCATTCTGAAGCGCGTCGAGCGCCGCCTTTTCACTCGCCACGTCGAGCGCGGCGCTGGGTTCGTCGAGCAACCAGACGCGGGGGCGCGCATGGATCAGGCGGTTGATGCCTACGAGTGCGCGTTGCCCGCCGGAGAGGCCCGCCCCGCCCTCGTGCACTTCGATATCAAGCCCGCGCGACTGCCCGCCGAACAGCGCATCGAGCCCCGTCGCGCGCGCGGTTTCCATCAGCTCTTCATCGCTCAGCGAGCCAAGACCCATGGTGAGGTTTTCGCGCAAGCAGCCGCGCACCAGCCGAGTGCCTTGCGACAGATAGCCCACCTGCCAGCGCGCCACATCCTCGGCGATTTGCGACAGGTCCAGCCCCCCGATCGTAACCGCCCCGCCCTGCGGCGTGTAAAGGCCAGACAGCAGCTTCAGGAGCGTCGATTTGCCCGCACCCACACCGCCGACCAGCGCCACCCGCTCTCCGGGCGCGATTTCGAGCCGGTCGATCTGGATTGCCGGTTCGCCCTGCCCGTAAGCAAAGGCAACCTCGCCCACCACGACAGGGCCGGTCAGCGCCTCTGGCCGTAAGCCGCCGCTCGACGAGGAGCGTTCAACCGGCAGTTTGAGCAAGCCGTCGAGCGCCTTCAAAGAGGAACGCGCATAGCCCCATTGCACGATCAGCCCCGGCAATTGCGCGATTAGCGGGCCGTTGATGCGCCCGACGATAATCGAACAGGCTAGCAGGCCGCCAGTGGTGATCTGGCCCGTCGCGGCGAGGTAGGCGCCAAAGCCCATCACCGCCACATAAGTCACTTGCTGGAGCGTCGAGAACACCGTTCCCGACACTGCCGAAGCGCGCTTTACCGGGTCTTCGTAATGGTGGATTTCGCGGATCAGGCGGTTCCAGCGGCTGAGCATCTGCCACCCGCCGAGGTTCGCCTTCACCGTTTCCGATGCGTCGAGCATTTCAACCAGCAGCCCGTTTTTCTGGTTGCCCGTCACCTGAGCGCGATCGGCCCCCTTGCGGATGATGCGCGCAAGGCCAATCGCCATCAGCACCGCAATCGGCAGGCTGATGATCGGGATCAGCGCGATACTGCCCCCGATCGCCGCGATGACGATAACGAAGAATATCGCAAACGGCAGATCGGCAAAGACGAACAGCGAGCTTGCGCTCATCACTTGGCGGATCTGCTCCTGCCCCGAGATTTGCGCGGCCATAGTGCCCACCCCTTGCGGGCGCGCATCGAGCCGGATCGCTTGTGCACGGGCGAAGAAGAACTCGGACACTTCGCGGTCGATATTCTGCGCTTCGGCTTCGATCAGGATCGCACGAAGCGACCGTAATGTGAGGTCAAGCACCAGCGCAAACAGCACGCCTGTGGTCAGCACGGCGAGCGTCTCGAAACTCGCCAGCGGGATCACGCGGTCATAAAGCTGCATCGCATAAAGCGAGGTCGCGAGCGTCAGGATATTGGCGAAAACCGTCGCGATACCGGCGATCATCAGCACCCGGCTGCGCGCCTTGATCGCGCGGGCGAAGACACCGAAGGCGGTTACGCTGTCGTCGCGCAAGGGATCGGGGATGGCGATTGTGAAAAAGCTTTGCGCGTCCGAATAGATCATCCGCTCCGGACCGCCAGCGAGCGCGAATTCTTCTTCACCGACCCATTGCAACGCGACGGCCCAGCCTTGGTGCGGATCGTGCACCAGCAGCGGAAATTCATCGGCGCGCGGGCGCCCCGATACTTCCGCGGGCGCGTCCCAGCCAAGCTCGACCCGCACGGCTTCGAGCGCGTCCTCGCCCGCCGGAAGCGCGAGTTCGCGCAGCTCTGCATCCCACTGCGGAGGCATCGAAGTGCGGCGCGCACGGGCATAGCGTTCGAGCGCGGAAAAGAGATCGCCGTTTGCCATCACACCCCTACTGGCCTCCAACGGCACGAATAGGCAAGAATTCGCGTCGCGCTTGCAGCGGTGAGAACGCGGGCGTCGCTTTCCGTCACTTGCGCATCGGTGACTTCGCGTGCTGCGTTGAGCACGTCGAGCCAGCTGCGCCGACCGGCCACGAATTGGCGCTGATAGCTGGCAAGCAGATCGCTCGCCGCCTGATTGGCAAGCTCGCCCGCCTCGATCCGCAGCTGGCCTGCGCGCAGCGTTACATATTCCGCCCGGACCAAACGTCGCACCTCGCGGTCGGTCTGGCCGAGTTCGGCCACCGCCGCGTCCACACGTGCCTCGGCGCTATCGACCTGCGTCAGAAGGTTAAGCCCGTTGCCCGTTTGCGCCCGCAGCACCAGAGCGGCGCGTGCGCCAGTGATCTCGTTCTGCGAAAGTTGCAGCAGCACTTGAGGGAAGAGATTGCTGCGCGCGGTTCTTGCGCGGGCTTCGGCAACATCGATCTGCCCGCGCATCCGTGCGAGCGCGGGAGAACACGCCATCATCTCGTCCACGGCGATTGCTTCAGGCGGCAGACCTTCGGTGATATCCATATCGGGCAGCACAGGCGCGGGGACTTCCATCCCCACCAGCTCGGTCAGCCGCAGCATCGCCGCATCGCCGCGTTCCTGCGCGGTCATGCGCTGCACCTCGAGCTGGGTCAGCCGCGACTGCGCCAGCGTCAGATCGGCATAGGGCGACACCTGCTGCGCCACGCGGCGCTCGATCGAAAGCACCAGCCGGTTATACTCGACCAGCCCTTCGTCCAGAGCGCGCACGCGTTCATAGGACAGCAGCGCCTCGTAC
>JAYPMZ010000139.1:5768-6848 GCA_038130205.1 Erythrobacteraceae bacterium | reverse complement strand
GGTGATGACGCCGCAGTTGCAGCAGGCGATCAAGCTGCTCGCGGCCTCGAATCTTGAAATCGAGACCTTCATCGGAGAAGCGCTTGAAGCCAATCCGCTGCTTGAGGCCGGTGCTGTGTCGCGCGAGGATGATGGTCCCGGTGGTGAGCCTGACGATATTCCGCGCGAGGAATTCACTGCCGACCAGCTGATAATGCAGGGCGGCGGTGAAGGCGATGCACCGCTCGATATCGATGCCGGTGCCCTCGACCGTGACCGCGACACCGGCGACGCCAACCCCGCATCGGGCTCCGACTGGGGTGCGGCGGCGGGTGGCGGTTTATCGAGCGAGGGCCTGCCCGACTTCGAGGAAACCCGTGCGGCGGAAATTTCTCTCAGCGAGCATCTCGAAAACCAGATCGGCGCGCTCGCCTGCAACGATCGCGAGGCCTTTGCAGCACGCCACATCGCCGGCCTGCTCGACGAAGCAGGCTATCTGGGCACCGACTTGCGTGAAATCGCCTTCGACCTCGGCATCACTCTCGACGAGGTAGAGGACGCGCTGGAGGTCATTCATATGTGCGACCCCACGGGCGTCGGCGCGCGCGACCTTGCCGAATGTCTGGCGCTGCAAGCACGCGAGGCCGACCGCTACGACCCGTGTATGGCGGCGCTGCTCGACAATCTCGATCTCGTCGCCAGGGGCGAGGTCGCGCGGCTCAAGCGGCTGTGTCAGGTCGACGAAGAAGACTTTGCCGACATGCTGCGCGAACTGCGCCAATACGACCCGAAACCGGGCCTCGCTTTCGCTCCCAGCGCAAGCGACGCGGTGGTTCCCGATGTGCTGCTGACCGGAAACGATGCGGGCGGCTGGGATATCGCGCTCAACGAAGAGACCCTGCCGCGCCTGATCGTCAACCGCAGCTATTATGTCGAATTGAGCGGCGGCAAGCCCAACACCGAGACACAAGGCTGGCTGAAGGAAAAGCTTGCCGATGCGCACTGGCTGATCCGGGCCCTCGACCAGCGGCAGAAAACGATCCTCAAAACCGCTGCCGAGATTGTGAAGCAGCAGGACGGCTTTTTCCGCCGCGGCGTATC
>JAYPMZ010000139.1:0-5758 GCA_038130205.1 Erythrobacteraceae bacterium | reverse complement strand
AAAAAGGTGCTTTCGGACCAGAAGCTCGTCGATCTACTGAAAGAAGAAGGTTTCGACCTCGCGCGACGCACGGTCGCCAAATACCGCGAGGCTATCGGCATCGGTTCAAGCGCGCAAAGACGGCGGGCAAAAAAGCTGGCGGGCTTGTGATCACGCTATGAACCCGCTCCGTTCCCATGCGGTAACTGCGCAGGCAACAACCTAACTTACTGTTACCTAAAAGACTCGCAAACTTTTCGCTAACCCATTTACGACGCGTTAACCTTTTCCGTTCAGAGATCGTGTGGTTAATAGAGCGCAACACCTCTTAGCGAGGAGTTACCGCGAAAGTTTAGGTCCAGCTACTGGGGCAACTAGGGGAACAGCAATGCGAGTTCTGCTGATCGAGGACGAGCCGACAACCGCGAAAGCGATTGAGCTCATGCTCACCACGGAAGGTTTTAACGTTTACTCGACCGATCTTGGCGAAGAAGGCCTCGATCTGGGCAAGCTGTATGATTACGATATCATCCTGCTCGACCTCAACCTGCCCGACATGCACGGCTATGACGTGCTCAAGAAGCTGCGCGTCGCCAAGGTGCAGACGCCGGTTCTGATCCTTTCGGGTATCGCCGAAATGGACTCCAAGATCCGCTCATTCGGCTTCGGTGCCGACGATTACGTGACCAAACCCTTCCACCGCGAAGAGCTGGTCGCCCGCATCCACGCCGTTGTGCGCCGTTCGAAGGGCCACAGCCAGTCGATCATCCGCACCGGCAAGCTGGCCGTGAACCTCGACGCCAAGACCGTCGAAGTCGACAGCGCCCGCGTACACCTGACCGGCAAGGAATATGCGATGCTCGAGCTGCTTTCGCTGCGCAAGGGCACCACGCTGACCAAGGAAATGTTCCTCAACCACCTGTATGGCGGGATGGACGAGCCGGAACTCAAGATCATCGACGTCTTCATCTGCAAGCTGCGCAAAAAGCTCAGCCACGCATGCGGCGGCGAGAACTACATCGAAACCGTCTGGGGCCGCGGCTATGTGCTGCGCGACCCGAACGAGGAAGCCGAAGCCGCGTAATTTGTTGCGCCTCAACGGCCAGTATCAATTTCAGCGAAGCGCCCGGGGTGGAAACACCTCGGGCGTTTGCGTTCGGACCGGGTGCGTCCCGCTCAGGCGGGTTTCAGCGCCGCTTCGAAATCCCGCCCCGTCGGTTCCTGAAACAGCTTGAGACCGAACTCGGGAACAATCGCCAGCAGGTGATCGAAGATATCGCCCTGAATGTTCTCGTATTCGTTCCAGCCGGTGGTGTCGGTGAAGCAGTAAATCTCGATCGGCAGTCCTTGCGGCCCCGGCGGCATCTGCCGGACCAGCAGCATAAAGCCCTCGCCAATGTGCGGATGCCATTCGAGATAGGCCTGAATATAGGCGCGGAAAGTGCCGATATTGGTGAGGCGGCGCGCATTGACCGGCGCGTCCTCGCCTTGCATCTCGCGCGCGTTCCACTCGCCGATCTCGGTGCGCTTGGCGGCGAGATAGTCCTTGAGCATCTTGAACTTCCCGAATTCCGAAACCTCCTCGTCCGAAAGAAAACGGATCGAATTCTGGTCGAGCACGATGCTGCGCTTGATTCGCCTTCCGCCGCTTTCGGCCATGCCGCGCCAGTTCTGATAGGCATCCGAAACCAGCCGGTGCGTGGGAATGGTGGTGATCGTCTTGTCGAAGTTCTGCACTTTCACCGTGTGCAGCGAGATATCGACCACGTCGCCATCGGCTTCCATGCTCGGCATGGTGATCCAGTCGCCCACGCGCAGCATGTCATTGGTGGTCAGCTGAACGCTCGCAACGAGGCTGAGGATCGTGTCCTTGAACACCAAGAGCAAAACCGCCGTGATCGCGCCGAGGCCCGAGAGCAGGAGCAGTGGCGACTCGTCGATCAGCACCGAGATAAGAATGATCGCCGCGCCGCAGAGCACCACGATCTTGATTAGCTGGATAAAGCCCTTGATCGGGCGATCCTTCGAGCGCGGCTGGCGCTCGTACAATTCGTTGACGTAGGTCAGCGCGGTGACGATCGCCATCGCGACCGAGATCACGATCAGCGCCTGCGCGAGATTGCGAATGATGGTGTAAGCCTGCTCCGGCAGCGATGGCACGAACGCAATTCCAAAGGAAATCACCAGCAGCGGCGCCGCGGTTGCAAGCCAGGCGGCCGCCTTGTCGGAAGTGTTGGTCGTCTGGTCGAGATAGGGCGCAGCCGCGCGCAGAATAATCCGCTTGAGGATGAAATTGACCGCGAGCGCGGCAAGCACGAGGCCTGCAAGAGCAATGAGGGTCTGCGCCCAATCGGGCTGCTGGGCATAAAAGCTGGCAAGAATATCCATGTCGCGGCGCGATATAGGGACCACAGCCTTTCCCTCAACCGCCAATCCTGTCAAAACCGGCTGGACAAGCCGCCCTGTGCCCGCCTAGCGCACCGCGCATGAGCGCATACAAAGAAGGCGACCCCACCACTCTCACCCGGCTGTATGGCCGTAGCGTCGGAAAGCCGCTGCGCGCCAAGCAACAGGCGCTGGTCGACAATCTGCTGCCGCAGATTTCCGTCCCCGAAGAAGGGCCTGTGACCGCGCAATCCCTGTTCGGCGAAGATTGCCCGCTGCATTTCGAGATTGGCTTTGGCGGCGGCGAGCACCTCGCCTACCGCGCCGACCTCCTGCCCAATCACGGCTTCATCGGTGCCGAGCCCTTCCTCAACGGGGTCGCGCAGGCGCTGACGCATATAGAGGAAGGCAAGCTCGCCAATGTCCGCCTGCACCATGGCGATGCCTTGCAGGTACTCCAGCGTATTCCCGACGGCGCGCTGACGATGGCCTATCTGCTGCACCCCGACCCCTGGCCCAAGAACAAGCACGCCAAGCGCCGGATGATGAACGATGGTCCGGTCGCGCTGCTGGCCGACAAGATCAAGCCCGGTGGTGAGTTCCGCTTCGGAACCGACCACCCGGTCTATGTCCGCCATGCGCTGATGGTGATGCAGCGACACACGGACAAATTCGAATGGGTCGTCGAAGGCCCCGCCAACTGGCAGAACCGCCCGTCGGGCTGGTGCGAAACCCGTTATGAACACAAGGCGCGGACCGTGTTCGGGCACGAGGTCTGGTACTTCCGCTTCCGTCGAAAGTGAGCAGCAAAACAGCCGGGTCTGATCCCGGAAGCAACCTCCCGGTGACCGCCTGAGAATGGCGTTATGATATATCTCGATCCATCGCGACTGATTAACGCTTCACCTTAAACAGCAGTAATATAAGGGTTTTCTGGTTGAATTATAGCAATTCAACCCCACCTCTTGTGTGTAACGACGCCAATCAAGAGGAGAATCTTTATGACTATCCGCACACTTTCCGACCTTTATACCGACCAGCTGCAGGACCTCTACAGCGCCAACAAACAGGCGCTTGATGTCACCAAGCAATTGCAGCGGGAGGCAGCATCATCTGAACTCGGTGAGGCGCTGACCCAAGGCGTCGTGGGAATTTCGCAGGGCATGGAAAAGGTCAAAGGCCTTATCCAGTCGCTGGATGCCGATCCTAACGGCGAACACTGCAAGGGCATGGAAGGTCTCGTGAAGGAGGCCAAAGCCCACGCCCTTAACGCAGACATTGCCGATAGCGATGTGCGCGATGCTTCGATCATTGCCCAGTATCAACGTATGGCACACTATGCGATGGCGGGATACGGCACGGCGGCAGCTTTCGCGGAACGCCTCGGCCGGGACAATGATGCCGAGACTCTACGAAGCTGTCTCGATGAAACGCGCAGCGGCGACCACCGCCTCACTGGCATCGCCGTGGGCACGGTGAACCGCGAAGCGCTCGCCGCGTAACAGCACCACCAAACAATTCACGAGGCGGGTAGTACCGCTTTCCAACCTAGGGGGTCCGGCATTGCGCCGGGTCCTCTTTTTGGATCAACCGACAACGCCTGCGGCAGACAAAACCGCCAGCGTCAGCACGTCGGGAGCCGCCGCCGTCATCGGAACGATCTGCACCGGCTTCTCCATCCCGATCAGCATCGGCCCCACGGTGGTGTTCGCACCAAGTTCGCGCAGCAGCTTGGCCGAAAGGTTTGCCGATTGCAGGCCCGGCATGATCAGCACATTGGCGGGCGCGCTCAGGCGGCTGAAGGGATAAAGCTCCATCACCTTCGGGTTGAGTGCGGCATCGGGCGCCATTTCGCCTTCATATTCGAAGTCGGCCCCTTCGCGGTCGAGGATCGCCACCGCATCGCGGATATTGCCGAGCCATTGACCCGACGGATTGCCGAAGGTCGAATAAGACAGGAAGGCAACGCGCGGCTCATGCCCCATGCGCCGCGCCACAGCAGCCGTCTCGCGCGCGATATGCGCCAGCTGTTCGGAAGTCGGACGCTCGTTAATCGTGGTATCGGCTAGGAAGGTGGTGTGGTTCTTGCCCACCATCATGTGGATACCGAAGGTCAGCGCGTCGGGCTTGTGATCGAGCACGAGGTTCACTTCGCGCGCGGTCTGCGCGAAGGTGCGCGTGACGCCGGTGATCATGCCGTCACCATGACCCAGCGCCACCAGCAGCGAGGCAAAAACGTTGCGCTCCTGATTGACCATGCGCCGCACGTCACGCTCGGTAAAGCCGCGGCGCTGCAAGCGCTTGTAGAGATAGGAAACCATCTCGGGCACATGCTCGCTGTCCGCCGAGTTCTGGATTTCGAAGCTGCCAGGATCGGAGACCGACAGCTGGTGCAGCTTGTCGAGCACCGCCTTTGTCCGCCCGACGAGTATCGGCGTGCCATAACCGAAATCGCGGAACTGGATCGCTGCGCGCAGCACCACTTCCTCCTCGGCTTCGGCAAACACCATCCGCTTGGGATTATTGCGCGCCTCGTTGTAAACGCCGGTGAGCACAGCCGTGGTCGGGTTGAGCCGCGATTTGAGGTTGTGACGATATTCGTCGAAATCTTCGATCGGCTTTTGTGCAACGCCCGAATCCATCGCCGCCTTGGCAACGGCAGAGGACACGACCTCGATCAGACGCGGATCGAAAGGTGCGGGAATGATGTAGTCGGTACCGAACTTCTGGTTCTTGCCATAGGCGGCCGAGACTTCCTCCGGCACTTGCTGGCGCGCCAGTTCGGCAATCGCCACCGCTGCACCGACCTTCATCTCTTCGTTGATCGTCGTCGC
Organism: Erythrobacteraceae bacterium; assembly: GCA_038130205.1. Taxonomy (GTDB): domain Bacteria; phylum Pseudomonadota; class Alphaproteobacteria; order Sphingomonadales; family Sphingomonadaceae; genus Erythrobacter. The sequence continues at coordinate 560 of JAYPMZ010000139.1, read as the reverse complement.
CTGCACGTCGAGCGCGCCGCGGAAGATGAAGGGGAAGCCGAGGACATTGTTGACCTGATTGGGGAAGTCGCTGCGGCCCGTGGCGATGATCGCATCGGGGCGGACGGCCTTTGCATCGTCCGGCATGATTTCGGGCGTCGGGTTCGCCATTGCAAAGATGATCGGCTTATCCGCCATATCGGCAACCCATTCAGGCTTTAGCGCGCCCGCTGCCGAAAGACCGAGGAAGATATCCGCGCCCTTGAGCGCCTCTTCGAGCGTGGTCGCATCGGTGGCGACCGCATGCGCGCTCTTCCACTGGTCGATGCCATCGCGGCCCGGAGTGATCGGACCGGAGCGGTCGCACATGATAACGTTTTCGTGCGCCACGCCCATCGCCTTGATCAGCGCGGTACAGGCGATGGCTGCGGCGCCGGCGCCGTTCACAACGACTTTCACGTCCTCCATCTTGCGGCCCGTCAGGTGGCAGGCGTTCAAGAGGCCGGCGGCGGTAATGATCGCGGTGCCGTGCTGGTCATCGTGCATGATCGGAATGTTCATCTTTTCGCGCAGCGCGGCTT
>JAYPMZ010000138.1:4617-6970 GCA_038130205.1 Erythrobacteraceae bacterium | reverse complement strand
CTCTCAGAATGCGCTTCTGATCCTTTGAGAGACCGTTCAGGGGGTCGGCACGGTACACCTCGACTGATACGCCAGTTCGCGGGTGGAATCCGTCCTTCTTGGATACATATCCGACCTTGACGGTCTTGGGTTTGCCTAAGCCTTTCGCTTCCATTGCTGCTTTCTGTTCCGCTGTCATGGGCTTGGCCGGTCGCTTCTTCTTGGCGACTACCTTCTTCCGAGTTGGTGGTGATTTCTTTGGTATGGTTTTATTAGGTAAAGTTTTATTTGGTGGAGCTTTTTTATTTGGTGGGGTTTTTTTAGTTGGTGGAGTCTTCTTTGGTAAAGGTTTTGACTTTCATCTTGGGGCCCCCTGTGGATTTCCCTGATTTCGTCGCGGCCGACACGGCCGGATTGGTCTCGCTTGTGGATGTGAATTGCATGGTCATTCCTCTCAGCGGACCGTGCTCAGCGCACCCGGCATGGCCTGGCCGACCTGACCTGCGCCCGGTGCAACCGATGCGCTGATCGAACCGCCCACGGGCACTTCGCTGGTAGCCTTGCCGCGGGTCACGCGGACCGTCGGGCCGGAGTAGGTCGGCGTGCCATTGGTCTGCGAAGGCACACCCGGAGCAGCCGGCGTCTGACGCGAGGAGCCACCGTCGTCCTGCGGCGGAACATTGCGACGCTGGAAGCGCGACACGTCACCACCGGTCGAGAAGGTCGAACCGCGGTCAACGGGCTGACCCATCGCGGTCTTGAGAATACGCTCTTCTTCCTCGGGAGTGGCATCGTCCGGGATGCGAACATCGCCAGAGGCAATCGCGCGTTCGAGTTCGGCCTGGTTGTCGGCGATCGAACGCAGCACCAGCGTCAGCTGACCGATGGTCTGGGCGACAGCGACCTTTTCCGCGATCTGCGGGGTCACTTCGAGCGTCACCGTACGGAAGGCGCGGACAACGGTCTTGCCTTCTTCATCGGTCACCTGCTCGGTGGTCTGATCGGTTGCGAGGACGCGAAGGTTGCGAAGAACGGTTTCCGCAGCATTCAGCGGGCGGCCTTCGCCTTCGATGGTCTGGGTGAGAACAACGTCGACGCGGTCACCCGGGAAGACAAAGCCTGCGACGCCGGTCTTGGCCGACACAGGAACGGTAACCGCACGCATGCCCGGGCCAAGCGCCGCAGCGAGGAAGCCGCGGTCGCCAGGGCTCACGAGCGAACCCTGGGTAACGGGCTCACCAGCGGTGATCGGGAAACGGACCACGGTGCCGAGCAGCTGGCTCATGTCGGATTCGCCTTCGATGAAGTAGGCGTCCTGAACCAGCTCTTCGGGCCACATCTGGTAGCCCATGGCGTCAGCCGTGATGATTGTGCCTGCCGGCAGCGCGCGATTGGCGACGAGCACCTTCGGGCCTTTCGGCTCGGGCGCAGCTTCCGCAACCGGAGCTGCTTCGCCTGCAAACATGCTGCGAGCAAGGAAGGCACAGCCGATCGCAACGACCAGCGCACCAAGCAGCAGAACCAGTTTCTTCCTATCCATGGCTAATTAGCCCCCTTGTGTCAGCCCGGTAGTTGGCGGGCAGGTATGGTTGCAGTCGTTAAGTCCGAATTGGTTAAGATCGGGTTCACGGCGCGGCTCATGCGAACGCCGGAACAGTGATAAGCATGGGGTAAAGCACCCACAGCGCACCAAAGGTGATGGCGACGCCGTAAGGCAGGCTGGCCTGCCGCTTGGGCTTCATGATGATCCTGCGCGCGACGAAGAACGCGGCGAGCACACCGCCCGCCACAGCCATGATAATCAGCAGTTGCAGGAACATTGTCGGAGACAGCCAGAGCGCGAGTGCGCCCAGCAGCTTGATGTCGCCGCCGCCGAGGATGACCATGTTAAGCTTGAGGCCGAGCGCGAAGATACCGATAAGGATAGCGGCAACGATCACCGCAAAGCCGAGCTGCCAGGCCATGTCCGGCCAGACCGACATGCCGCTTGCAAACCAGAACACCGGCGCGCCTGCCGCAATTGCCAGATTCAGCCAATTGGCGATGGTGCGGCTGCGAATGTCGGTGAACGAGGCGTAGAGCAGCGCAATTGCCAAGGCAATCAGCAGTCCGTAGTGAAGCAAGTCAGCAAGCATGTGGCCCCCGGAACTTTCATTCGGCAGGGCGGATTGTCGGTTAAGCCAGTCCGCCGGTTTTTCCCTTGGGAACCGGGTGCTACAGATGACTGCTTACCAAATAGTAACCACGATCGGAGGCGGGTCATCAGCACTTTGAGCGAAGCGACGGCTGATCTGCACGGGCCGATTGATCGGCGTGCAATCCCTCCTGCCGCCAAGGAAAGCACTAGGCTGGCCGCTGATGGCCATGTCCTGCG
>JAYPMZ010000138.1:1900-4607 GCA_038130205.1 Erythrobacteraceae bacterium | reverse complement strand
TGCTGCGCCGGATCGACTGGGCGGGACAGGATGCGGCTCCGCGCGGGTCGATCCTGTTTTTTCCGGGGCGCGGCGACACCTATGAGAAATATCTCGAAACGCTCGAACAATGGCACCGCGCCGGTTGGCACGTAACCGCGTCCGATTGGCGCGGGCAGGCGGGGTCGGGGCGGCTCGGCAAGGATGAAGTCACCGGACACATCGATGATTTCAGCACATGGACTCATGACCTTGCACATATCTGGAAGCAGTGGATTGCCGAGGTGCCGGGACCGCATGTGATCGCCGGACATTCGATGGGCGGCCATCTGATCATGCGCGCATTGGTCGACGGATTGTTCGCACCCGACGCTGCCGTGCTGTCTGCCCCCATGCTGGGGATGAACGGTCCGCCTCTGCCGCTGCCGCTGCTCCATTTTGTCGCCAAGTTGATGACAAAGGTGGGCGATCCCACGCGGCAGGCGTGGAAGTGGAGCGAGAAGCCGGGCGAACTGCCGATTGGCCGTTCAGAACTGCTGACGCATGATGCCGACCGCTATGCCGACGAATCATGGTGGCGCGAACATCGCCCCGAACTCGTCATGGGCCCCGCCAGCTGGGGTTGGGTCGAGCGGGCCTATGCCTCATGGCGTGCGCTCGAAGCGCCGGGAGCCTTGGAAAAGGTCACAACCCCTGTGCTGATTATCTCCACTTCGGCGGACAGGCTGGTAAGCCATGAGGCCAACCTGCGCGCTGCACGCAGGCTGCCGAACTGCACGCTCGTGACCTTCGGCAAGGAGGCACACCATGAGATCCTGCGCGAAGTGGATGAAGTGCGCGACAAGACGATGAGCGCGATTGCCGATTTTCTGGACGAGGTAGCGCCCGCGCGATGACCGAGACGCTTTACGATTTCGCGGTAATCGGGGCGGGAATGGCAGGCGCGAGCATCGCCGCCGAACTCGCACCTCATGCCAAGGTTCTCGTGCTCGAAGCGGAGGATGCTCCCGGCTACCACTCGACCGGGCGTTCGGCTGCGTTCTGGGAGGAGTGCTACGGCGGCCCCGGCCTCGTCCCGCTGACTCTGCCCTCGGGCGGCTATCTGCGCGAGCATGGCTATCTGAACCAGCGCGGCGCGCTTTACATTGGTCGGGCTGAGGACAAGGCGAAGATGGACGGCTTCGTCGAGCGTTTTGCCGGAACCGGTGTGACCATCGAGCGTCTGGACGCGGGCGGTTTGCGCTCGAAAGTTCCGCAGCTGCGGGAAGAATGGTGCGATGCGATCTATGAACCCGCCTGCGCCGATATCGACGTCGCGGCATTGCATCAGCATTATCTCAAGGCCTTGCGTCAGGGCGGCGTCGATCTGGTCTGCCGGGCGCGGGTAAGCGAACTTGCATGCGAGCCGGGAGGCTGGCGGATCGGGACCGAGCGCGGCGAAACTTATCGCGCAGCGCAGGTCGTCAACGCCGCGGGAGCCTGGGCGGACACGCTTGCCGCTCTGGCGGGCGCACAGCCGCTTGGTATCGGCCCCTTGCGGCGAACAGTCGTGCAATTGCGTGTCTCCCCCGAAGCGGTTGCCGATCAACCGCTGGTGCTGGATATTTCGGGCGGCTTCTACTTCAAGCCCGACAATGGCCGCCTCTGGCTCAGCCCGCATGACGAAATCCCGAGCGACCCTTGCGATGCAGCACCTGAAGAAATGGACGTGGCGGTTGCGATCGACCGCTTTCAACAGGTGACCAACTGGCGAATCGAGGCGGTGGAGCGGCGCTGGGCAGGGCTGCGCAGCTTCGCCCCCGACCGCCTGCCCGTTTACGGACCCGATCCTGCGGTTTCGCGCTTCAACTGGTTTGCAGGGCAGGGCGGTTTCGGCATCCAGACAGCGCCTGCCGCCGCCCGGCTCGCTTCGCAAGTGCTGCTGGGGCTGGAGCCCGACGACCTTACGCGCGCAATTGATCCGCAAGCCTATTCGCCTGCTCGGTTCAGTGCCGAAAAAGCGCGAAGGACGGGGTAGCCAGCAGGTCGGCTATCTGTAAGATGCAGGTCGAGTTTCAACCACCTTGATAGAGGAACACCAAAAATGGCTCACAAGTTCGAAATCTATAAGGACAAGGCTGGCGAATTCCGCGTTCGCTTCAAATACAACAGCGAGATCATGTTCTCGACCGAAGGCTATTCGAGCAAGGACAGCGCGAAGAACGCGATCGCTTCGATCCAGAAGAACGGCCCCGGCGCGCCGATCGAAGACAACAGCTAAACCTGTCGTCTGACGAAATTCAGAACGGGCGTGCCGGGATGCCGGTGCGCCCGTTTTGCATTGAAGGCTTTAAATTACGCCGCAGCAATGCGGTCGGCTTCGTCGCTGGCAAGCTGGTCGACACGGTCATTTTCTGCGTGGCCCGAGTGCCCCTTGACCCAGCGCCAGTCGATCGTGTGCCGCGCGGACGCTTCGATCAGTTCGTGCCAGAGATCGGCATTGCGCACGGGTTTTTTCGAGGCGTTGACCCAGCCGCGCTTCTTCCAACCGTGGACCCACTTCGTAATCCCGTCGAGCACATATTTGCTGTCCGACCATAGTGTCACCGCGCAAGGTTCGGTGAGTGCCTCCAGCCCCTTGATCGCGGCCATCAGCTCCATCCGGTTGTTGGTGGTATCGGCCTCACCGCCCGACAATTCCTTTTCGTGTTTGCCCATGCGCAGCAGAGCGCCCCAGCAGCCGGGGCCG
>JAYPMZ010000138.1:0-1890 GCA_038130205.1 Erythrobacteraceae bacterium | reverse complement strand
CCCGATCATTTGCCGCGTGCAAACAACCCGCTGGCGTGTTCACCGTAAAACTGGAGCCGCCGGACGAAATCCATCGGGTCCTTGCGGGTGACGAGCGCATCGGCAGGGGTGGTAATCCAGTCTTCGGCGCGGCTGGTGGTGAATCGCACACAGGCACCGCGTGCGAGCAGCGGCAGGGAGGCGCGCTCCTCGTCGCTCAGAGTGCGAACGGTCTCGTAGCCCGCCATCAGCGCCTCGCCGATTTCGGGGCGATAGTTTCGGCCATCGCCCGAAAAGCACCACGCGGCGTGCGTCACCGCGAAATCATAGGCAAAGGCGTCGCTGGCGGAAAAATAGAAGTCGATGAGCCCTGTCACCTCGTCGCCCAGCATCAGAACATTGTCGGGGAAGAGATCGCAATGGACGACACCGCCCGGCAGATTGTCGGTCCAGCTTCCGTCAAATCCGGCCAGCGTTTCATCCAGAATGACGGGCAGGCTCGGGTCGATTTCGGCCAGCGCGTCACGCCCGCACCGCTCGACCGTCGCCGACCATTGCGACAGCGACATGTCGTTGACCCGGCTCTGTCCGAAATCAGCCACCGCGAGATGGTTTTGAGCCAGCGCCCGTCCCACCGAATAGGCTTGCCCTGCGGTGGGATGATCGACCGATACGCCCGAGAGATATTCGATCATCGCGACCGCTTTGTCGTTAATATGCCGATAGCTCGCCCCGTCGCGGTCGTGGATCGTGCGCGGCACGGGGCAATTCTTGGCCGCGAGGTGATCCATCAGGTCGAGGAAGAACGGCAGATCATTAAGGTCGATGCGGCGTTCGTACATCGTAAGAATGTACCGCGAGCCCTTGCCGTCGGGCCCCGTGGTTTCGATCAGCCAATTGGAATTGGAGACCCCCTCGGCAATGCCCTTGGCCGAAACCAGTTCGCCGACATCGTAATGCGCGATCAGCGCCGCGAGGTCTTCCGCGCCGAGATGAGTATAGACCGCCATGCGAGCGCCGCGCCTATTCGGTCAGCTGCCGCGGCAGTTTGAAGACCATCTTCTCTTCCGCCGTGGTGATCGTGCGTTCGGTCACGGTGCGCAGTTTTGAGAGCGCATCGACGACTTCGCGCACCAGAATTTCCGGAGCCGATGCTCCTGCGGTGAGGCCTATAGTCGTCACGCCGTCGAGCCATGCGGGATCGATCTCTTCGGCGCGCTGGATCAGCTTGCTGGGTGTGCCCAATCGCTCGGCCACTTCGACCAGCCGCAGCGAATTGGAGGAATTGGGCGCACCCACGACCAGCACCAGATCGCAATCGGCTGCCAGTTCCTTGACCGCGGCCTGACGGTTCGAGGTCGCGTAGCAAATGTCCTCGGCTTTCGGGCCGCTGACATGCGGATAGCGCGCTTCGAGTGCGGCGATCACTTCGACGGTGTCATCGACCGAAAGCGTGGTCTGGGTGAGGTAGGCGAGCGGCTGATCGGGATCGAAGGGCAGGTTGGCCACATCCTCGACCGTTTCGACCAGCGTCATCTGGCCGTCTTCGACCTGGCCCATGGTGCCGATCACTTCAGGGTGGCCGCGGTGGCCGATAAAGATAATATGACGGCCTTTTTCAAGCTGGCGCTCGGCCTGGCGATGAACCTTGGAAACCAGCGGGCAGGTCGCATCCACATAGATCATATTGCGCCGCTCGGCCTCGGCGGGAACCGATTTGGGCACACCGTGCGCGCTGAAAACGACTGGCGCATCGGTCGGCACTTCGTCGAGTTCCTTGACGAAAATCGCGCCCTTGGCCTTCAGCCCCTCGACTACATATTTATTATGGACGATCTCGTGCCGGACATAGACCGGCGCACCATAGCGTTCGAGCGCCTTTTCGACGATTTCGATGGCGCGATCGACCCC